>CAYSXA010000146.1:0-7412 GCA_964435005.1 uncultured Anaerolineaceae bacterium | reverse complement strand
TACTACAGGGGCGGAGTTTTCTAACCCCTCAGGACTTATGGGTAATCACCAGATACCTCACCCTTTAAGATGCAGTATAATTGGGGGCACGATACCCAAAAGAAAGGAGATTTCAGGCCATGGCCAGTGTGACGTATGATCACGTGACCAAGAAGTTCGGCGAGGTGACCGCGCTGAACGATTTGAACATCCACGTTGAGGACAAGGAGTTCCTGGTGCTCGTCGGCCCGTCGGGGTGCGGCAAGACGACCGCGCTGCGTTGCCTCGCCGGGCTGGAAGAGGTGACTGAGGGGCGTATCCTGATCGGTGATCAGGTGGTGAACGATGTGCCCCCGAAAGACCGGGACATCGCAATGGTGTTTCAGTCCTACGCGTTGTACCCGCACATGACGGTGTTCGACAATATGGCCTTTGGCCTGAAACTGCGCAAGATGCCCAAAGAGGAAATCAAGCGCCGCGTGCACGAGGCGGCGGAGATTTTGGGCATCGAGAACCTGCTCGACCGCAAACCGCGTCAGTTGTCCGGTGGTCAGCGGCAGCGCGTGGCCGTGGGGCGCGCGATCGTCCGCGAGCCGAAGGTATTCCTCTTCGATGAGCCGCTCTCCAACCTGGACGCGAAACTGCGCGTCCAGACCCGCGCAGAAATCTCCAAACTGCACAAGCGCCTGCAAACCACCTTCATTTACGTGACACACGATCAGGTGGAAGCCATGACCATGGCGACCCGCATCGCGGTGATGAACCACGGGGTGTTACAGCAACTGGATACGCCGCAGAACCTGTACAACAAACCGGCCAACCTGTTCGTGGCGGGGTTCATCGGCTCGCCGGCGATGAACTTCTTCCGCGCGCACCTGCGCAAGGCGGATGGCAAGATGGTGGTGGACGCCGGTGCGTTCGCTGTGGAAGTGCCCGAAGACCGCTATGCGACCTACGAGGCGTACCTGGATCGCCCGGTGATCTTTGGTATTCGCCCCGAAGACATCCACAACCCGGACTATGCGCCGCCGGGCATCGCCGCGCAGCTGGTGGAAGGCAAGGTGGACGTGACCGAGCTGATGGGTAACGAGGTCTTCATGTACATGGAGGCCGGTGAACACAGCTTCGTCGCGCGCGTGGATCCGCGCTCGCGCTACGCCATGGGGGATCAGGTGCAACTGGTGTTCAATATGGGCAACATGCATCTGTTCGACCCGGACACGGAGCAGGCGATCCGGTAGTCTGGATTTCAGGGTGCGGAGCGAGAGCTCGTGCCAGAACTGGCTCGCTTTTTGGCATCGTCATTCGCGTGTATTCGGGGACGCTCCGCACCACCGCCCGCACGGGGCCGATTTTGACCCGGAAGCGTTACACGATTGGCCGAAGTACGCCGAAGCGCTGAAGCACATGGCTCAACGTTAGGCCTTGGTGAAGGAAGCGACGTAGTCGCCTGTACTTTCCAGGCGAAGAACCTCCACGGGGTACGGCATACCGTGCCCTTCTGCATGGATGCGAGGTGCGTATGCCTTACGATTATCTGAAACCCCTGTTGCGGGAGAACGGCAGCAAAATCGTGCTGTTGGTGCTGGATGGCCTGGGCGGTTTGCCGATGGAGGCGGGCGGCCCCACGGAACTGGAATTCGCCCGCACACCGAACATGGATCGGCTGGCGGCGGAGGGGATATTGGGGTTGAGCATTCCTATTGCTCCCGGCGTGACGCCTGGCTCTGGCCCGTCGCACCTGGCGCTGTTTGGCTACGACCCGCTGCGCAACGCTGTAGGGCGCGGGGCGCTCTCCGCGGCGGGCGTGGGGCTGGACATCCGCCCCGGCGACGTGGCCGCGCGCGGCAACTTCTGCACGCTGGACGCGGACGGCAACATCACCGACCGCCGCGCTGGACGCATTCCCTCAGAGGAATCCGCGCCGCTGGTGGCGCGGTTGCAGCAGATTGAAATCCCCGGCGTCCAGGTGACCGTCCGCCAGGTGAAGGAGTACCGCTTTGTGGTGCTCATGCGCGGGGAGGGGCTGCATCCTGCACTGGCGGACACCGACCCCCAGCAGACCGGCGTGCCGCCCTTGCCGGTGCGCGCTACCGATCCGCGCGCGGAGCGCACCGCGGAACTGTTCAACCAATGGGTGGCCGAGGCGCGTCGCCTTCTGGCTGACCACCCACGCGCAAACGGCGTCACCCTGCGCGGATTCGCCACCGATCCCGGCCTGACCTCTTACGCCGAGGCCTACGGTCTGCGTGCAGCCTGCGTGGCGGTGTACCCTATGTATCGCGGCGTGGCGAAACTGGTCGGCATGGACGTGCTCGACTTCTCCGGCGAAAGCCCGGTGGACGAGTTCGCCGCCGTGGCCCGTGCCTGGGACGACTATGACTTCTTCTTCGTGCACATCAAGAAGACGGACAGCAAGGGCGAAGACGGTGACTTTGAGGGTAAGGCGCACATCATCGAGGGCGTAGATGAAGCGTTGCCCACGCTGCTCGACCTGAAGCCCGATGTGTTGATCATCACCGGCGATCACTCCACCCCGTCGCGGCTGCGCAGCCATTCCTGGCATCCTGTGCCGTATCTGTTGTGGGCGCCGGCCACCGTGATGCCGGACGAGCAGACCCGCTTCGGCGAACGCGCCTGCGCACGTGGTGGGTTGGGCACGTTCCGCGCGCTGGAGACCATGTCCCTGGCGCTGGCGCACGCCGGGCGGCTGGTCAAATACGGGGCGTGACGGTTGTCTGAAACAACAAAAAGGCGGCGCTGCGATGCGCCGCCTTTTTTGCGTTATATCTGGCGTGGTTAGTGGTGCAGGATCTGTGAGAGGAACAGTTTGGTGCGCTCCTCTTTCGGATCGCCGAAGATTTGCTCCGGCGTGCCGCTTTCCACCACCTGACCCTGATCGAAGAAGTACATCGTGTCGGCCACGGCGCGGGCGAAGCCCATTTCGTGCGTGACCACGAGCATGGTCATGCCGCTGTCGGCCAGCTCCACCATTACGTCCAGCACTTCCTTGATCATCTCCGGGTCGAGCGCCGAGGTCGGCTCGTCGAACAGCATGATCTTGGGCTGCATGGCCAGCGCGCGGGCGATCGCCACACGCTGCTGCTGTCCGCCGGACAGCTGGCCGGGGAACTTGTTCGCCTGTTCCGGGATGCCCACGCGTTCCAGCAGTTGCATCGCCACTTCTTCGGCCTTCTCCTTCGGCCACTTGCGCACCTGGATGGGGGCTAAGGTGATGTTTTGCATCACGGTGAGGTGCGGGAAGAGGTTGAACTGCTGGAACACCATGCCGGTTTCCATGCGGATTTTTTCGATGTTGCGCACGTCGTGCGTGAGTTCGATGCCGTCCACGATGATCTGGCCGCGTTGGTGCTCTTCCAGGCGGTTGATGGTGCGGATGAAGGTGGATTTGCCCGACCCGGACGGGCCGAAAATCACCACCACCTCACCCTTCTGCACTTCCATGTTGATGCCGCGCAGCGCGTGGAAGTGGCCGTACCACTTGTGCACGTCGCGGCAGATGATGATCGGTTGCTCCTTGTTCTCTTGCGTCATGGCTCTCTCCTAGCGTTCGCCCACACCCAGGGCGATTTCCAGCCGTCGGCTGGCGTAAGACATGGCGTAACTAAACACCCAGTAGATCAGCGCGATGAACAGATACGCCTCTCGCTGTGTGCCCAGGTACTTGGGGTTGGAGACCACACTGTTTGCGATGCCCAGCAGGTCGAGCAGGCCCACGATGTACACCAGCGTGGTGTCTTTGAACAGACCGATGAACTGTCCAACCAGCACCGGGATCACGTTGCGCAGCGCCTGGGGCAGGATGATGAAGATCATGGTCTGGAAGCCGTTGAGCCCCAGCGCGTACGCGGCCTCGAACTGTCCGCGCGAGATGGCCTGCAGGCCGCCGCGCACGTTTTCTGCCAGATAGGCTGCACTGAACAGCGTGAAACCGACCATGGCGCGCAGAATGCGGTCCACGGTCATGTTCGCGGGCAGGAAGAGGGGCAGCATCACCTGTGCCATGAACAACACCGTGACCAGCGGCACGCCACGCACCAGCTCGATGTACAGCACGCTGAAGGCGTGGATCGCAGGCATTTTCGATTGGCGTCCCAGCGCCAGCAGCACGCCGAGGGGAAAGGAGAACACGATGCCCACGATGGCGAGCATCACCGTGAGCAGCAGGCCGCCCCAGTCTTTGGTGCTTACCGCGGGCATGAAGCCGCCCTCCGGCGTCAGCCCGCGGACGATCAGGATGACCAGCGGCAGGTATAACAGGATCAGGGTGACGGTCAGGCGGCGAAAGGTGGCGGGCTTCCAGCGCACCAGTCCGTAGCCGACCAGCGCCACCACGTCCATCAGCAGGATGCGGCCACGGGTGGGCAGGGAGAAGGGCAGCAGGGCCAGCGCCAGCGGGATGGCCAGCAAAACCACCGCCACCGGCGAACGGCCCTTGCTCCACGTGGCCCAGGCCATGCCGCCGATCAGCGCGACCAGATACAGGCACAGCCAGACGCGCCAGGTCTGCTCCAACGGATACGTCCCCACCATGAACAGGCGCAGGTTGTTGGGAACCACTTCCCAGCGCGCCTCGGTGGTCGCCCAGATGTAGGTCGGCTTGAGGATGGCATACGCGATAAACAGCGTCACCAGGGTGAGCAAACTGTCGTACCAGGTGCGGAACAGGTTCTTGCGCAGCCAACCCAGTAAAGTGTAGCGCTCGGTGGGCGGGGCGAGGACTTCAGCAGTCGGATTTATGGTTGTCATGGCTATCGCTCCACCAGGCGGATTTTGCGGTTATACCAGTTCATGAACAGCGAGGTCAACAGGCTGAGGGAGAGGTAGAAGCCCATGATCAGGGTGATCACCTCAACCGCGCGCCCAGTCTGGTTGAAGATCGTACCAGCCACGCTGAACAGGTCGGGGTAGCCGATGGCCACGGCCAGCGATGAGTTCTTGGTCAGGTTGAGGTACTGACTGGTCAGCGGCGGCACGATCACGCGTAGCGCCTGCGGGAAGACTACTAGCCGCAGTGTCTGGAAGGCGTTCAGCCCCAGCGCGCGCGCTGCTTCTACCTGGCCTTTGGAAACTGATTGGATGCCCGCGCGCACCACCTCGCCGATGAAGGCTGCGGTGTAAATCACCAGGCCGGAGAGCAGAGCCATGAACTCCGGACTGAGGCGCATCCCGCCGACCGTGTTGAACCCTTTGAGTTCGGGGTATGTTGGGGCGAGTGGCTTCTGCGGCAGCACCAGCCAGCCGATGGCTGCTACGGCCAGAAAAGTCACCAGTGTCCACAACGTGACCAGCGGCGGACGACCGGTGCGCTTGCCGAACTCGATCAATCGCCAGGCCACCACACCGGCCAGCACCAGCCCGGCCACCAGGATGCCCACGTAAAGCCGGAAGGTCTCTGTGGGCACGCCCCAGGGGATGGCGATCCCCCGGTTACTCACCATGATGTGCTGCCCGATGTGGATGGCCTGTTTGATTCGCGGGAATTTCAGGAAGATGCCGCTGTACCAGAAGATCAACAACACCAGCAGCGGCACGTTACGGATGATTTCGACGTAGATACTGGCCAGTTTGTTGACAAGGAAGTTAGTGGACAGCCGTGCCACGCCCACGATGATGCCCAGGATGGTGGCGAAGACGATCCCCAGGAAGCTGACCAGCATGGTGTTCAGCATCCCCACGATAAAGGCGCGGCCAAACGTGTCGCTGCGGCTGAAGGGGATCAGATGTTCGCCGATCTCGAAGCTGGCTGTCAGGCGGAGGAAGGAATACTTGATCAGCAACCCCTGTCGCGCCAGTGCGGCGATCATGTTGCGGTACAGCATGAAGATGGCACCGGCAACCAGCAGCACGAAGAAAATCTGCCACAGCCAGGCGAGCACACGTTCGTCACGCCAGAAGGGGATGGCAGCCTGTTGATGCTCTTGTGTTTGCGCACTCATACGCTCGTCCCTTGTTGTTGTCGCCAGAATAACGCAAAGTGGGGTAAGGAACCGGGTTCCTTACCCCACTGGCTTACCTGGATGGGATCAGCGGATCGGGGGCGCGTAGAGGATGCCGCCGTCCGTGTACAGCGCGTTCAGGCCACGCGGCAGGTTGAAGGGCGTGTCGGGGCCGAGGTTGCGCATGTAGATCTCCTCGTAGTTCCCGACCTGCTTGATGATGTTGTAGGCCCAGCTGTTGTCCAGGCCCAGCTTGGCGCCCATTTCACCTTCCACGCCCAACAGCTTCTTGACCGTCGGGTCGGTGGAGTTCGCGCGCATGTCGTCCACGTTCTGGGAAGTCACGCCGTACTCTTCGGCGGTGAAGGTGGCGAACACCGTCCACTGCACGATGTCGAACCACTGGTCGTCGCCGTGGCGGACCATCGGGCCGAGCGGCTCCTTGGACATGGTCACGTCCAGGATCTTGTGCGCCGCCGGGTCCTTGAGCACCGACTTGCGGGAAACCAGGCCGGACTTGTCGGTGGTCACCGCGTCGCAGCGGCCTTCTTCGTAAGCGCCGAAGGTCTCGTCCGCGGTCTCGAACTTCACTTCCTGGTAGGTCAGGCCGTTGGCCGCGAACACGTCGGCCAGGTTCTGCTCGGTGGTGGTGCCGGTGGTCACGCAGATGGCCGCGCCGTCCAGGTCCTGCAGCGTGTTCACGCCGCTGTCCACGGGCACCATCATGCCCTGACCATCGTAGAAGGTGGTGGCCACGAAGTTGCCGCCCAGGTCGGTGTCGCGGGAAAGCGTCCAGGTAGTGTTGCGGATCAGCACGTCAATTTCGCCGGACTGCAGGGCGGTGAAGCGCTCTTTGGCGCTCAGCGGGCGGATTTCGAACTTGGTGGCGTCGCCGAAGATGGCAGCCGCCAGCGCCTTGCAGTAGTCGATGTCGAAGCCGGAGAAATTGCCGTTCTCGTCCAGGAAGCCGAAGCCGGGCAGATTGGCGTTGCCACCGCAGATCACGTAGCCACGCTCTTTCACGGTCTTCAGGGTCTCACCGTAACCGGAAGGCACGGCGGGAGCAGCTTCACCGCCACCCGTGGGCACTTCCACGGTCACGACGACCGTCTTGACCACTTCCACTGTCTCAACGGCTTGTTCCCCACCAGCGGGTGCGGCGCCGCCGCCGCCACAGGCGGCCACGAGCAACGCAAACACGATCAGCAGGGCGAATACAGGGAACAGTTTCTTGCTCATTTGGTACTTCTCCTCCAGAAATTGGTTTGGATAAAACGGGTGGGATCAGAGAGAATCCATCTTTCTCCGGTGCACCTCCTTCCTGCCGTCTTGTAGGTTTGTTAGACAACTGCGAAGGGGGAATTGTTAGTCACGGATTATAAGGGAAAGCGACGAATCTGACAAGGACGTTTTTTCGGCATTTCAGGGAGTTCGAAAAGTCGTTCCGAAAGGGTGAAAAGAGGGCGGAGGCCT
>CAYSXA010000145.1:0-7418 GCA_964435005.1 uncultured Anaerolineaceae bacterium | reverse complement strand
CCCAAGGGCAGTTTCCCGCAAGGGGACTGCCCTACTTTTTGTCTAAACTCGAGTTTTGATAAACCCCAGAATTTGAGCTAACCCGTCATGGAGGTCACGACCAATGCGCTCACGCTCTTCCAGAATGGCCGTTTCCCGGACTTTCTGAATCCGCTCGCGGGCTTTCTGGCTCTCCTCAAGTTCTTCAACCATCTGATTGATCGTGGCGATCAGGTCTGTGAGTTCATCCTCCAGCGAGGTTTGATCTTCTATTCGGACCGAATAATCTCCCGCCCCTAACGATTGCAGAGGCATTTTGAGGTTCTCCATGCGGTGGACAATCAAGACCTTGATCAAATAATAACTCACCAGGGATATCAGGAGCGCGCCTAAAAGGGAGTAGGCCAAACCAAGGCGCAGATCATCCTCCAGGTGGGCCTGCCTGTCGGTCAGAGAAATATCCAGCAGCAACATCCCTAAATGGCTCGCAGTCTCAGTGTGGCAGACCTGGCACTCAGGGTCATTATCGAGGGGGGTGGCAATCTGCCATCCCGGTGTTGATCGCTGTACATAGATCACATCCGGCCTATCCTCGGGAGAGTACTGGTGGCAGGCCTGACATTCCAGATCTTTCTGGGAAAAGCCTTGCACGGACGTCTGTTCGTCGCTCGAGGCCAACACGTTTCCGCTCAAGCCAACTAGCAGGATCTTGTCAACGTTCTCTTGTCGCCCGACACTTTCAACCACTGACTGTAAGAATGCGTCATCATTGGCTATCAGCCCATACCGCAAACCCTCACTAAGCATCTCTCCCAGGCGAGCGGCATACAATTTCCCCTGTTCACGGATGAGCCTGTCCTCCCGTGTGGCGTGAATGTACGAGAGCGCGCTTAGAACAACAAATAGCGGCAGTGCCACCCCCATTGCCACTTTGGCTTTCATACTTAACCGACGGCGAGGCTTATCCATCTTGGCTCATCTATTGAAAGTGTGCACCTTGACAATTGAAGCGATGAAATCCGGCGTGATCCGTTTCAGGTTGTGGCGGAATTCCGCCATGGCGACTACCCCGCCAGATGCTTCTTGTGAACGCCCTTGAAGGGACGGCTGACTATCCTCGCTGAACACCTGAGCGGCATCTACCAGAAACTTCTGCTTCCATCGGCTCAGCACAGCTTCCTTGACGCGATGTTCGCGGCAGATTTCGGTGGCCGCCTTGGCTCCACTCAGCACGGCCAGGACTGTGGCGGCCTTGAACTCCGGCGTGTAGCTGCGGCGTTTACCCATCGTGGTCTCTTGTCCTTGGACGGTTGTCTTACTATACCACCTGACCAATCCCAGGGGGCCACTTCAGAAATTCTGCCCAACCCTATGGGGGACACCACATACTCTTCGTGATGCTGTCCATAGCAGGTTGCGCGTGATTTGCGTTAACACGGGTTCCGTGTTAACATGGACGCATGATCCGGCCGTTCAAGAATACGGCAACAGCGGATATATTCAACGGCATCAACTCAAAGGCAGCCCGCAAGGCCTGCCCGCCACATTTTGTGGAAAGTGGCTGCCTGAAAAGCGGTGGTTTATGCCTGACCTTGCGGTTTCCGCCCCCATATCTGGGGATGCCATTTCATTCAACCGCTTTGAAACAGTCACGCAGCAAAACGAGGAGTTGAAGGGGAAAGCGGATTCACGTTACACTCTTCATAGTGGGATTGAGACGTAGACTTTTGAGCAAAGAGATACACAACAACAATACGGACGGGCTTGAATCCCAAGGATTTCCATGAGAAATGCAAGCATTGTTTATCATCAATTGACACACTGGGCGGAGAAAAATCAAAATATACGTGCTCTAATTCTTACCGGCTCACGCGCAAACCCTAACGCATTTGTGGATTTGCTCTCTGACTATGATGTTGAGGTATTTGTGGCAAAGTTAGACCCTTTCTTGAAAAGCGATGAGTGGTTAGCCACATTTGGTGCCATACTTGCTTGTTGGCCCCCTTCGCCAGCAAAAAAAGATCAGCGGGTAACTCGGCTTGCCCTGTTTGACGATGGCATCAGGATTGACTTTCAGA
The DNA here is from genome assembly GCA_964435005.1 of uncultured Anaerolineaceae bacterium. GTDB lineage: Bacteria > Chloroflexota > Anaerolineae > Anaerolineales > DRMV01 > CAYSXA01. The sequence goes on along the minus strand of CAYSXA010000145.1, from coordinate 5,361 downwards.
TCGCCACTGCTGAAATGCTGAAGCAGATGCTCCAATTAGCACAATTGCCAGCGAGCTATGATAATGGTTATACGATTCTGCTCGACAAGGACGGCCTAACAGAGTCGATACCCCTACCAACATACAAAGCCTATCAACCAACAAAACCAATGCAGGAAGAATACCTATCAGTTGTTCATGATTTTTGGTGGGATAGTACCTATGTAGCGAAAAGCCTTTGGCGTGCGGTTAATCCGAACAAGCAGGGCAGATGGTTCAAGCGATATTTGGATCCAGAAACTTGGCGAGAAATAAAATCAACCTTTGCAGGTGCAGCCATTGAAGAGAATTGGCAGGCTTTGTTCAACATGACTGCTTTGTTCCGGCGCATAGCGCAAGAGATTGCCCTGGCTTTAGGGTATGCTTATCCTTTTGAACTTGATGAAAGAGTAACTGCATATTTGGTCAGGGTGAGAAATCTTGGTATATTGGCTAAGGTTAGTCTCTGACTAACTCTATTGTGAAGCCACCCCCCATTCTTGCGACCAGAAAGGACTGTTAGGAGTGCTCTTAGAATAAGGATCGTCAGGACTGTTCATCACACTCGCGAGCATACACAAAATGTGGTTCAAACAGCCCGCGCGCAATTTCTGGTGCATGCCCGCCATGGTTGGCGTAGACGGGGAGGGCATGGTGCGCCTCGCCCACTACAGACACAGCATGAGCGACATCCCTGACAACGCGGATGTGCTGGCAACACTAGGCGGGTTGTAGCCAGGATACCCTCTTCCAACCACGCGGGGAAGGTGCTTAGTACTATAGATCACCCAGATAAGGTTGGGAGCCAAACGAGATGAACGGGACAAAAAACCTATCGTCCACGGATCTGGACGCGCTCAAGGTCCGCCTGTACAAAATGGAGCTGGGCATTGGGGTGTTCATTCTGCTCCTCTTAAACATTCAAACCGCCCTGACTGGTCCGCTCAATCCGGAAGAACGTTTTCTGTTCCCCATCAGTTTAGGGTTTTGCCTGGGATCGTTCGTGTTGTTCCAGATTTTCGGCCGTCGTTATCTCCCAATTTTTGGAAAGGTCGTTTATGCCCTGATCTCTCTTTATTTCCTCGCCCACTACCTCGCCGGGCTGGTAACGGCTCGCCGCACCCAGACGCCGATCGATTTCGATCGCTTTCTCATCTGGATTCCGGTGATTTACGCGATCGCGTTCCTGTCTTTTTCCAGACGCAAGGCCTTGCTTGCCTCCGGGGGATTTGTCGCTGCGCTGGCGCTGGAGGCGGTACACCACCTGCTGGTTATTCGCGGCAGGCCGTCTTTCCCGCTTGATTTTTCCATGCTCTTGAGCATCGTTTCGGCCGGGCTGGTTTTCACTGTGATTTTCTATTCGCTGGCAACAGTTAAGGAGAAATACACAGAGACTGCGCTTTTGGCGCGTGCCCTGTCCTTGCGTGCAGACTTCGACCACCTTACGCAAATTTACAGCCGGCAAAAGATTTTCGAATTTTTAGACCGCTACCTGGATTTGGCCGCCAGTCAGCAACGCCCCTTCTCCATCCTGGTGCTCGATATGGACGACCTGAAGAAAATTAACGATGCGCACGGTCACCTGGCAGGCGACGAGGGGCTGAGTTATGTTGCCAAAACCATCCGACAGTGTTTGCGCCATACGGACGCAGTCGGCCGCATTGGAGGGGATGAATTCCTGGTTATCTGTCCTGACACCACTCAGCGTGAGGTGCAAGACCTGGCTCGCCGTCTGGTAGAACGCGTCGCGGCTGCACCTACTCCCTATGGGATGGTTACCGTCAGTTGCGGCACGGCGACATGGCAGGCCGGCGACACTCCCGAATCGCTCTTCCACCGGGCGGACGAGGCCATGTATCACAACAAACGCAGCAAGAAAAACCCTGACAGGCGCGTCTGATGGCCCATCGCCTCCGCAAAACGTTTGTCATCGCAGTGCTACCAGCGTTGGTGCTCTTCCTGGCAACGGTCAGCCGGCCCGCATCAAAGACATTGGGACGCTTTCACCCACCGAGGGGAGTTTTGCCGCCTGCGGATACGCTCACTGTGCTGAATCTTAACTTGTTGCACGAGTATCCCAACTTCACCTACCTTCCTCAAAGACTGGATCTGCTCCGCGCGGCGCTGGCAGAATTGAACCCCGACATCGTGCTGTTACAGGAACTGCCCTGGCGCCCCGATGTGAGCCATACTGCCCAAGCGCTGGCCGGGGAAAAATATGCCTGGGCTTACGCCCGCGCCAACGGCAACCGTTACTGGCTTCGTTTTGAGGAAGGATTGGCCATCCTCAGCCGTTACCCGCTGGAAGACGTAGAACTATACGAACTTCGTCCCCAACCGCGACTGTGGGAGCACCGCATTGTGCTCCACGCGCGGGTGCGCCTGTTGCAGGGGAATCTGCACCTGTTCGTCACCCATCTGACCAACCGCCATGTGGATGTCAACATCGCCCAGGCTGACGCCCTGTACCGCTTTGTCGCGGCCACAGCGAGGGACGAGCCCGCCCTGATTGCGGGCGATTTCAACGCCCTCCCTGGATCACCCACAATCAACCAGTTGTCTGGCTGGGTAGACCTCTTCGCACAGGCCCATCCTACCGCAGCGGGCTATACCTGCTGCGTCCCCTCATTAACCGCACCCAACGCCGCCCCAGATGTGCGCATTGATTACCTGTTCTACCGGCCCGGCACGGCTGGCCCCTTACTGATAACAGAAGATCTGACTGTTGTTTTCGATCAGCCTTTCTTCACTCCCGCCGGTCCGCTATGGCTCTCCGACCACTTCGGCTTGCTGGCACACTTACGATTCAACGCTCCTTGAAGTGATCCGCCGTCCATCTAGAAAGTGCCGAACGTGCGCTTCCAGGTCTATCGGCGGGATTTGTGCTTCAATAGCTGTCCCTCGTGCCATGATAAAAAATACACCGGCGGACCAAGCAGGACAGCCACGCCATGCATGGGATGATCCGGCCGCAAAATACCCGCTTCCTGGTAACGGACGAGCAGCGCTCCAATCGCCTGCATTACGCAAAGCGGTCACTCCATAGCCATGCTCAACTCCGGGTGCCGCTGCATATCTGGAATAAGGGAGGGGCGGTCTTCAGGGCATTCTCGAAGTCGACAAGGGGATTCATCGGGCTTCAATGGCGCGCATGTTCAATCTGAGAAATATTCTTGAGCTGGTCAATAATGGTTTCCGCGATGTTCAGGCAAGCGGTAAAGATGCACCTGCCCCTGCATGTCTCCCAGCACAAGCCAGGGAGCAGCCACGCGCACACCGACCGCTGCCAGCACATCAGTAGGCTTGTGCCAGATCAGGTGTCCGTTGCGCGCGTCCAGCGCCATCAGGTCACCGCGTTGGGTCAGGAAGTACACCCGACCGCCGTTCACCGCCGGCGCGCCGAGCACGTAGTTAAAGCTGCCTTCTGGGATATCGAACTGCCACCGCTTCTCGCCGCTACGGGCGTCCAGTGCGATCACCTGGGTGTTCGCCGACCCGAAGTACACCACGCCATCTGCCAGCGCAAACGCCGGCGTCCAGTTGCCGGTGTCTTTTTGCCACAGCGTTTCCCCGGTCGCCGCATCCAGCGCCCGGATCACGTCCTGATAGGCCAGGTAAACGAGCACGTCTTCGTGCACGGCCAGCGACTTCACGAAACCGTCCACGGTGCGCGTCTGCCACAACAGCCTGCCTTGCGTGGCATCCAGCGCGTAGATGCCGGTTACGCCACCTTCTTCAATACCCTCTTCCGGAGCGTAAACGCTCCCACCGCCCCATAACCGGCCATCGCGCACAAAGGGCGTCTGCAGGGCATACGCGCCCGCCTCCCACGACCAGCGCACCGTCCCATCGCTTTGCTCCAACGCATAGACGCGTGCCCGACCTTCCGGAAAAATCGTCCCCTCGTGGTCGGCGGAGGTCGTGACCACATACAAGACATCCACTGCGACAAAGGGTGGTACCATGACCTCCCCGGCCAGCGCGCGCCGCCACAAAACGTGACCGTCCTGGGCGCTCAGGGCTGTGAGATAACCGCCCCGCTCCCCAATCCAGACCACGTCTTCCGCAGCGGCGAGCGAACGCTCCCACACGCCGGCTTCACCGGCATACGACCAGCGCGCCCGGCCATCCGCCAGGTCAATCGCGGTCAGCGGCGCGCCGGAAGCCGCACTGAGCACCAGCGCATCGGTCAGCAGGGGCGGCTGGCGAATCACTCCCTGACCACGATACACCCATACCTCACGCGGCGGCGACGACGAAAGCCGCCAGACCACGCCCACCGCGCCCAGAATCGCCGCGACAATCAGCGCCACACGTCTGAATGGCTTGAGTTTGCTCATGCGCCCCATTCTACCGCAACACGGCAGGGCGGGGCTTTCTGATATAATTTGCCCAGCCATCATCCTTTCGTCATCACAGGAGAAACCATGCCAGAACTCACCGGAAACCAGATACGCCAGCAGTTCATCGACTTCTTCGTCGAGCGCGGGCACACCTTCGTTCCGTCCTCGTCGCTCGTGCCGGGCGGCGACCAGACGCTGCTGTTCACCAACTCCGGAATGGTGCAGTTCAAAGACGTCTTCCTGGGCACGGACATCCGCCCTTATACGCGCGCGGCGAACTCGCAGAAGTGCATGCGCGTCTCCGGCAAGCACAACGACCTGGAAGACGTGGGCTTTGACGACACGCACCACACTTTCTTCGAGATGCTCGGCAACTGGTCTTTTGGCGATTATTACAAGGAAGAAGCCATCGCCTGGGCGTGGGAACTGCTCACCGAGGTCTGGGGGCTGCCCAAAGCCCGGCTGTGGGTGACCTGCTTTGAGGACGAATACGGCGAGATTCCGCGCGACGATGAGGCGGCGGACATCTGGCGCAAGCAGCCCGGTTTCGACCCCTCGCACGTGCTGTTCTTCGGGCGCAAGGACAACTTCTGGGAGATGGCCGAGACCGGCCCCTGCGGCCCAAACAGCGAGATACACATCGATCTCGGCCCGGAGTTCTGCGATATGCAGGACGTCCCCGGTCACCAGTGCGGTGTGAACGGCGACTGCGCCCGATTCCTGGAACTGTGGAACCTGGTCTTCATGCAGTACAACCGCCTGGACGCCCATCATCTTGAGCCACTGCCGGCGAAGCACGTGGACACCGGCATGGGACTGGAACGCATCGTGGCCGTGCTGCAGGGACAGACCTCGAACTACCGCACCGACCTGCTCTGGCCGTTAATTGAAACCGTGCAGCGCCTGACCGGCCACTCAGACGAAGAGCGCGAAGCGAACTTCTCCCCCTACCGCGTGATCGCCGACCACGCCCGCGCCGCCGCCTTCCTGATCGCCGACG
>CAYSXA010000144.1:0-7446 GCA_964435005.1 uncultured Anaerolineaceae bacterium | reverse complement strand
GCTCTACATCGTGCACATGAACGCCGCTGGCGAGGTGGACGTGCTGCGCTACGCCCGCGACCACGGCCTGCCCGTGATGGGTGAGACCTGCCCGCAGTACCTGTTCTTCACCGAGGAGCATTTGCAGCGCGAGGACGGTGCGAAGTGGATTTGCTCCCCGCCCATGCGCTCCGAGGCGGACAACGCGGCGCTGTGGGAAGGGTTGGAAGAAGGGGTGATTCAGGTGGTGGGCACGGATCACTGTCCCTTCTTCTACGACGGCACGCAGCCGATTGAGTATGAAGGGGAGCCGGTCGCCATCCCCGGCAAGGAACTGGGGCGCGGGGATTTCACCAGAATCCCCAATGGCCTGCCGGGCGTGGGCGACCGCCTGCCGGTGCTGTGGACGACCGGCGTGGGAAGCGGACGCCTCACGCCGGAGCAGTTCGTGGCGCTCACCAGCACCAACCCGGCGCGCATCTTCGGTCTGTATCCCCGCAAAGGGGCGTTGCTCCCCGGCTCGGACGCGGACATCGTGCTCTGGGACCCCGATTTGAAAGTGACCTACGGTGTGGACGTGGCGCAGCACCGCACGGACTACAACCTGTACGAGGGCTGGGAGCTGACCGGCTTCCCGGTCAAGGTCTTTCTGCGCGGGCGTTTGATTGTGGACGAAGGGAAATGGCGCGGCGCGCGCGGCATGGGGCGGCTGCTGCGCCGTCATCCCATCGCGCTGTAAGGGCCGCAGATAGTCACAGATAGCCACAGATGAACACGGATGAACGCGGATTTTATCCGTGTTCATCTGTGTTCATCCGTGGCTCTATGTTTATCTGTGATTCAGGTAGGGAGTATCTGCCAGCCGCGTTCCACGGCGATGGCGCGCAACCGCGCGTCTGGATATACGGCCACCGGATGCCCGACCATTTCCAGCAGCGCCAGGTCGGAGATGGAATCGGCGTAGGCGTGGCTGGCGGCAAAATCCACCGTCAGCTTCTCGGCTTCCAGGCGCTGTTTCGCCAGGATGGCTTTGTATTCGTCAATGCACACCGGCATCCGGCTGCGACCGGTGTAGTGCCCGTTGCGCACCTCCAGCGCCGTGCCGACGGCGTAATCCATTCCCAGATGATGGGCGATGCGTTCCAGCATGGGCAACGGCCCGGAGGAGACCAGCATGGTTACCTCGCCGCGCTGGCGGTGTTCGTCCAGGATGGCGCGCATATCCGTCCGCCAGCGGTCGCGCAGGAAGCGGGTGGCGATCCAGTCACCGACCTCGGCGGCCTGTTCGATGCTCAGACCACGGAAGTACCAGGCGAGGTGAGCCGCCCACGGACGGCGCATGCCACTTTCAGAGATCAGACGGGCACGTCGCAGGAAGTACAGCGGATAATGAACGGTCAGGAACCAGCGATGCAGCCAGCGGTGCGACTCGCGCTGGCGGAAGTAGGCCATGATCCCTTTCCACACGCGATCGGTGGTCAGGGTGCCGTCCAGGTCGAAGAACGCGGCGGTTGGCATAAAGCCTCCTGCAGAAGATAGAAGATGGGGAGTGTCTCCGACCATTATAGTCCTCAACCACCCAACGCGCGAGTCGGGATATAATCGAAATCACGATCGGTCAAGCGGAGGTGGTTATGTCCCTGCAAGTCTGGCGTGTGAACGTGCGCGAGAGGACGTGGTCTCGCGAGGCGGTGCCTGCGGCCTGGGAGCGTCTGGGCGGGCGTGGGCTGGTGGCGCGTATTCTGTTGGATGAAGTGCCGCCGGATTGCGACCCGCTGGGGCCGCGCAACAAGTTGTTGTTCGTTCCGGGGTTGCTGGTGGGACACATGCTGTCCAGTTGTGACCGCATCTCGGCGGGCGGTAAAAGCCCGCTCACCGGCACGGTCAAAGAGGCGAACGCCGGGGGACGCACCGGGCTGGCGCTGGCGCGGTTGGGGATCAAGGCGCTGATTCTGGAAGATCGGCCTGACGATGCCGACTGGTGGGTGCTGCACCTGAGCGCGGACGGCGTACGCTTCGATCCGGCGAATGACCTGGCCGGGCTGGGCTGCTACGCTGCAGCACCGCGTTTGCTGGAACGGTACGGTGCGAAAACAGCCATCGCGCTGATCGGCCCGGCGGGCGAGATGCGGATGCGCGGCGCGGGCATCGTGAATCTCGACAAGGACGGCGTGCCCTCACGGGTGAACGCGCGCGGCGGCCTGGGTGCGCTGATGGGGTCGAAGCGGATCAAGGCGATTGTGATCGACGACAGCGGAGGCACGCCGCCACCGCTGGCTGATCCGAAGGCCTTTCGTGCGGCGCAGAAGGAGTACAACCAGGCGCTGATGGGACATCCGCAAACGCAGGTGTATCACGATTACGGCACGGCGGCGATGGTGCACATGTGCAACACCTTTGGCGGTTTACCCACGCGGGCGTTCTCCAGCGGTCAGTTCGAGGGCGCAGAGCGCATCAGCGGCGAGGCGTTGCGCGAAACGCTGCTGGCGCGTGGCAAACCGGCGCAGACCAGCCATGCCTGTATGCGCGGTTGTACTATCCAGTGCTCCAATGTGGTGACGGATGCGCAGGGCAATATACTGGTTTCCCCGCTGGAGTACGAAACGATCAGCCTGATGGGTTCCAACCTGGGACTGGACGACCTGGATGTGATTGCGCGGCTGAACTGGCACGCGAACGACCTGGGCGTAGATACCATCGAGATCGGTGCGGCGCTGGGTGTGGCGGCGGACGCCGGCGTGTGGACCTTCGGCGACGCCAATGCCGCACTGCGCCTGATGGACGAAATCCGCCAGGGCACGCCGCTGGGACGCATTCTGGGGAATGGGGCGCAATTCACCGGTCAGGCGTTCGGCGTGGAGCGCGTACCGGTGGTTAAGGGGCAGGCGCTCTCGGCCTACGACCCGCGCGCGATCAAAGGCACGGGCGTGACCTACGCCACCTCGCCGCAGGGCGCGGATCACACCGCCGGGCTGACCATTCGCGCGAAGATCGATCACCTCAAACCGGAAGGTCAGGCCAGCGTTTCACGTAAGGCGCAGGAGTCGATGGCGGGCTATGACACGTTGGGGGCGTGTATCTTTGCCGGCTTTGGCTTCGCGGCGGCGAAACAAACCATCCCTGCGCTGCTCAACGCGCGCTATGGCTGGGATGTGGGCGAAGACATCCTGGGCGAATTGGGACGCGAGACGCTGCGCCTGGAACGGGAATTCAATCACCGGGCGGGATTCACCCCACAAGATGACCGTCTGCCGGAATGGATGACGCGCGAACCGTTGCCGCCGCACAATACCGTTTTCGATGTCCCCACTGCCGACCTGGACGGCGTGTTTGCGGATTTGTAAACGACAGAACTTGCAGTACGCTGATCGCGTAGTGGCGTATTGAGACCAGCGAGCGGTGCTTTAAAACCCAAAACCGCGCTCTGGGGTGGCTCCGGGCCCCGTGCGCGGTTTTGGGTGAGGAGGAGAATGCGTTGCTTCTTTCACTTCTAATTATCCATATTTTCCTGAGAAGAACCTGAAAGACAGGTTAAGACTGAATGAGAAAAATTCGCTGGTTGGTCTGGATCGTTCCCTTCGTGCTGCTCGCGCCGGTGCTCGCCGGGCGGGCGTTGTTTTGGGGCACGCCCGCGCTGCAGTTTGTGCCCTGGCGCTGGGCGGCCTGGCTATCGTTGCGTGCGGGCGAATGGCCGCTGTGGGACCCGAACCTGGGCATGGGTGCGCCGCTGCTGGCGAACTATCAGCTGGCTTTCTTCTACCCGCCGACCTGGATATCCTATCTGCTGGCGGCGATAGGCGGCCTGCCCGCCCTGGCCTGGGGGCAGGGGGTGCTCGTGGCGCTGCACCTGGCCTGGGCCGGGTGGGGTATGGTGCGTCTGGCCGAGTCGCTGGGACTGAACCCGCTGGCGCAGACCGTGGCCGGGCTGGCATACGGCCTGTCGGGCTACCTGGTGGCGCGGGCGGGATTCCTGAGCATCAACGCGGCGACGGCCTGGTTGCCGTGGTTGCTCTGGGCGTTGACCTGCCTGCCGCGCGTCACGCCACTGTCGGGCGTAACGGCCATGTTGCTGCTCGCTGGCCATGCCCAGACGGCGTGGTACAGCCTGTTGCTGACCGGGTTGTGGTGGCTTTTTCGTTGTTTTGCTTTGCGTAGCCGCCCGGTGGCCGATGCCATTCCTCTCAAAGAGCCTCTCCTGCCCTTAGACACCTCCCTGTCTTCAGCCCCCCCAATGCCCTCTGATACTTCAGAAACCTCTGATTCCTTTGACATCCCTCCCCCCCCTGGCCCCTCAACCCGTTTCATCCCCTTTTGCCTCCCTCTGGTGGCTGTCTTCCTTGCCCTTGCGTTGTCCGCTGTCCAGCTGTTGCCCACCGTGGAGTATTTGCTGCAATCGCAGCGTGCCTCGGCGGTGGACTTCGATTTCGCTATGACCTACTCCTTCTGGCCCTGGCACTTCCTCAACCTGCTTTCCCCGCATTTCTTCGGCTCGCCTGTGACCGGAGATTACTGGGGGTATGCCAACTACTGGGAAGATGCGCTGTACCTCGGCCTGCTACCGTTGGGACTGGCGTTGGTGGCGCTGTTTCGCCGTTCAACGCCGCTACGCGGCTTTTGGGCTGGGGTGATCGTGGCGGGGTTTCTGCTGGCGTTGGGGCGCAACACGCCGATCTTCCCCTGGCTGTACCGCCATGTGCTCACCTTCGACATGTTCCAGGCGCCCGCGCGCTGGCTGTTGTGGCCGACCTTCGCGCTGGCGCTCCTGGCGGGGTACGGCGCGCATGGCTGGCGGCGACCTCGCGGACGGGCGCTGTATTGGACGCGCCTGGGAACTGCCGCGGCGGGCGGCATGGCGCTCATGGCGCTGCTGGCCATGCGGTTGCTACCGGGCGTGTATCCGACGTTTGCACGCGCGGCGGCTGGACTGGGTTTGTGGGGACTGGGTAGTGGGTTGCTCTCCCTGAACGCACCTGCCGATGGACGCCTCGCATCGCGTTGGAGCTGGGCTGTGGCACTCTGGGTGGTGCTCGACCTGCTGATCGCAGGGTGGGGGTTGAACCCTGCACTGCCGCTCGACTTCTATCGCGATAGCGTTCCCCAGATCGCTGCCGTGCGTGAGGCGGTGGGGGCTGGGCGGCTGTTCCTGCCCGCAGATGACGAGTACGATTTGAAGTTCAACCGTTTCTTCCGCTTCGACACCTTCGACCCCGGTGAGGACTGGCTTAACCTGCGCGCGGTGGTTTTGCCTGACCTCTCGTTGCTGGACGGCATCCCTTCGGCGAACAATTTTGACCCCTTGTTGCCGGGACGCTATGTCCGCTGGATGGAAGCGCTGAAGTCGGCGACCGGCGTCCGGCGCAAGGTGATGCTCGCCCTGATGGGCGTGAGCCTGGTCGAGCGGATGGATGCGTCCGCGCCGAACGGCGTGCGCTTTGAGCCTCGCGCGGCGAACCCCCGAGCCTGGTGGGTGCAGCGGTCGGTGATGGTGTGGGATGACGACGAAGCCTGGGAGCAGACGATGGCGAATCTGGAGGGCCTGTCGTCGGTGGTGGTGCTGGTTGGCAGGGATTTGCAGGGCACTCATCCCGCACGGGTGGAGTTGGAAGGCGACAGGCAGGCAGAGGAGAGTGCGCGGCGAGAAGAGAAGGATCCCCGCCGGGTAGTGCTCCTGCGCGAAACCTTCACCACCCAGACCTGGCGGGTGAACGCCCCGACCAACGGCTGGCTGGTGGTGGCGGATGTGTGGTATCCTGGTTGGCGCGCCAGCGTGGACGGGGTGCCGGTGCCCGTGCTGCGCGCGAACTATCTCTTTCGTGCTGTGGCCGTGCCTGCGGGGTCGCACCAGGTTGTGCTGACCTATCGTCCCTGGACGTTCTCCCTGGGATTGCTGCTCAGCCTGTTGGCGCTGGCCAGCTGGATGTTTCTTTATCGACGAGGACACTGAGGTGGTGAATAGCCTGTTGCACACAACGCGAGGGCACGGCTTACTGGAACCGCTGCTGGCGCGCTGGCGGGCGCACCAGGCCAATCGCCTGATCCCCGCTCATTTGCGCGGTGGTCGCATCCTGGACGTGGGCTGTGGCTCCTATCCTTATTTCCTGGCGCATACGGCTTTTGCCGAGAAGTATGCTGTGGATCAACAACCGCAACCGGCACAGGTGCAGGATATTGTCTGGTGCCAGCTTGATTTGAACGCGGATCCGTATCTGCCTTATGAAGAGGAATTCTTTCACGTGGTCACCATGCTTGCTGTGGTGGAACACCTGAACCCGGATGCCCTGATGGCGTTGTTCCGTGAGGTGTACCGGGTGCTACGCCCTGGAGGTCGGTTGATCATCACCACGCCGAGTTCCTGGGCGCATCCACTGTTGCGCTGGATGGCGCGATTACACCTGGTGAGCAAGGAGGAGATTGAAGAGCACGTGTTTGCCTACACGTTGCCCATTCTGGGCTGGTATTTTGGTCAGGCGGGGTTTGGTATGCGAAAACTGGCGTTGGGATACTTCGAGATGGGATTGAACCAGTGGGCGGTGGCGGAAAAGTGAACGGGCGACGCTGGAAAGTGGCTCTGGCCCCGACGCTGGTCACTCTGTTGGGGTTGACCTTGCTGGTGATGGTGTTCGTTGTGCGCGCTGGAGGCGACCCGCTGGCGCTGGCGCGCATCGGTACACGCTTCAGCCAGGGCGATCCGAACGGCACGGAAGGTTACGACGGCCAATTTGTGTATTACATTGCGCTGGAGCCAAACCCACAGGCGGTGGTCTCCCATCTGGACGACCCTCCTTATCGTTATCAACGTATTTTGCTTCCCTTGCTTGCGCGGGGATTGTCGTTTGGCCATGCAGATTGGATCCCCTGGGCAATCCCGGTAGTGAATCTGGTGGTGCACACGCTGGCTGTGTTTCTGCTGGCGCAATTGCTTGCGGGATGGGGCGTTTCCCCCTGGTATGCGTTGGTGTACGGCCTGTGGGTAGGGATTACGCTGGCTGTGCGCCTCGACCTGCCCGAACCGCTGGCCTATGGACTGGTAATCCTTGCGCTCTGGGCGGTACAGCACGACCGATATCCTTTGGCCTGGCTGGCTTACGGGCTGGCGATGTTCGCGAAAGAGGTCGTCTTGTTGTACCTGCTGGCGCAGGCCAGTGCGCATCTGTGGCACCGAGAGGGGAAACGGTTTGTCGGCTTTGGTCTGGTGGCTGGTCTGCCGTTTCTTCTCTTTCAGGGATGGCTGTGGATCCAGATGGGACACCCTGGGCTGGGGTTGGGCGGCGCAGGTGCGACGGGGATGGAGTGGATCCCGTTTATGGGGTTGTGGCGCATCGGAGCCGTCAACCCACGTGCGTTGATCGCTTACAGCGCTGTTGTGCTGCCTTTTGTCGTCTTTCCCACGCTGTGGAGTGGGTGGCAAAGCGGACTGCGCCTTTGGCGGGGGCAGGGCGATGTCCTGGTGTTTGCACTGTTGTGGAA
>CAYSXA010000143.1:0-7458 GCA_964435005.1 uncultured Anaerolineaceae bacterium | reverse complement strand
TTTTCCATGCCCACATTCTGACACAGTTCCACCTATTTTTCAAAAGTCCAATACACTACCCCGGAGGATCAGCAGTTTGTGCTCAGTTTGGGGGCGGTGCGTTTCATCCCCCGTCCATCGGAAGTAGTGGAGTTCCTGCACATCATTGAGGAGGTCTTGCGCACCCATGAGCGGCAGGAACTGGCTCCATCTGTCCCGCTGCCGACGATGGATGAGACGGCCTATTTGCGTGCCTACAACGCAGCGCTGGTACGCAAGCTGGAAGACAAAGTGCTTCAACTGGAGGAACTGAATCGCACGCTGGAGCAGAAGGTCGCTGAGCGCACGGCAGAACTGCAACGCCTGGTGGACGCCATGGCTGGGCGTGAAATCCGCATGGCGCAGTTGAAGGAGGCGATCCGCCGCCTGCGGGCACAACTGATCGCCCACGGCCTGGAACCGGAGGCTGACGACCCATTGCATCAGGATGACTTCCCCTCGGATGCCTGAGCGTACCCTCTTCGACCGTTTTCTCGATCCACCCCCCGGCCGCACGCCCGACGTGGATCTGCCCACGTATCGCCTGGTTTCGGGGCTGCTGCTCGTGTTGTGCGTCATTCCGCTGGTGTATGGCGCGATAAACATCTGGCTGGATCCGCCCTTTTTCGCCGTGATGGTGTGCATTGCTGTCGCGGCGTTGTTTTTCCTGCTGGCCTTTTTGCTCCATCGGCGTGGTCGTACGCAGCAGGCGGTGCGTTTGTTCCTGGGGGCTTTTTTAATCTCTGTGCTGGTTGCTGTGCCGGTTGCCCCGCCAGGGAGCGGGGTGTTGCAGCAGTATGTACTGATTGTGCCGGTGTTGCTGGCGGCGGCCTTGCTGCCTGCGCGTCATGCTGGCCTGTTGGCTGGGATGGGGCTGTTGGGTATGCTGGTGGTGGATTTACTCGCTCCACCTGCGTCCTGGCCGCTGCTCGTCCCGCCACTAAGCTTTTATATCCTCACTTCAGCAATCGTACTGGTGCTGATCCGGTATCGGGACCAGCTTGAGGCCACGCGCCGCGCCGAGCTGGCTGCGCGTGAGGAGCGCTATCGGCTGCTGAGTGAGAACGCTCCGGACATCATCTTTCGCTTCCGCCTGCAGCCACCGTTGGGCTTTGAGTACCTCAGCCCGGCGGTGGAGCGGGTTGCCGGCATTCCCCTGGAAGACCTGTACCGTGATCCGTCGCTGCTCTGGGAACTGGTACATCCTGAAGATCGTGAAGAACTGCTGATCTGCTTCCAGACGCTGTCGACCGACAACCTTCCCCTGCGATGGTTGTTGCCGAATGGTCGGCTGGTCTGGCTTGAAGTGCGCATCCGTTTGATCCAGGACGGCGAAGGCCTGCCGGTCGCGGTGGAAGGGGTGGCGCGCGATGTGACCGATCGGGTGCAGGCTCAGCAGGCCTTGCAAAAACAAGCGCACCGAACGGAGCAACTGCTCCAGACGACGATGGACGGCTACATCCTGGTGGATGTGGAAGGCAATATCCGAGATGTGAACGCGGCGTATTGTGCCATGACCGGCTATCGGCGCGAGGAGCTCCTGACCATGAACATCCGTCAGCTGGAGGCAGCGCTCGACCCCTCGGAGGTTGAAGCGTGCATCGAGCGGATCGTGCGTCAGGGCGCTGACCGCTTTGAGACGAGCCATTACACCCGCGATGGGCACGCGATTGACCTGGATGTGAGCGCCACGGTGTTGCAGGAAGAGGATGGCCCACTCGTTGCTGCGTTCGTACGCGACGTTTCGGATCGAAAGCGACTGATTGCCCGCCTGCAACTGTTACATCAGATCGATCGGGCTACCCGAGAAGCGCAAACCCCTCACGAGATCGCCCAACGGGCGCTTGACCGCCTGCTAACCTTGATCCCCGCACAACGGGCGTTGGTTTCGCTGTACGACCTGGAGGCGCAAGAGGTGGAAGTTCTCGCCCTCACTGGCATGGAGGACACACCGATGCGTGTGGGTATGCGCGTGCCCCGGCAGTTCGCAGAGGATTTGCTCGCGCGCCTGGGGCAGGAATACCAGGTGGACGACCTGGAAACGCTGGAGATGTTGCAGCCCTATGAGCAAGTGATTGCCCGGCTGGGTGTGCGCAGCTATATGGTGGTGCCCATGACGGCTGATGGGCAAGTGGTGGGCACTTTTACCTTGCTCTCCGAGCGGCCGCAGGTGTTCCAGGAAGAGCACTGCATGATTGTGCGTGAAGTAGCCGGTGCGGTGTCGATTGCTCTCCGGCAGAGCGCCTTGCTCGAGCGGGAGAAGCGCACCCGACGCATGGCTGAGCGCATTCAACAGGCCAACCAGGTGCTCTCCCGTTCGCTTGACCTGGATGAGGTGCTGAGCTCGCTGCTTACCGTGCTCGCTGATCTGGTGCCCTACGATACCGCCAACGTGATGTTGCTGGAGCGTGATGGTTCCTTGCGTGTCACTTACGGGCGTGGCTACGATCGCTGGACGGATTCCGAACAGATCCGACGAATCACGTTCCAGGCACAACAGGATGAGAAATTCAAGCACATGGTGCTCAAGCGAGAGTCGATTCTGATCCCGGATACCACACGAGACGAACGTTGGGAACGGCTCCCCGGCACGGAGTACATCCGCTGCTGGATGGGGGTGCCGCTGGTGGCTGGCGGGCGTGTGTTGGGCGTCTATTCGCTGGATAGCGCCACGCCCTTTGCACTCACAGAAGAGCACCGTACTCTGGCTGAAGCGCTGGCTGCACCGGCAGCGGTAGCCATTCAGAACGCGCTATTGTATCGTGAACTGGAAGAAACGATACTTTCGCTGGAGCAACGGGTGAAGGAACGTACGGCGGAACTCGAAGCGCGCCACCTGGAGAGTCGGCGCCTGAACCGTGCCCTGCTCAATGTGCTGGACGATCTTAACGCCACCGTGGAGCGGCTGACGCGGACGGCTGCCGAACTGCATCAGGCAAATGCTGATCTGGAGACGTTTGCCTATTCCCTCTCCCATGATCTGCGCGCGCCCCTGCGCGCGATGCAGGGCTTCGCTCTGGCGCTGCTGGAGGACTATGGCGATTGTCTGGGCGCGCTGGGGCGGGAGTACGCAGAGCGCATTGCCCGCGCTGCGGAACAGATGGACGAATTGATCACCGACCTGCGCACCTACAGCCAGGTTTCACGGTGGGAAATGCGTCCGCAAACGGTGTTCCTGGATAAGGTTGTAACCCAGGCGCTGGAGGCGTTGGCGGATGCCATCCAGGCGGCGGATGCTGAACTGCGGGTGGAAGGCCAGTTGCCCGCTGTGCGTGGGTATGCTTCCACGTTGCGTATGGTGGTGACTAACCTGCTGAGCAACGCGATCAAGTTCGTTGCGCCAGGGGCGAAGCCACAAGTCCGCTTGTGGGCCGATCGACTCGGCGATCGTGTGCGTCTGTGGGTAGAAGACAACGGCATCGGGATCCCGGAGGAGCACCTGGAGCGCATCTTTCGCCCCTTTGAGCGCCTGCATGGCATCGAAGCCTACCCCGGCACAGGGATCGGGCTGGCTATCGTGCAGCGTGGTGTGGAACGTATGGGCGGTCGGATTGGTGTAGAATCGGAACCGGGCCGGGGCAGCCGGTTCTGGATCGAGCTCCCCAGTGCCTGAGATGCTCTAATAGGGCAGGAGTGGGAGTATGGCTTCTTTCCCCGGTCTGATGATTTTGCTGGTCGAAGGTGATCCTGGTGACGTGTTGCTCGTGCAGCGCGCCAGGCATCGCTCTGGCTGGACACAGCGGCTGGGGGGTGTTCCGGATGGCGAAGCAGCGATTGCTCACCTCGCCGGTCAGATACCTTGCGATGACCGTCGCCGTTATCCACTGCCCTGGCTGATCTTGCCGGGCATCAAACTGCCGCGCAAGTCTGGCCTGGAAGTGCTTGCCCGGTTGCGTGAGCAGCCGGAACTGAAGTGTCTGCCGGTGGCCATGCTCATTTCGTCGGCGCAATCGAAGGATATCCACCACGCCTACGAGCTGGGGGGTGAACTCCTGCCTGGCCAAACCGGTCTCTGGTGAGGAGCTGTTCGCCATGATGCGCCACATTCGCATCTGTTGGTTGGGACACAACCGCTCTCTGGGAGTGACAAGTGGCCGCGAATAAGAGCAGCCTGCGTATCTTGCTGGTGGACGACAATCCGGATGACCGCCTGCTGGTCGCACGCACGCTGCGCCGCGACTTCACCGAGGTACAGGTGGATCAGGTGCGCTTTGCTGAGGAATTGGCAGCCATTCTGGAGCAGCCACCGTATGATCTGGTGGTGACCGACTACCACCTGCGTTGGTCAAGCGGTCTGCAGGTGCTGGAGCAGGTGCGCGCTGCCTGGCCGGATGTGCCGGTGATCATGTTTACCGCGACCGGGAACGAAGAGGTAGCGGTGCAGGCAATGAAATCCGGCCTGGATGACTACGTGCTCAAGTCGCCCAAGCACTTCGCGCGGCTGAGCGGGGCGGTGCGCGGGGCGCTGGAGCGCGCCGAACATCGCCGGCGAGCGCAGCATGCCGAGCGTCGTTACCGTCAGACGATTGAGAACTCCCCGAATCCGATCTTTAGCGTTGGCCCGGATGGGACCATCCAGACCTGGAACGCGGCATGTGAGCGGATCTTTGGCTACCTGGCAGAGGAGGCCATCGGTCAGCCCTGGCAGATGCTTGTTTTGCGGTTGAAGACACGCGCGGAGATCAGTCGGGCCTTACAGGATGTCTTGCGGGGCGAAACGCTGGATGCGCTGCAGCTGCATTTCCGCACACGAGAGGGTGGGGAGCGGATCACGCTGAGCCGCCTGTTCCCCGTCTATGCCCCTGATGGTTCCGTAGAAGCCTGTGTGTTCACCAACACGGACATTACGGAACAACTGCGCGCCCTGACGCAGCTGGAAGAGGCTACCCACCGGCTGGAGGTGGTGCGTGTCATCGACCGGGCCGTGCTCGCGGGACAGCCGCTGGAAGCGGTCGCACAACTGGCGTTAGAGCGCATCCTGCAGCTGGTGCCGGCAGATTATGCCCTGGTAGTGGTCGTGGATGATGAAAAGCGCGCTCGCGTGCTGGTCGAGGACGGATCGCTGGCTGTGCATATCTCGCTGAAGGAGGGGGTGTCTCGGGCAGCGTTTCGTATTCCTGGTCGCATGATGACCGAGCCGCACATAGTGGAAGACCTGCGCCAGTTCGAAACCTTACCGGAAGGACAACAGCAATTGCTCGCTGCCGGCTTGCGCTCAGGGATGATCATCCCATTGCAGGCCGATGAACGGTTGCTGGGTATGCTTATCCTGGGCTCGGTGAAGCCACAGGCTTTTTCAGGAGCCGACCTGCAGGTGGTAAGCGCAGTCGCTGATGAGATCGCGCTGGCGTTGGATCGCGCCCGGCTGCAAGACGAATCCGCCCGGCAGCAAGAGGAATTGTTCGCTTTATACGAGGCGGCGCTGGCCATGTCCCGCCTGCTCACGCGTGAGGAACTGTTCGATCTGGTCTATCGTCAGGTGCAAACGGTCATCCCTCATGAGGCCTTCGTCCTGGTACTGGCCCGGCCTGATCATAAGACCTTCGAGCTGGTCCATGTTGTGGAGAACGGGCGAGTGATTCGGGAGATGATTGGGCGGCGCTATCCCTATGATGAAGGTGGATTGACGGGCTGGGTGTTGCGCAAGCGCACACCATTACTGGTACGGGATATACATCAGGACACCCTGCCTGTGCCTCCGGTGTCCATTGGCCCGATGGTGGCTTCCTGGTTAGGCGTACCAATTACACTGGGTGAACGGTTGTTGGGGGCGCTCTCTGTGCAATCCTTTCAACCGCTGGCATTTGACCATCTGCACCTGCGTTTTCTGGAATCACTTGCGGCGCAGATCGCTGTGGCGTTGGAGAATGCCCGCTTGTTTGAAGATATCGCCCGCCGGGCACGTGAACTGGAGGTGCTCACGACGCTTTCCGCCGAATTGCGTCAGGCGCAAGACAGCGCCCAGATGATACCCATCCTGGTGGAACAGGCGGCCATGTTGAGCAATTCTGACCTCAGCGTGCTGTACATGCACGACCTGACCACGGATGAACTTGTGGTGCAGGCGGCCTATCCGCCCAACGCGGCCTTGATGACGGTGCGCCAGCCGATAGACGTGGGGGTCGTAGGCGAGGTGTTTCGTAGCGGGGAGTTAACGGAGGTGCCGCTGGGTACGGAGGACCCGCGCGTTGTGTTGATGCCGGGAGAGGAAGCCCTGAGCCTTGTACGGCGGGGATTGTTGGTGCCTGTACGCAGCACGGAGCGTATTCTGGGGGTGTTGACGGTGGGGCGCACACACCGCACGCCATTCAGTGAGGAGGAGTGCCGTTTACTGCGGGCGGTGGCTGAGATGGGCGGCAACGCGATCCAGCGCGCCCGTTTACACGAGCAGACGCGGCGCGACCTGGCGCGCATGACCGCGCTGCACACCATCGACATTGCGATCACGTCCAGCATGGATCGCCGCATTACGCTCAAGACGGTGGCTGAGCAGTGTGCCGGGCAACTCAATGTGGATGCGGTGGACATTCTGTTGTTGGATGAAGCCACGCAACGGCTGACGTTTGCTGCCGGGCATGGTTTCCGCACCAAGGAGGTTGGTCATACCACGCTCATGCCGGGCGAAGGCGTGGCCGGGCGCGCCTTCCACGAGAACCGTCTGATCCACGTCGCTGACCTGAGTCAGGAGCCGGATAGCGTGCAACAGCCCTTGCTCGAAAGAGAGGGCTTTGTAACCTACGTCGCCATGCCGCTCACGGTAAAGGGGGATGTGCGGGGCGTGCTGGAGCTCTTCCACCGCCGGCGGCGCACGTTTGACGAAGACTGGTTCCGTTTTTTGCGGATGCTCGCCACCCAGGCGGCGATTGCCATCGAGAACACCGGCCTGTTCGAGGAGCTTCGCCGCAGCCACATGGAGCTTTCGCTGGCCTATGATGCCACGCTGGAAGGCTGGGCGCGTGCCCTGGAGTACCGAGACCAGGAGACGGAAGGGCATACCCGTCGTGTGACGGCGATGACGGTGGATCTGGCGCAATATCTGGGCATCAAGGGGGAGGCGCTGACTCACATCCGCCGTGGTGTGTTGCTGCATGACATTGGCAAGATTGCCATCCCAGACGCGATCCTGCTCAAACCCGGCCCGTTGACCGATGAGGAACGCGCGATCATGCAGCGCCACCCGGAGATTGCTTACGAGATGCTGTCCCCGATCACTTTCCTGCGCCCTGCGCTGGACATTCCCTACTATCACCACGAGAAGTGGGATGGCACGGGCTATCCGCATGGCCTGAAAGGTGAGGAAATCCCCCTGCCGGCGCGTATCTTTGCGGTCATTGACGTGTTCGACGCGCTGACCTCTGACCGCCCTTATCGCTCAGCATGGAGCCTGGAGCCCACATTCCGCACCCTAAAATTGCATTTTGGGGTAATTATTTCGCGAAA
>CAYSXA010000142.1:0-7461 GCA_964435005.1 uncultured Anaerolineaceae bacterium | reverse complement strand
GGGGAGGAGGGGGGGAACGAGGGGACGGCGATGGGGAGTGGCGAGGGAGGGGGGCGTTGAGGTGGGGTGGTTGACGGTCACGGCGACCCCCTGGTGGAACGCGGCCCGCTGGGGGGGTGGGTGCAGATGGCACGCGGGCCGGGCGGTGTGCGCGCGCGGCTGGGGCGTCACCTGCGCGGTGACGGTCGCCCGCGCTGGCACGTGGACTTCCTGCGCGCCCATGCCGCGCCGCTTGCCTGGGCCTGGACCACGGCCCTGCCCGACGAAGTGCCCTGGGAGTGCCTCTGGAGCCAGGCGCTGGCCGATTTGCCGTCGATCTCCGTGCCTGTGCCCGGTTTCGGCGCCTCGGATTGCCGCCGTGGCTGTCTGGCGCACCTGCTCTTTTGCCCCTGGGAAGCGTGGCTGGCCGTGTGGGCGACCCGGCGCACGAGCGTGCCGGGGTTGACCTGACGCCACGTCGCTTTGCCCCGGTTTTCTCCGTTCTGGTATAAAATCAGGGTATGGGATTCCTGTCCAGCTACCGAACGCAGGCCCAATTGCTCTGGGCGCTTGCCCTGGTGGCGATCTTGGCCTTTAGCGGGATTCAGGGCGAAGTCCACGACATTGCCTGGGAAGGAGATCTGGCTGCGGTTGCCGTTGGCCGGCATGGCGGCGTGCGCCTGTTGGATGTAGCCGATCCGACTCGACCGCGCGAGGTGGGGCACTTCGACACCCTGGGCGACGCTCTGGCGGTCAGCCGGATGGGGGACTTTTTGCTGGTCGCCGATGGTAAAGCCGGCCTGAGCGTACTCGACGTCACCGACCCGGCCCGGCCACAAGAGGTGGGGGCGCTGTCGCTTTCGTCCCCGGTGCTAGATGTGGCAAGCGATCCGGCAGCTCGCCGTGCGTTTCTGGCCGCCGGCGACGGGGGGCTGGTGGTGGTGGACCTGAGCACGCCGGAAGCACCCACGGTCCTGGGTAGCTGGTCTCCTGGTCAGGCGCTCAAGCGGGTCGCGTTTCGTAGTGGCAGGGTTTTCGTGGCCAGCCAGACCCAGATGTGGGTGGTGGATGTGAACAATCCCGCGGCGATCTACGAAGTCGGCACGGCCGGCGCGTATGGGGATGTGTATGACCTGGCCGTGGTCGGCCTGGACCTGGTCGTGGTTGCCGAGGATACGCCGGGGCTGCGCGTGTACAACACCGCGATGCCTGGCCAGTTCCCCGTGCAGGATTTTCCCCCGCTGGAACCCGGAGAGGTGCCCCACATCGCTGGCCGGGCGGCGGTGGCGTATGGCCGTGGCGCTGTGGTCGGTTCCGCGGATGGGGTGATCTACCATGTTAGCCTGCTCAACCCGATGCAGCCGTCCCTGGCGGGGCAGGGGCGTGTCCCGGGAGCGGTGACCACGCTGGCGGTGGGCAGGGATGTCCTGGCGGTGGGCATGGGGCCCTTGGGTATGATGGTGCTGGATCTGCGTACACTCTCCCCGCAACCGCTCGCCTGGTACGAGACGCATGGTGATTATTCCCCGCTACAACTTTTCCGGGTGATGCGGGCCGGGGTCGCCGACCCACGGCCTTTGATGGAGCGAAAGACCACCCGCTCACTGTTGACCTGGCTGGGGTTGTTTGGCATGCTGTTGCTCGGGCGCTACGGCGCGGCGTTCTTCTTCGCCCAGTTCGTCTTACCGGTGCACACCTGGTCGGATCGGTGGAACGCCTTTCGTCATCTCAACCTGTACATTCGGGGGCAGCACGGCCCGGCGTTGTTCGTGGAGAACGGCGAACTGATCGAGCGGGAACAGGAGCACGAAAAACAGGGACCGGGGGTGATCATCCTGGATACGGCCAGCGCGGCAATGTTGCGCACCAAAACCCAGTTCACGCGGGCTGTCGGCCCGGGGCTGGTGTTCACGGATAGCAACGAGTTTGTCGCCGCCACCGTGCCGCTTTACCCACGCTTTCAGGTGTTGGGGCCTTCCAAAGACATTGACATGGACGCCTTTGAGGAGGCGCTCGCGCGGGGGGAGGATCCCCCTTACCCTGAGGCGTTGCAGACGCGCGGCCAGACCCGGGATGATGTGGCTGTGGTCGCCCGGATCAGCGTGGCCTTCCGCCTGGACTTTGACCCGCCGCAGGGAACGCAGACGCTGGGGCGGAGCCGGTACGGCTATCAGCCCGAAGCGGTGGAGAAAGCGGTGCGGGGCAGCCGCCTGGATCCGACACGGGATCCGGAGGTCGAAGAGACCGTACTTCCCTGGGATCAGTTGCCCGCGATCCTGGCGGTGGAGGTCTGGCGGGAGTATCTGCAAAAATTCCGCTTCAACGAGCTGTTTGATCCCCAGACCGGCATCAAGCATCAGCTCACCCCTGCCCGGAAGCCGTTGGGCGAGCCATGGGGGGAAACTGCCCTGGAAGTCATCCGGCGGTTCGTGTTGGCGCGTCTGACTCAGGAAACCGTCCTTGGCCTGAACGAAGTCGGCTTTCCCCTGACGGAAGCCCCCAGCCCGGAGTATGCCCTGCTCAAAGAAAGGGGCATTCGCGTGCTGAGCGTGAGCATCGGTCGCTTGCAGTTCCGCAGCAGCGTGGAGCGGAACCTGCTGCGTTCCTGGCAGTCTTCCTGGCTGACCTGGGCTGAACAGGAAAGTCGCTATGTGGATGGACAGCGGACGTATGCCATTCATCGGGGGCGGGAGAGAGGCGCCGAGGATTTTGCCTGGATGGTCACCCGCGACTTGGGGCAGTATCTGATTGGCCAGCGGGCGAAACCCGCTGACTGGCATGATCTGCTGCGCCTGGACGACCTGCGGCAGGGTGTCTCGCCTCAGGCGTTGCGGTATTCTCGCGCGGCGTCTCTGACCTGGCTGGTCAAGGGGACGAGGACGCTCGTGGTGCGGGAGCCGCAAGTCCACAAGGCGCTGGAGGGGGTAGAGGACGAGCTATCCAGTATGTTGGCCTACGTGCACCAGCTGCGGAGGAAGTGGTCATGAAGGGCGGGTGGCGTCAACGCCTGGATGACCTGATTGGCCTGCTGTTGCAGGGGATGGGGCTCGTCCGGATCTCAAAGCCAGCGGCACCGGAGGGGACGGTTGCCACAGTAGCCCCTTCGCCGCAAGAGGACGCCCAGGGCGCTGGTGAGCCGCCGGGCGTGCCCTCGCTGACCTGGTGGGATCGCCTCTGGCAGAAAATCTTTGCCATTGATCTCTGGACTTCGCGGCTGCGTTTCGTGGCCGCCTGGGTGGTTTTCTTTGGCGTGTGGTTCGGGCTGGCGCTGGCGATCTGGCCGGATTCCTCCATGACGTCTGGCCGCTGGATGCTTTATCTGCAGGCCGGTCTGGCGACCCTGTTTTCCGGGATGGTGTGGCGGGTGCTGGTGATTCTGGCGGCGGTCACGGTGGCCGCCTACCGCTGGGCGGCGGTGTATCTGGATGACATTTACGAGCTGTACGACGAGGCCGTGGCCGCTCGTTTCATCCGCCAGGCGGCGTTTGCGCTGGCCTACGAAGTGATCGAAATCAAAGACGGCGACGTGGCGCCGGAGCACCGTTCCTCGCCGATTGTGCGCATCGGTGGGCCGGGGGCGGTGGTCGTTCACGTGGAGAACGCCGCGGTCTTTGAGAAGGTGGACGGCACGCCGCATGAAATCGGCCCCACGGCGGGCGAGGTGCAGCAGGGATGTCTGGCGAAGCTGCTTCCCATGTTCTTCCGCTCCCGCCGGGCAGCGGACGGCGTGGCCTACCTGGAGGGCTTCGAGCGCCTGCGGGCGGTGGTCAGTCTCATGCCGCATCAGGTGACGATTAACATGAAAGCCCGCACCCGTGAGGGCGTGCCCGTGCGGGTGGAAAACGTCACGGCGATTTACCACGTGGCCCGGCGGCGGGGAGACGGCACGCTGAAACAGCCGTACCCCTTCCTGGAGAATGCCTTGATCAACCTGGTGTACAATCAGGAGCCGCCGCGGGCGCCTGGGACGCAAACAATTGATCATCGCAAGTGGGCGCGCGTCGCCGAAGGGCGATTGTTACGGGGTGCGCTGGGGAGCCTGGTCGCCCGTCATTCCCTGTCTGAGTTCCTGACCACGGCAGGGGAGTTGGAGCAGCAGGTGCTCCAGGAGGTGGCGGAGGAACTCCGGCAGCAGGCTCGGGAGTTCTCCGGGGCTGCGACTTCGGTTTCGGCGCTGGATTCGTCCGGGCCGGCGGAGGAGCAGCAATCGCAGCCGGAGGACCTCGACCAGGGGGCGAAAGACGGGCGCGATTCGTCCGATTCGACGAAGCATCAGCCGTCCCTACCGTTCCTCGACCGTGAACACATCCGCAAGCAGATCCTCACCCGCGCCCAGGAGGGGATGCACCGGCTGGGGGTCACCCTGACCTGGAGCGGGACGGGGACCTGGCAGACGCCGCCGGAGATTTCGGTGGAAAACCACCTGAAAGCCTGGCGCATCAGCCTGGCGAACCAGATCCGGGGGAGCCAGGATGCGCTGATCCGCCTGTGCGAACAGGAGCGCATTGGCACCATCATCAAGATGATTCGCGAGGGGCCGGTACAATCCTTCCGCAGAATTCGCCAGAGCATGTGGACGGAGGAGCGCCAGGTGGTGGAAATGATCGGTGACTACCTTCACCTGTTGCGCCCGGTGGTCGATCGCCTGCACCAGCGTGGTGGCGCTGGCGCGCGTGATTGCCACAACAACAGGCGGCAGGGTTTGGTCGCTCTGATCCGCGCCGTGGATTACCTGGAAGCGCTGGGTAGAGAGCCACCCCCCTGGGATTGGGAATCCAGTCCGGAGGACGAATGAGTATGTTGCTGGCGGATTTTCAATCGCGCGACCCAGAGGCGCCGGTGTTGCTGGTCGGTGCCGCTGGCCTGGACGTGGTGGGACGCCTGGAAGACCAGCCGAAGAGCGGCACGTCCAATCCTGCCCGCATCCGCACCACCTTCGGTGGGACGGCGCGCAACGTAGCCCACAACCTTGCCCGTTTGGGCCAGCCGGTGCAGTTGCTTACCGTGCTGGGGCGGGATACGCAGGGCGACCGCTTGCTGGCCGAGGCCGAGGCGTCCGGCGTGGACGTGCGGCACGTGCTGCGCACAGATACCTGGCCTACGGGCTCCTACATGGCCGTGGTGGACCCGCAGGGAGAACTGATGCTGGCGCTGGACGATATGCGTGCCCTCACGGAGTACCTCACGTCGGATTACCTGCGTCAGCACGAAGACCTGTTCCACACCGCTTCCGTGCTGTTCCTGGATGCCAATCTCCCACCGCGGACGCTGCGCACGGCTTTCTCGTTGGCGCGCAAGGCCCGCCTGCCCGTGGTCGCCGACCCGACCTCGATGGACCTGGCGCCCCGCCTGAAGCGTTACCTGTCCCGCCTGTTCATGGTGGTGCCTAACTGGTCGGAGGGGTGCGTGCTGACCGACCGCCCTCTGGACGAGGTGTGTACCGTGGACGGCGGGCGGGCGGTGGCGCGTGCGCTGGTGCAGCAAGGCGTCCAGCTCGCCGTGGTCACGCTGGCCGAAGCCGGTGTGGTCTATGCCACGCCAGAGACCGACGGCTACATCCCGGCCATTCGCACGCGCGTTGTGGATCCCACGGGTGTGGGCGACGCGCTCTCCGCCGCAGTGATTTTTGCGTTGCTCAACCAGATTCCCGTGGATGAGGCCATGCGGCTGGGCGTTTCTGCGGCGGCGATTACCCTGCGGTATCCGGGCGCGGTCGCGCCTGAACTTTCGCTGGAGCAATTGTACGAGGAGTTGATCATTTGAGCATGGAACTTCCCCCTTTCATCAAAGTCGCCCCTGAAGTCAGACGTTCCCTGGAGGCGGGCGGGCCGGTGGTAGCGTTGGAGAGCGCCGTGATTACCCACGGTCTGCCTGCGCCGATCAACCGTAGCATCGTCGCGGACATGGAGCACGCCATCCGCCGGACGGGAGCGACCCCGGCGTCGATCGGTGTGTTGTCGGGGGACATCATCGTCGGCCTGGATCATCATCAACTGGATCGGCTGGCGTTCGATCAGCGGCTGACGGTGGACCGTATTCGCGCCATTGCCCGTGGGGAGGAGGTGGACGAAGACCTCACCGGCGAGCCGTTCCGCAAACTCAGCGCGCGCGATCTGGCGGCGGCGGTCGCTCAGCGCGCGAGCGGCGGCACCACGGTCGCCGGGACGCTGGCAGTGGCCGGCGCGGTGGGCATTCGCGTGTTCGCTACCGGCGGTATCGGCGGCGTGCATCGTGCCCCGCCCTACGATGTGTCCGCAGACCTGTTGCAGCTTGCCCGCACGCCGGTGATAGTCGTGTGCGCCGGTGCCAAATCCATTCTGGATTTGCCCGCCACGCTGGAGTATCTGGAAACGGTCGGCGTGCCGGTGATTGGCTATCAGACGGAGAAGGGGGAATTCCCGGCGTTCTTTTCGCGTACCAGCGGCCTGCGGGTGCCCCTGGAAGCCGGGTCGCCGCGTGAGATTGCCGAGATTGCGCGCGCCCACTGGCAAATGGGGCTGGAGAGCGCCGTGCTGGTCGTCGTCCCGCCGCCGTCGGAGGTGGCGTTGGATCCCAAAGTGGCGGAAAAGGCGATCCGCACCGCGCAGGAAGAAGCGCAGGCTCTCGATCTGCGCGGTCAGATGGTGACGCCGTTTATGTTGCTGCGCGTGGCGGAGCTGACTGCGGAGCAGAGCATGGAGGCCAATCTGGCGTTGCTGGAGCAGAACGCCGAAATCGCGGCGCAGATCGCTTCGGCGCTCTATTCCGCGCGACGTTTCTACGCTTAGAAGGAAGCGTGCGACGCCCCGACGAGCGTCGCACGCTTTTTGTTCTGACGGATAGCTTGCGCTGGATTAGAAGAGGATGTTCGCCAGCTCTTGCTGGTACTGGCGGGTGAGCGGCTGATCCAGCCCCAGCACCTCGAACAGCGCGAGCACCACGCGGTGGGCTTCGCCGTCGCGGTAGTGCTTGTCCTGGCGCAGCACGTCCAGCAGGCCGTCCAGCGCCGCCTCGATGTTGCCACGGCGGATCAGGCGCAGGGCGTGGCGGTAGGCGGCTTCAAGCGGGTCGGCCGTGTCGGTTTCATCCGCTTCCGGGCGGGTGAGTACCTCGGCCAGCGGTAACAGCTTTTCCGCGCTGTCGTATTGCCGGCTGGCCGGAAAGTTTTTCAGCAAGGGTAACGCCTCGTCGGCTTGGTTGGTGGCGAGTAGGCCGCGTGCCAGTCCCAGCAACGCTTCGGCGTTGGCGGGTTGATTCTCCAGCGCCTGGCGGAAGGCTTCCATGGCGCCTTCCCAATCCCGTTCAGCGAGTAGCGTTTCACCTTTTTCCAGCAGCAGATCGGTAGGACTGGGGGCGAGCTGGCGCAGGAAGGTGCGCACGACGGGCTCCGGCTGCGCGCCGTGGAATTCGGCGACCACCGCGCCGCGCACGAAGGCTTTCCCCCTGCGCCTCCTACCACCCGCCTCCTGCGACCCAGCTGGGCGTATTGGGTCTCGGTGGTGG
>CAYSXA010000141.1:0-7491 GCA_964435005.1 uncultured Anaerolineaceae bacterium | reverse complement strand
AATGTCTTAGCTTACCCTACTTTTGTTAAAGTGCAAATGGATAAAGTCCAGATTACTTTGGAACTGAGAACCTGGAACTTGAATTTGAACCGCACTATGATGAACATGTGCAGCGCCAGGCCAAGCGCCGCCGGGAAGAGCAGGGTTTCCAGCGGCCATCGGCGCAGTGCCCAGGAGAGCAACCAGGCGAACAGCAACCCGCCCGCGCCGCTCACCGCCAGCGCACCCCACAGGTCTTGCCGCGCTTTCGACGCCAGGCGCTGCACCGGTAAGGCCAAGCTGACCAGTACAGGCACGGCCTGGATTGCCAACAGCGGCACGGGGTGGGTTAGGCCGGGACCGTACACCGCTTGCACGGCCTGCACCGCGCGCAGCGTGCCCGCCAGCCAGAGCAGTACCGTTCCCGCCGCCAGCACCCAGGGCAGCGCTAACAGCACAGCATACAGCGCCGCCAGCACCAGTACACGCAGGAAGAGCACCAGACGCACCCAGGCGCTGCGTACCCGTTCGCGTCTGTAGTCGGCTCCCTGGGATGTGGTAGGGGTGGGTTGCTCGTTCATCAATCACTAACGTGTAACCGTCCGCAGTCTATCCAGGCTTGCCTTCCTGTGCGCCGGTTGCGCCAGCGCATCCCGTCTGGCCAGGAATGCAATTGTGCTCCCACCTTCAAATCGATCCATCGAAAAACACGTCCCTGAAACGTGCGCGTCGGAGTGGGATCATGAATAACTTCCCAATCGTATGCTCGCGGTAAGCCGCCTTGCGGCGAGGAAGACAACCAGGGTGGCTTGCCGCGGACGGTGCTCATATTCCAGCTTTCCTCGCAAATTCGTTTAGATCGATCACCCGCGTTTCCAGCGGGGGCAATTCCCCGCTGGCTTACAGCCAGCGCCAGCCCGCTCGTTCCGCCTGCTTAGGCTCGCCCAATGCGGAGGTGAATGCAGGTAAATGCTCCTGGATCACTCGCCACTCGGTGGGAGAGGGGAATACCCCCCGGCGGGCAATCCCCACCGTGATCTGGCCTTCGTGCACCTTGATCGCCACCCGCAGGCCTCGTTTCAGGGTGTGGAAGAACACCTTGCCCTGACCCGCTGCGGCGTCCTGAAACAAGACACTCTGGTGGCGGCGTAAGAGGTCAGTGTCAGCCCTCATCACATGATCCCTCTCATACTCCAAACATCGACAGGCGAATTTGCCGTACCTGGTCAGGGACAGTAACGGCGTAGTCATTTAACCGATGGCGTTCCACGTACTCCGCAATAATCGCGTCGGCCAGCACGCGAGTGTTGTCCAAAGCTCTGGACAAACCTACGCCGTGGTTGCGCCCGCCGCAAACGCACGCGCAATCCGGGTGCTCAGCGTTGTAGCAACGGGCATCACAGCGGCCAATCAATTCGCTGTCCCCGCCCCGAACTTCAATCAGCGTGGTCACAAAACACCGTCCCGGAAACGAAAAATCCCCTCACTTGTGAGGCGAAGGCGACCCACCGGCAGGGGATTGGGAACAACGAGCAAAGAATCAACGAAAACGGTCTGCATGGCTTTAACAAGGTGGTGAAACCTAGTTGCTGGCTATCCCTCCTCCCGTGCCCTCCGACGCTGTGGGTGACGCCGGAGGGCACGAGAGGAGGGTACAGAGAGGAACCCCCGCCCCGCCGTGGCCGGGTGCAGGGGAGAACCCGCAAGCGGTCGGGGCAGGGTTCCCGCTCCGCGACATGACTGTAGGGGGCAGCCAGAACGGAGCGGGATGTTATGGGGTTGCTGGGATTGTAGCACCAATTTGCCAATTGGTCAACAGATGAGAAACTAAAAACAACAAAAAAGGCGGTTTTATTACCGCCCGTTTCAGTTTCAACGTTTAGCCCGTCTCAATCGAGCCAGGTCAGGATATTTCAACAAGTATGGATTTCCTTGATCATCAAGAAGCGGCGCTACAACCCTGAATGTCTTTCGTACTTTGTAAATCTCAGCACAGAACGCAACAGAAGCCTCGTCCAGTATCTTCTTTCTCCCTCGACCTTCTGGATTCGCGATGGCCTTTATATAACCTTGTTGAACCCATCTATGAATAGTGGAAACTGGCACCCCGTACTTCTCCGCCGCCTCGCTGACCGTAATCGGTCTACCTTCCAGGTGGGCAAAGTCCTCGCGCCGGATGGCCGCCAGATGCGCGTTGATGTCATCGCCCGCAACCGCAAGCGGCAAAGGGCGCGGTTCGGTGGAAACAGGAGGTGAGGCTTCGCTCGGTTCTGTGTGAGGTAGTTCTATCGTCTTCTCACCGTTTACGGCCACAATCACACTTCCATCTTGTAAGATACCTGACAAGATTGTACCGTTTTCCACTTGTTTACGCAATACGTCTTCAGAAACGCCTAATTCCTCTGCCGCTTGAGACAGGGGCAGGAAACGGGGAAGAGAAAGAGTAAGTTCTGCCGTTTTCATAGAGCACCTCCATTTGAGGTGTGCTCCCGTGAGTGGGGCGGCTTTGAAAGCAAGGGCGATCAACCTCAACAGGTTTATTAGTCATCAGTGCCCCCAGCAGGACTCGAACCTGCAACCAATGGCTTAGAAGGCCGCTGCTCTATCCTCTTGAGCTATGGGGGCAACACAGAGTTAACATTCCTCGCACGGACGGATACCGCGATACACCCGGGGACTGGAAAACGTCCGCAGCAAGGTGCGCACCGGCTTGTTCAATCGATCCGCAATCTCCGTGATCGGCATCGGCACGTTGCCGTTCGCCAGCAACAGACGGAACACGGCATCCACCGTGGCCGTATGCGGGGTGATGAAGTCCTCCTGACGGGCGCAATGGGTCATCAGCACGTGTTGTAACCCATCCACCAGGTGCACTTCCGCCGTTTCTGGATCCACCCAGTCCAGCATCTCCCCTTCAGGCAATTCACTCAGGGTTTCCTGATGCTGAGGGCACAGCAACGTGCGCAGATACACGTGCCAGTCACGATCATGCTTCTGCCACCATTCAAAATCAATGAAGAATTTAGATTTCAGCGTGGGCTTGACCAGGCTGAAGCGTTTCTCCGTCACCACCACCTCCTAGACACGCACCGCATCGTTCAGGCGGAAGTACAGATCACCGATGTGTTCAAACCAGGGACGCGAGACCAGTAACGCCAGAATCGGTCCAGGCGGGCTGCGCCTGACCACGTTCACCGCCGCGTACAGCTCCGTGGCGTGGACGTGGCTCTGCGGGTTCAGTTTCGCCAGCTCGCGCAGGGTATCCACAACCACCTTCTCGAAGGGGGGCGGCGAGTCGGTATAACGTTGCCAGATCTCATCAATGGGCTCTGGATCCGGCACAGCGAGCAACATCCGGTCGTCGAAGGCCGCAGCCACTTTGTGCTTGAGCATGGCGAACACCATGCCGCCATCCGTTCCGACCAGCACGGTGCGCACCCACTCGCGCCCGCCGCGGCTGCGATCTACGTCCACAATCACCTCGCCAGGGTGCTCGCCGCGTCGCACGATCACCTGATTGCCCGGCATCAGGTCATGTTCCTTGTACCATTCGCGCAGGCCGAAGACGTACCTCTCTTCGCGCACCACCCAGCCGGGGAACTCCTTCCCACTGCGCCCATCGACCAACATGAAACGGATGCGCGGGGCTTCGTAAGCCGTGGGGAACAACGAGCGCACCGCCGAGGAAAGCGGTAGCGAGCCCACACGCCAGTGCGGGTAGGTCAGCGTCACCACCACCTGGTCCATGGGCTTTTCCGGCGGGGAGAGCTGTGAGAGCTCATCGCTCAGCTCGGCCTCCAGGCGGAGCATGTCTTTCGTGAGCACCGAGCGATCGTAATCCACTGGCGAATAGCGCAACTGGATCGGCACTTCGAGCACCTCCGGCGGTTCCAACCGCCGAAGGAACCAGATCACCTTCCCCGCCGGGCCAACCTCGTCAAAGCGCTCATCCTCCTGCAAAGCCAGGTCGAGCGAAAACTCCACCAGCTTCGGATTGGAATCCGCCGGCAAGTCGATTTGCGGGATCAGCTCCGAGGTGGGCAACGGGCCGCCGCCCATCATGTCCAGCACAGCCTCCGCCAGGTTGAGGTGGCCGACATTCACATCCACCAGCAACGCGCGCGGGAACCAGCGCCCGGCAATACGGACGAAATCCGGGTGCTCCCGCAGCCCTTTCTCCACCCGCTCGACCAGCATCTGGCCATAGGTCGCCACCACCTGATCGACGCTCAGCATCGGGTCATCCGGCGCGACTTCCGGCGGCTGGTTCAACGAATGATCCTCCAGCCCCGCCGCAAACGCGCGGGTTTCGCCATCGTCGAAGACCACTTCAATGACCTGAAATTCACCCAGGTCAGGATTGCGTCCCGGTCGCACATGAATCACTTCACCTTGCCGCCACTCCAGCGCCGGGAAGACCAGTTTCTGTCCCACCGTGTAGGTGTTCTTGGGCAGGTAAATCGCCATCCCTTCGCTTTGCTGCTGTTGCCAGCGACGGCGCTCTCGCTCCACACGCGCCTGGATCAGCACCCAGGTCAACTCTTCAGGGGGCGTGGGAGTCTCTGTCTCCAACAAATGACTATAAAGAAACTCAATGTCCTCATCGTCCAGGGCAAATGTTTCCCAATAGTCCTCACGCAATGTCAAGCCAGCCATGATCCATGCCTCACAGAACGCAACCCGGTGGCCACCGGGCGAGAATCAAAAAACGGGGACAGCACAACAATGCCGTGTTCGTATTATACTCTACCCTGAAAGAGACGCAACCAGCACAGGGCAATTACCCTGTACCACGCACACACAAGGAAAATTCCCATGTCATGGATTGAGGTTTGGCGAACATCCCCAGCGAAAGCGGATGTGCTGTACGGCCTGCTGACGGCCAACGGCATCCCGGTGGAACAACGACGAGAGGGCGCGGGACGCGCCATAGGGTTGATCTACGGCCCACTGGGCGAAGTCGCCCTGCTCGTACCCCAGGAACACGCCGACGCTGCCGGCGCGTTGTGTCGCCGCTTCGCCGCCGGTGAGATCCCGGCATCTGAGGACGACGATCAGGGGTAGGCCTGCTGCAACCAATCCAGCGGATCGACGGGCACGCCGCCCACCCACAACTCCCAGTGCAGATGCGCCCCTGTCACCCGACCTGTGCCGCCCACCAAGCCGATCACCTGTCCCGGCTCGACGAGCTCCCCGACCTGTACGCGGATCTCGGACTGGTGCCAGTACCCCGTGATCACGCCCCAGCCGTGGTCAATGATGGTCGCATTGCCGCGCACGGTGAGCGGCCCGGCAAACACCACCCGTCCCGCCGCCGGCGCGTAGATTTCCACACCGGTGCCGCCGCAAAAATCCAGGCCGGAGTGATAGGTGTTGTAAGGGCGGTCGTTGTACGAACGGCGCGTGCCGAACACCGAGTTAAAGCAATCCGCAAAAGGTGAAGGGGCCAGAAAACGCCCTACCCAGTACCGATGCGGCGTGGCCGCGCTCATCAGCGGACGCACGAACTCCATCTCTGCCTTGCTGACGCTCTCCTCCACCAGCATCGGGTCCACGTGCAGGCTTTCGTACCCATAGCCTCCGGCGGCCAACACCGCCTGTTGATCCAGCGACCAGGTACGCCCATCTGCCGTCTCCCCCTGAATCTGAAGCGACACCAGGCCGGGTTCGGCCATGGCCGGAATCCCTTGAAGCGCCACATAGTGCTCCTCGTCCAGAGGGAAGAAATGCAGCGGATAGCCAGCCAGACTACCCGTCAGTGTCACCGGCGCAGAGACCTGCACCTCAATCACGGTGGTGCGCCCCTGCACCAGTGGCAACGGCTTCAGCACAACGGCGCGTACCGGCTCTGGCAAAGCGATCGCGCTCTCCGGTGCGTGCTCCGCAGGCGCCATCAGCGGCTGGCCAGGAACCGCCGCCCACGTGCCGGGCAGATCATTCTCCAACACCAGCGACCAGGGGTTCATACCGCGCACCAGCGCCGCCTCCAGCATGGTCTCACCAGCGGCCAGGGTGAAGGGAGCATAGCCTTGTTCCGCCTGGACAGGCACGAGCAGTTCCACACCCACGTACAACTGTTCAGGCGAAAGAAGGTGATTCAGACGCACCAGCGCCTCCACCGGCGTGCCATAGCGCCAGGAAAGCCCCTGCAGGCTTTCCCCCACCCCCAGCCTGAGCGCGTGGATCTCGCCAGACACGCCCTCCAGGCCAGGGATGACCAGTCGGTCGCCGGGATGGATGCGGTTGGGGTCGGACATCGGATTGGCCGTCAGCAGCTCGTTCAGCGAGAGGCCAAAGCGCGCCGCAATGTCGCTCAGCGTGTCACCGCTCTGAACCACGTAAACCGGCCCGTCCGGGGTCTGGCTCTGGGCATGAACCGGCACCTCCCCGGCCAGAAGCCAGACGAGCGCGAAACCCGCAATCAGCAGAACTCGAATCACAGACCACACGCCGCGTACGCGGCGCTCAAGCCATCGCTTCAAAATGGATCCGATCACCAACGTGAAACTCCTCCAGCCGTTCGGGAGTGACTTCCAGCACATCACGCGCAGCACAGCGCGGCAGATACAGCGGACGCCAGCGCCGCGCCAGGCAGCGATCCACCACCACCCCCTGGTCGTCCAGCCAGATCACTCCCAGATCGAAGAACACGAACAGCATGTGAATGGCCGTCTCCAGCCGACTGAGGCGTGTCCCTCGCAGCAACAGACCGCGCTCCTGCGCCAGTGCACGACGAAACATCAGACCGCGCAGGCGGCACAGAAAGGAGCAGCAATCGCGCACTCGCAGCGGGTGGTTCAGCGGGCGCGTCAGATTATTCACGACCAGATCCGTCATACAGGCTCCACACGCAACAGCGGGGCGACCCGGGCCGCCCCGCCGCCAACTGTCACTCGGAGATCCCTACACGGCGGACTGCTTCCGCCGTTCCATCACCTGCTCGATGCTCATCAACAATTCTTGCGGGCTGAACGGCTTGGTGATATAGTCGTCCACCTTGGCAATATGTAGTCCCAGCACCTTGTCGATATTTTGCGCCTTCGCCGTAATCACGATCACCGGGATGTTCTTCATCTCAGGATCGTTTTTCATCTGCTGGTAAACGTCCCAGCCATCCATATCCGGCATCATCAGATCCAACAAAACCAGATCGGGGCGATGCTTTCGGATCATCTCCAGGCCCTGTCGTCCCCCAGCAGCACCGATCACTTCATGCTCCTGGCGGCCGAGCACCAAGCGCACGAGTTCGATCATCTCCGCCTCGTCCTCAACGTACACCACCCTAAGCTTCTGTTGGACCACCATAAAAGCCTCCCACCAGTTGAACCCCGGAACGTAGTTTTAGTTTACCACAATTCTCCTTCACCCAAACGGGCGCGGCGGGGGGCGAAAAGAGACTGTTTCAAATTAGTAGGTGAGGGGAGAAGGGAAATGGGGTAAAAAAAGGCCATAGGCCTCGTCGTCAAAGAACAGTTTCCTGATAAGAAGGAGACCGAGCCTATGGCCACAGGA
>CAYSXA010000140.1:0-7556 GCA_964435005.1 uncultured Anaerolineaceae bacterium | reverse complement strand
GAAGAGGTGGTGCGCACTGTCCGGTTGTTCTCTCGTCAATTGCAGGTGGCGATGTTCGCTGCTGGCGTAGGAAGCATTGCCGAACTACAGCGCGTGCCGCTGGTGCGCGCGGATTGACTTTTGCTACCGGGAGCCTGATCGATGGCGTTGAGTGTCTGGATGGATCGTTTGTTGCCTGCGGTGGAAACCGAGATGCAGGAAGTGGTGGCGCTGGCCGGCGGCGAGCGGCTGGACGGTTTTCGTGCCATGATGGCCTATCACCTGGGCTGGGAAGGAGAAGGTGCAGGGCCGTCCGCGCGGGGGAAACGGGTGCGTCCGTTGCTGGTGTTGCTCACTGCCGAGGCTGCTGGCGGTCGCTGGCAAGATGCGCTGCCCGCCGCCGCGGCGGTAGAACTGGTGCACAACTTTTCCCTGATCCATGATGACATTGAAGATGACAGTCCGCTGCGGCGCGGGCGCCCTACGGTCTGGAAGGTGTGGGGGATCCCGCAGGCGGTCAACACGGGGGACGGGATGTTCACCCTGGCGCACCTGGCGCTGTTGCGGTTGAAGAAGGCCTGCAACGCGGCGACCGTGGTGCGCGCAGCGCACATCTTCCACCAGACCTGCCTGCATCTCACGCAGGGGCAATACCTGGATATCTCCTATGAAGATCGCGCTGACCTGACCGTGGACGACTACTGGCCGATGGTGCAAGGCAAGACCGCGGCGTTGCTGGCGGCCTGCACCCACCTGGGCGCGCTAATCGCTGGCGTGAATGAATCCCGACAGCAGGTGTTTCGGGAGTTTGGTGAGCTGCTGGGGCTGGCCTTCCAGGCGCTGGACGACTATCTGGGCATCTGGGGCGACGAACGCCAGACAGGAAAGTCTGCGGCCAGCGATCTGGTGGAAGGGAAGAAAACGTTACCGGTGCTGTTCGCGCTGGCGAAAGGAGGGGAGTTCGCCCGTCGCTGGCGGCAAGGGCCGCTTTCGGCGGATGAGGTGCCACGCATGGCCGCGCTGCTCGAACGCGAGGGAGCGCGGGAGTTCACCCGCCGCAAGGCTGCCGACCTCACCGACCGTGCGTTGCAGGCGCTGGAGCGGGCTGACCCTCAGGGCGAGGCGGGAGAAGCGCTCACTGAGCTGGCTTACCGGCTGTTGCAGCGGGAAAAGTAGCCTGTAGCCCCCAGTTACTTCAGGAACTCCATAAACACCCGATTGCCAAGCAACCGTCCGCGCGGAGTCAGGCGCAGGCGGGCGTCGGGTGTCCACTCGACCAACCCCAGGCGCCCCAGGTGCGCGATGGTTTCGCTGTACCGTTCCTGCAGGCCTTCGCCAAAGCGGGCACGGAAGGCGGCGTCAGATACGCCTTCCTCGGTCAACCGCAGGCCCATCATCAACGTTTCCTGGATTTCGGTCTCCCGGTCGATGGGGGTGAGCGTCACGGTGGCAAACGTGCGGGGGAAGGGCAGAGGCTGGGCGTTGGCGGCGCGTTTCGCGTAGGCTTGAGGCGCGCGGACGTTTGCAGTGCGGAATCCCTGGGCAAAGCCGTGGGCGCCTGCACCCAGGCCAAGGTAGGGCAGGTTGCGCCAGTACTGACGGTTGTGACGGCATTCAAACCCCGGTTGTGCCCAGTTGGAGATCTCGTATTGCGCGTAGCCAGCGGTCGATAGCCGTTCAGCAGCCCATTCGTACATCTCCGCGGCCAGATCGGGGTCTGGAGCGGCCATCCAACCGTGCCCGACCCAGTGGGCCAGCGGCGTGCCGTGTTCCAGCGTCAGGGCGTACAGGGCGAGATGCATGGGCTCCAGCGCGAGCGCGGCTTCCACCGAGGTTTGCCAGTGGGCCAGAGTCTGGTGGGGCAGCCCGAAGATCAGGTCCAGATTGATGTTCTCAAAACCTGCCTGGCGCGCCCAGGTCACACAGCGGATCACGTCCGGCGGGTCGTGCTGCCGTTCCAGCAGACGCAACTCGTCTGGTCGGGCGGATTGCATGCCAAAGCTCAGGCGGTTCACGCCCAGCGCATGCAGGTCGTGCAGATAGGTCTTGTCCACCGTGCCGGGGTTGGCTTCCAGGGTGATTTCAGCGTCCGGTGCGAGGTCGAACGTCTCATGGAGGGCCCGGATTAGTTGCTCTAGCAGCGGGATGGGCAACAGGGAGGGCGTGCCGCCGCCAAAGAAGACCGTGTGAACCGGCAATCCAGGCTGGGCCGCTGCGATCTGGCGGATTTCCGTTCCCAGGGCGTGGACGTAGGGTTCGATCCACGCTTCTAACCCGGCGTAGGTGTTGAAGTCGCAGTAACTACACCGGTGGCGGCAGAAGGGGATGTGGAGGTAGAGACTGTACATCACGTGTGCTCAACCACGCCGCAGGCGCCGTTGTTCCCAGGCGCGTTGCAACCATTGTACAGCACCCAGCGCGCGAAGGCGCTGCTGCAAGTCTTCCCAGGCAGCCTGCACCTGGTGAGTTGGGCTGGGCGTGCGCCAGGTGCGGGGCGTCAGCAGCGCTTCCAGGAAGCCGCTGATGCGGAACCAGAAGATCACCATGCGGTAAAATGGCATCAGGGGGACGACCCTCAGGGCGCGCACCACCCGGCGTTTCAACGCAGGAGGGGTGTCCAGCCAGGCCACACCTGCCCAGAGCAGATCGGTGACGACGTACAGTAAATAAATGGTGAGCCACGCGCCTAAAATGAGCGATGGCGGGTAGCCGAACAGCAGCAGGGTAGGCAGGAACACCGACCAGACCAGTCGAATGAAGGACATGGTGTGATCCACCAGCATCACGCGCGAAGGGGCAAAGCCACGCACGTGCCAGAAAGACCGTCGCATCAGGTCGGGGTAACGTGCGCTGACTTCGAACTGCCCACGTTGCCAGCGAACACGCTGGGCGTACAGTGCGTTCAGATCGGCGATGGGCTCTACAAAGGCGATGGCCTGGGTCAGACAAAGGATGCGCCAGGTGGGGAAGCGGGAGTACAGTTCAAAGGTCAGGTCGGTATCTTCGCTCACGGTCTCGTGGCTGTATTGAAAGGTCTGGCGGAGTACCTCGCCGCGAAAGAAGGAGAAAGCCCCGGAAAGGGTGAACAGGTTGTTTTGCAGGGTTTGCGCTTCGCGCCCCACGTGGAAGGCCGTGGCATATTCCAGGAACTCGCATTCCGCCAGCAGTTGCTGGGCCAGCGATGCATCTGGAGCGGCTGGCCGCACGTGGATCGCACCCGTGATCGCGGCGGTGTCCCGATGAGTTTCCATGTAGGCCACCATGTGCTGGATGGCGTCCGGCGCCAGCACCACATCGCTGTCCACGTTGGCGATATAGGTGCCGCGTGCCAGGTGGATGCCCGCATTGAGCGCCCAGGCCTTTCCTTTGCTGGCGATGCTGTGCCAGGCGATGCGGATCGGGAGTTTGTGTTGCCATGCGGCGAAGATCTCGAACGACTGGTCGGTGGAGCCGTTGTTGATGAGCAGGATTTCCATTCGATCGGGCGGATATGTTTGCCGCGCCAGCGAGCGCAGCAGTGCGCCCAGTGTGCGTTGGCTGTTATACACCGGTACGATGATGCTGACCAGGGGGGGATGCGAAAGGGGGAGAGGTGGGTTGCGGCGGCGTTGCCACAAACTAAACAGTGTGCTGGCCAGGTATACCAGCGTGGTCATGCCGTCCACAGCCAGCGGAACGAGCAACCAGATGCCCCAGAACAGAGTGAAGTACCAGAATTGTTCCATGGCTCAGGCTTGCGGAGGCGTTGCCTGGTAACGTCGGGTGATCAAGCGCATGGCAGGTCTGGTAAGCAACAACCAGTAAATGCCGACCGTCAGGAAGAAGAACAACGTGCGCCCAATCAGGGTGTGTGCCAGGAAAAGCACCGCTTTCCCCAGTCGATTGAGCATAACGACGATGACCAACACGCGCAGGATGTTCGCCAGCCAGGTGAGTAACAGGCCGGCGATGATCAGACCGACTTTGTGCTTCCAGGATCGGCTGGGGTAAAAGACCAGCAGGCTGAACAACACGCTCATCTCCAGCAGGCCGGAGGATTCCACGCCGATGTGCAACATGGTCCAGCCGATGTCCTGGGTGATCACCAGCACCAGTAATACCTCTGGTGCATTGTGGAAAATGCGCGTGGGCACACCGATGGTGTTCGTTACGCGGTTGACGACCCAGGCGACGGATTGTGCCAGAGCGGTTTCCAGCGGCGTGGCGTGCGCCGCCAGGCTGATCCAGTATGCCGCACCGATCGCGCCCAGCGCGTAGTACAGCAGCCAGATGCGATAGTGCCGAAGAAAGACCAGCCCTGCGATCCAGAGGAGGAACAGAACGATGATCACGCCAGAGGGCATAAGGTTTCGGGCGCTCCTTTACATTCGCCGCCGCCAGATCAGCCAACCTCCACCCAGAGCGGTGAGGATCAGCAGGGGCCAGCCGAGTGCATCCACTGGCGTCCATTGTACCTCGGCGGAGGGGTCCAGCAGGTATACCCAACCGGTATTTCCCTGCCAGACCACGTCAGCGGTGCTGATGACCATGTTGATCGCAGTGGTCCCCGTGATCCCCAGGTCGGCGAAGGACACCATCCATTCCACGCGCGTGCCACCGCTTTTTTCGCTATCCCCCCAGTTTTTCTTGGTGGCCAGGGTGCTCAGGTAAGAGCCCTGGCCGTTGTATAAATCAACGGTGACCTCAGATTGCTTTTTCTTGGGTTTGTAATGGACCAGCATCCAGCGATCGTTAACGTCGGAGTACTGGCCGTTGTTGTTGAGGTCGAACTGGAGGAAGTAGTACACATCCCACTTCGGGGAAGATGGCGGCCAGCGTTCTGCCATGAAGTAGGCATTAGTGCCGTCAGTGGTCCAGTACCAGTTGCGCAGATCCGCGTACCACCAGTAGGGGGTGTCGCCCTGTGAGTCGCCAATGTAGGGTTGCCCTGCCCAATCGTTGAACTGTCCGTCCAGCACGATTGCCGCCGCATAGACGCTTTGAGCGGACAGCAGTAGCCATAGCCCCACAACGATCACTTTTGTTATGCGTTGCATCACACACCTCGCCAAATGCGTTCCCAGCGACTCAACGCGACCAGTGCCAACACAGAGAGGGTCCACCCAATCCAGTAGAGAGGATTTTCCCGCCTCATCACCAGGCGTACGTCGTGTGTCCCGGCGGATAATCGAAACACTGGCATCCCTTCCCAGACGGTGTAAGATACACGGTTTCCGTCCACCTGTATCTCCATACCGTCTTGCGCCGTGATGGGGACGAGCAGGTCTAGAGAGCGGTTGGTCTGAACGCGGAATGTGTATCCTTTGGCGTTAGCCTGATAGTCCGCCAGTTCGACTGCCTCCAGAGGTTGCCTTTGGTGGGCAGGGATCGTCAAGATGGATTCCAGGACGTTCGTAACCCATTGGTCGCCTGTGGTGAGTGCGTGATAAACCAGGTTACCACCCAGGAACCAGATTCCGCCTTGTCCAAGTGGCCGATATCCTGCCAGGGTGGCGGTTTCTCCCAGATATCCAAACGTGAATGCAGGTTGAATATTGCCCTGTGGGACGTGGGCGTACCAAAAGCTCCCTGGCTGCGCAAAGGGTTGCAAT
Source organism: uncultured Anaerolineaceae bacterium (assembly GCA_964435005.1). Classification (GTDB taxonomy): domain Bacteria; phylum Chloroflexota; class Anaerolineae; order Anaerolineales; family DRMV01; genus CAYSXA01. The sequence goes on along the minus strand of CAYSXA010000140.1, from coordinate 1,986 downwards.
GGCACCCTTCTCCCGTGCCATCGTGCCAGGATGGGCGTATCATCCAGGATAACCTGTTCTCCCCACACGTCCAGGAAGTTCGGGGCATGCGTGACCGGGCTCAGGGGAATGTGAGAAGTCTCAATGACGACCTGAGTACCCTGGCGGGCGATGGCTTCTATCAGCGCTTCGGCTTCTTTACGTCGGTGCCAGCGGAAGCCGTCCAGATACACTACCCGGTAAGCTGTCAGGGCTTCGGGAGTGAAATCGTCCAGGTAGGGGGATTCGGCTACCGTCATTTGCGGGAAGAGGAATGCAGCGTTCAACGCTGATGTTCCGATGCCGATCACCTGCCAGTTTGCAATAAAGGCTCGCGGGTTGCCATCCTGGTGAAAGAGAGCCATATTGCCTTGGCGGGTAACCGCTTGGTAGCCTGTGGAGAGCAAGAGGGAGATAATTTGCTGTGCCTGGGGGTAGTCCGTGGAGATCACGATGTCGTCTGTGCCCATGCGTTGCAGGCGATCGACGAGGTAGACAAGCGTACCCATGTGAGCGGCTTCGTTCAGTGAGGCCAGGTAACGAGCGTTGCGCGCTCCTTGAAACGCCCAACCGAAAACTTGTTCTCGCTCGCTCACTGCGGTGAACACATAGGAGGCTTCGGACCCCAGCCGGCTCTCGTCCAGGGTAGCTTCTCGCCAGCTGTTCAGTTTTCGCAGTGTACGGGCGATGTTCCATACTGGGTGGTGTGTGCGGGTATGAATCAGCCGGAGTGCATTAGTTTGCTCTAGTAATATCAATGCGATTAATAGCCCTTGCCAGTAGAGAAAGCGTCGTTCTTGTCTCGGTTGTGGCCAGACTATCGAAAGCCAGAGCAAGAAGCTCCCCAGACCGAGAAATCGAAGCGGCCACAGCATATGGTGGAGTGGCAGAGCGTTGAACAGGGGGCGAATGCTCGGTGTAGTGATAAGCAGGATCACCCACGAGGGGATGAGAAAGATAAGCGGAGAAAGCGTGCGGCGGGCGAGGGGCAGAAGAAGCGACCCGATCAGTAAAGCAGTACCAATGTATATGCTTTCTGGGTTTGTGCGCCACACGAATGGGTTGAGGTAATGACTGAGCGGGAAGGACGGTTGGGCTTCGGCCAGCGCCTTGGCAGATAGAGCTGCCAGTCCGCCGCTCAAACTGGGGAGCAACCACCAGGCGGCGAGTGCCAGCCCCAACACGATCGATGCCAGCGCCGCAAACGCACGTCGTGGCAGCGCGCGTTCGCGAAAGAGGCTGATCAGAATGATCCCGCCGCTGCCCAGGGCGTAGATCGCGGCCATCATGGCGTGGCTGAGCACAAGCGCGGCGAACAACAGGCTGAGCAGGGCTCGGTGATGGGGACGGGCGTCCGGTTCAAGCGATCGCAGCACCAGGTATATGACCCAGGGTAGCATGGCTGCGGCCACGCTGCGCGGCAGGTTCCCTTCAGCCAGAGCGACGCGGACGTTGTCTGGGAGCAACAACAGGCCGACCATCAGCGCGCCAGCATATATATTGCCGATCCACCGCCGATATGGCCATCCCCCCCAGCTACCGACCCAGGCACTGAGTACCACCAGCCAGTGGGCGGCGCGAATCATGTCCCCTCCCGTCAGGAGGGATAGCACCACCATCAAGTAATAGGGCAGTGGGGGATGGTAGCGTAACATGTCCAACCCCAGATACCAGGAAGGGAAGAGCAGTGGATAACCGTTCCCCCGTTGAATTTCCGTTTTTAGATAGGCTGCTTTGAGCACATGCCCCAGCGTGTCAGAACCCCAGGGGAGTGGTTGATTTGTGGGAGGGAAGAGTAGAGGCCGGTATGCCAGGAGTGCTAATGCCAGCGCGGCCCCGCCGACCAGAAACTCAGTTTTCCTCAGAAGTGAAGTGGAGGGTAACTTCATGGTGAGGGTGCGATGCGGATCCTTCGGATAGTGTCAAGTTCTTTCTGTAAAAAGGGGCCAACAGTGGTGTCCTCGAAAG
>CAYSXA010000139.1:0-7607 GCA_964435005.1 uncultured Anaerolineaceae bacterium | reverse complement strand
TGGACGAGTTCGTCGGCCAGGAGCACATCCTGGGGCCGGGCAAACTGCTGCGCCGCGCGATTGAGGCCGATCGCCTGTTTTCGTCCATCATCCTCTGGGGGCCACCCGGCTGCGGCAAGACCACGCTGGCGTACCTGATCGCCAACCACACCCAATCGCACTTCGAGACGCTGTCCGCCGTGCTCTCAGGCAAGGCGGAGTTGCGTCAGGTGGTACAGCGCGCCCGCGAGCGGCGCAAGTACCACCATCAGCGCACGCTGCTCTTTGTGGACGAAGTCCACCGCTGGAACAAAGCGCAACAAGATGCGCTCCTCCCCCACGTGGAGGACGGCATGGTGATCTTCATCGGCGCGACCACCGAGAACCCCTACTTCGAGGTGATCGGTGCACTGGTCTCGCGCTCGCGCATCTTCCAGTTGCGCCCGCTGGAAGACCATCATGTGCGTGCGCTGCTCGAACGGGCGCTGCGCGACCCGGATCGCGGTTACGGCAGGCGGGATGTGGTGGTGGATGAGGACGCCATGCAACACCTGATCCGCGTGGCGGGCGGTGATGCGCGCAACGCGCTCAACGCGTTGGAACTGGCCGTGGAAAGCACCCTGCCCGACGAACAAGGGCGTATCCACATCACGCTGGCTGTGGCGCAGGAGTCCATCCAGCGGCGCGCAGTGTTGTACGACAAAGACGGCGACGCGCACTACGACACGATCTCAGCGTTCATCAAGTCTGTGCGCGGTTCCGACCCCGACGCTGCGCTTTACTGGCTGGCGAAGATGCTCTACGCGGGCGAAGACCCGCGTTTCATCATGCGCCGGCTGCTCATCCTGGCCTCGGAAGACATCGGCCTGGCTGACCCGATGGGGCTGGTGGTCGCTGCCGCTGCCGCACAATCGCTGGAATATATCGGCCTGCCCGAAGGGGTGTATCCGCTGGTGGAGGCCACACTGTACCTGGCGACCGCGCCCAAGTCCAACTCAGCAGGTGCTTACTTCAAGGCGTTCAAATTGATCGAGCAGGAAGGCGTGATCGAAGTCCCCGATCATCTGAAAGACCCCACCCGCGACCGCCGCGCGCTGGGCCATGGGGAAGGCTACCGCTATCCGCACGAGGCGCCGGAGCACTTCCTGCCGCAACAGTACCTGCCCGCGCCCTTGCTGGGGACGTACTTCTACCGCCCCTCGGATCAGGGTTACGAGGCGCAGGTGGCCGAGCGATTGACGCGCTGGCGCGAGGCGCAGCGCAAGGCGTTGGGCATCGACCGCGCCGAGACGCTGCCCGAACTCTCCGTGGATGAGATCGAGGTCCTGAAAGGCCGCCACAAATGACCGTGGTACTGCTCATCCGCCACGCGGAAAATGATTACGTGCGCACCGGGCGGCTGGCGGGGCGGTTGCCGGGCGTGCACCTGAACGCGCGTGGACGCGAGCAGGCCCAGGCGCTGGCCGAAGCGCTGCGCGAGACCCCGCTCGCGGCGGTGTACAGCAGTCCACTGGAGCGCGCGCTTGAGACCGCGCAACCGGTGGCGGAGGCGCACGGGCTGGAAGTGGTGGTACGCGAGGGTTTGCTGGAACTGGACATCGGTGCGTGGCAAGGCTGCACGCTGAAGCAACTGCGGCGGCGTAAACTGTGGCGCGTGGTGCAGGGAACCCCCTCGCGGATGCGCTTTCCCGATGGCGAGACCTTCCTTGAGGCGCAGGGGCGCGTGGTGGCCGAACTCGAAGCCCTGGCCGCGCAGCACTCACCGAAAGCGGTGATTGCCTGTGTCTCGCACGCCGATTTGATTAAACTGGCGGTGGCGTATTACCTCGGCCTGCCGCTCGATCTGTTCCAGCGGCTGACCATCGCGCCGGCTTCCATCACCGCGCTGGCGTTCCTTCCCGACGCTCCGCCGCGCCTGCTCACGCTGAATCATCGGGTGTGTTGGATGTGGGAAACGCGCTGATGAACGATGACCGCTTGTTCGACGCGCTGGATTTCGCGGTGCGCGCTCATCGCGGGCAATTTCGCAAGGCCACGCGCGTGCCTTATATCACGCATCCGCTGCGCGTGGCGGAGATACTCATCCGCCTGGACTGTCCGCAACCGCTGGTAATCGCGGCGCTGCTGCACGACACGGTGGAGGACACCCCGGTCACGCTGGACGAGGTGCGCCGCGCCTTTGGCACGGAGGTCGCCGCGCTGGTGAACGCGCTCAGCGAGCCGGAGCACGACACCGCGCCCTGGGAGCAGCGCAAGCAGCACACCATTGCGTTCCTGCGTACCGCGCCCGAAGAGGTGCTGCTGGTCGCCTGCGCGGACAAACTGGACAACCTGCGCTCCATTCAGGACGATTTGCTGACGCTGGGTGAGCGCGTTTGGGAGCGGTTCAACGCGCCCAGGGAGGCTCAAGCGTGGTATTATCGCCGTCTGGCGGCGGTGTTCACCGAGCGTCTGACCACGCCGCCTGGCCTGCATCTGGCGCGTGTGTTGCAGCGTGCGGTGCAGGAAGTTTTCCCTGAGGAGTGACCATGCCTGAACCGATGGATTTTGGCCCGGTTTCCCACATCACGGCGGACGCGATTGGCCCGCCCGGCAAGCGCGTGTTCTACCTGCAGGCACAGCACAAGGAGCGCACCATCACGCTGATTATCGAGAAGTTCCAGTTGCAGGCGCTGGCGGTTGCGGTGGAGCAGTTCCTGGCGGAGGTGCACGAGCGGTTTGCCGGTTTGCAGGAAGCCAGCGGCGAGTATCAGGAGGAGTGGATGCGCATCCAGCCGCCGGTCGATCCGCTGTTTCGCGTCGGCGAGATGGGGCTGGGCTACGATCCGGAACACGACCTGATGGTGTTGATGGTGAAGGAGATCGTCCCCGAAGGAGGCGACCCCGACGCGGCGCGTGAGGTGCACATCTGGTGCAGTCGTGAGCAGGTGCGCGCGCTGGTGCGCTGGGGGTTGGAGGTCGCCGCGCGGGGCCGTCCGATCTGTCCCCAGTGTGGCGAGCCGATGGACCCCGAAGGGCACTTTTGCCCCAAGAAGAACGGCCACAAACGGTAGAGGACGGGGTGCCGCGTGTCCGCCTCGACAGCCAGGACTTGGCTCATCTGCTAAAAGTGTGCAAACGGACTTTGCTGCGAACCAGAATCTCTCCCCCTCCCCTCCCTTTGTAAGGGAGAGGAGAGGGGCGATGGCCCCGCAAGGGGGCAGCGGGCGGGGGAGGGGTGAGATTCCCCGCACACTTTTTCAAAGATGAGCCCCAGGACTTCTCAAGGCGCTGATCATCTGTAGGATGCTCTCTCCTTTTCCCCTTGGGGCTTCGGCTTTGCCCTTTGCTTGCGCTCAGGGCTCCGCTCAGCCTCTTCCCCCCTCCCCACAGGGGAAGGGGGAGAGTGGCCTGGCAGGGCAAAAAACTACAGGAGGTGCTCCGATGAAATCTCGCCTGCGTCTGCCGCCGCCGCCCTGGCCGGTGCTTCTGATCACCCTGATCGGCCTGGGTCTGGCCGGCTTTCAGTTCTTCCTGGCCTATCAGTTCTACAGCAACCTGAAGTTCTCGCTGGGCGTGTCCAGCCTGCTGAATACCGGCACGGACTCCCTGCCATACCTGCAGGAAGGCGGGCGGTTGTTCCTGGGCACCCTGTGGAGCGGCAGCCTGCTGGCCACGGTTTCGCTGGGGCTGTTTTTCATTTACCTGTCGCTCGCCACGCTGCTGCGGCTGGCGCGTGAACGCCTGGACAAGGACGTGGACGCCTCGCCGGAGGATGCTTCCGGAGCGTGATGGCCGCAGTGCTGGACGTGCTCCTTCACGGCGAGATCACCCCACAGGGGCAGTTCCTGTGGGGGTCGAACGCCACCCTGCTGGCCGAGGTGCGGCGGGGCACGGAGCGCGTGCTGGCGGTGTACAAACCGGTGCGCGGCCAGCGTCCGTTGTGGGATTTCCCCCGCGAGACGCTGCCGCACCGCGAAGTGGCTGCCTTCCTGGTCAGCGAGGCGTTGGGTTGGCACCTGGTCCCGCCGACCGCCTATCGCGCCGACGCGCCGTATGGGGCGGGGTCGTTGCAGCAGTTTATTGATCACGATCCGGAGTATCACTACTTCACCTTCACCCCGGAAGACCGCGCGCGGCTGCGCCCGGTGGTGCTCTTCGACCTGCTGGTGAACAACGCCGACCGCAAGGCCGGGCACGTGCTGCGCGATGCGGCAGGACGGTTGTGGTTGATTGATCACGGCATCTGTTTTCACGAGGAGAATAAACTGCGCACGGTGATCTGGGAGTTCGCTGGCCAGCCTGTGCCGTCCGGCTTGCGTGCCGACCTGCGCCGGCTGCAGGCCCGCTTGCAGCAGGACGACGGCTGGCTGCGTCCGCATTTGAGCGAGGCCGAGATCGCTGCACTGCGTGCCCGCGCGGCACGGCTGGCGGAGGCCACGCACTTTCCTCACCCGCCCGCCGACCGTCGCGCTCATCCCTGGCCGCTGGTCTGATTTGGTGATTGGTGACTGGTGTTTGGTATATCCTATTTATGGAGGTGATGATGTCCCATTACCGACTTGCTTTCCTCGGTTTCGGCAACGTAGGACGAGCGCTGGCGCGTCTGTTGCTGCGCAAGCAGGCCGAGATCGGCCTGACGTTCACCGTGACCGGTATTGCCACCGGTCGGCACGGCGCGGCCATCGACCCGGCGGGACTCGACCTGGATCGCGCGCTGGCGCTGGTCGAGTCCGGCGGCTCGCTGGACGAACTGCACCGGCTGTCTACCCCGGTGACCGATGGCGTGGACTTCGTGCGCCGCAGCGGCGCGGACGTGCTCTTCGAGAACACGCCGGTGAACTATGAGACCGGTCAACCGGCGGTGGATCATCTGCGCACGGCGCTGGAACTGGGAATGCACGCCATCACGGCGAACAAAGGGCCGGTGGTGCATGCCTACCGAGAGCTGACTGATCTGGCCGCCCGCCAGGGACGGTGTTTCTTCTTCGAGTCGGCGGTGATGGACGGCGCGCCGATTTTCTCCCTGTTCCGCGCGGCGCTGCCGGCGGCGCGGTTGCGTGCCTTTCGCGGCATCCTGAACTCTACCACCAACCTGATTCTGAGCCGCATGGAAGAGGGCGAGACTTTCGATCAGGCGGTGGCCTATGCGCAGTCCATCGGCATCGCAGAGACTGACCCCTCTGGCGATGTGGACGGCTGGGACGCGGCCATCAAGGTGGCCGCACTGGTCACCGTGCTGATGGGCGTGCCGCTCAAGCCGCAGGACGTGGCGCGCGAGGGCATTCGCAGCATCACGCAAGAGGACGTGGCGCAGGCGAAGGCCGAAGGGATGCGCTGGAAGCTGGTCTGCGAGGCGCGGCGTGCTGAGGACGGAAGCGTGCAGGCCAGCGTGCGCCCGCAGCGCGTGGCCTCCGATTCGCCGTTGTTCAACGTGATGGGGACGTCCAGCATCGTGCAGTTCGAGACCGACGTGCTGGGGCCGCTCTCGGTCATCGAAGAAGATCCTGGCCCAGACACCACGGCCTACGGCTTGCTGGCCGATTTCCTGAACGCGGTGCGCGGATGAGCGACGAGAAGGTTGTGGGGCGGTTGCTGTCCATCCAGGTGGGCCGGGTGGTGGACTACGGCGGCTGGCGCAGCGGCTTCGGCAAACACCCTGTGGATGGGCCGGTGTGGGTGGACAGGCGCGGCCTGCCGGGTGACCAGCAGGCGGATTTGGAGAATCACGGTGGGCCGGAGAAGGCGGTGCTGGTCTATGCGGCGGCGCATTACCCGCACTGGGAGGAGGAACTCGGACGCGCGTTGCTCTTTGGCGCGTTCGGTGAGAACTTCACCGTGGACGGCCTGACCGAGGCTGACGTGGCGCCTGGTCAGGTGTGCCGCATTGGCGAGGCGGTCTTCCAGGTCACGCGCTTTCGGCGCCCTTGCTGGAAAATCGCCCGCTACTGGGGCATCCCCACACTGACCAAGCAGGTGTACCGCACCGGACGCACCGGCTGGTATCTGCGCGTGTTACAGCCCGGCTGGGTGCGCGCGGGGGATGCGGTGGTGCTTCTGGGCGACAGAACACAGACTGAGTAGGGTGGGGGGGCATCCCCCCACCCTTGCTCTCCCCATCGGGGGGAAAGCAAGGGTGGGGAATAGCGTAACCTACGGCGCTTCCAGGCCATGCGCTTCGAGCAACGCGGTATCCGCAAGCAGGTCGGCGGTTGGGCCGTCGGCCACTACGCGACCCTGATCCATGATGACCATGCGCGGGAAGCACTCTGCCGCCAGCCGCATGTCGTGCGTGGAGACCAGCATGGTGATCGGCAACGCGTTCAGCAGGCGAATCAGGCGACGCCGCGCGCGGGGATCTAAGCCGGCAGAGGGTTCGTCCAGCACCAGGATTTGTGGCTGCATGGCGAGCACGGTGGCGATAGCGGCGCGTTTCTTCTCCCCCACGCTCAGGTGGTGCGACAACCGGTCGGCGTAATCTTCCATACCGACCTGCGCCAGCGCATCGGCCACCCGGCGGCGCACTTCCTCTTCGGGCAGCCCCATGTGCAACGGGCCAAAGGCCACGTCCTCGAACACGGTCGGCGAGAACAACTGGTCGTCCGGGTTCTGGAACACCATGCCCACCAGCGCCCGGATTCGCGGCAGGTTGGGCTTCTCCACGGGCAGGCCGCACACGGTCACCTGGCCTTTGCCCGTCAGGATGCCGTTCAGGTGCAGCATCAGCGTGCTCTTACCCGCGCCGTTCGGACCAACCAGGGCCACTTTCTCTCCCTGGTGCACCTGCAACGAGACGCCGTGCAACGCCACATGCCCGTCGGGGTAGCGGAAGTGCAGGTCGTGCACCTGCAACACCGGCGCGTCGTCCGGCAGGGAGGGAAGGTCAAGGGGGGGAACGGGATGGGTGACTGGGGACATCAGCAATGCCTTTTCCGAGAGATCAGGGGTGCCTCGTCGCTCAGGCGTGAGGAAGGAGGCAGGGGTTGTCGCCTGGGGCAGCCTGGTTTTCCTTTCCCCTCCCCCTTGGAGCCCGGCGGCTCCGTCCCCCTTCCTCTCTCTCACGGGGAGGGGGGAATGCAAGGGGGGAGGGGGGCCAAAAGAAGCGTCCAAGTGAATCATCACCGGCTACAGGCGGGCGATCCCCTGGATCAGCAGCAGCGCCGCCAGCGTCAGTGCGGCAGCGACGCCGTCGTGCCGACGCAGGTGGTGTGGGTTCAACGTGAGCAGTTCGCCACGGTAGCCGCGCGCGAGCATGGCGTTGTACACCCGCTCGGAGCGCGCGTAACTGCGCAGGAAGAGTTGCCCGGCCATGTGCCCGGCCACGCGCGCCCGCCAGACCACCGAGGGCGCTCGCCCGCCCGGCACCGGCTGCGCCGACCGCGCCTCTCGCGCACGCATCATGCGCATCACCTCGTCCGCCAGCACGAACAGGTAGCGGTACATGAACGAGACGATGGTCACCAGTACGCCGGGCAGGCGCAGGTGACGCAAGGCGTGCATCAGGTCGGGGAAAGAGGTCACAGCGGTCAGCAGGATGGCGGCCTGCACCGCCACCCAGGAGCGCGTCAGGATGCTGAGGAAGTGGATCAGGCCGGCGTCGGTGATCGTCAGCGCGTGCGAGCCGAGCGGCAGTGAGAACAGCGCCTCGC
>CAYSXA010000138.1:0-7613 GCA_964435005.1 uncultured Anaerolineaceae bacterium | reverse complement strand
GGCGCGCTTTGTGAAGGGCTGGACAATTTGACGCCTTTCAGGTATCATTTGACCATCTTGTGCCAGCAGGACGAACACTTGAATGGATGCCACAATTGAACTGCTCAAAACGCTGACCGAAGCCCACGGTGTGCCCGGTTACGAAGCTCCGGTGCGCGCCGTGGTGCGTTCGTATCTGGAGCCGCTGGGCGAGCTTTCCCAGGACAAGGCGGGGAGCCTGATCTGTCGCCAGACCGGTAGCGCGGAGCGCCCGCGCGTGATGCTCGCCGGTCACATGGACGAGATCGGCTTCATGGTCAAGCATATCACCGCCGAGGGATTCATCAAATTCCTGCCCCTCGGCGGCTGGTTTGACCAGGTGCTGCTCGGCCAGCGGGTGATCATCAAGACGCGCAACGGCGACGTGGTGGGCGTGATCGGTGCTAAACCGCCGCACCTGCTTCCCCCCGACGAGCGCAACAAGGTGGTCACCAAAGACCAGATGTACATCGACATCGGGGCCACCAGCAAGGACGAAGTGGAAGCCGCCGGCGTGCGCCCTGGTGACCCGGTCATCCCGCGCGCGGACTTCGTGGAGCTGGCGAACGGCAAGAGCCTGCTCGCCAAAGCCTTTGACGACCGCGTGGGCGTGGCGCTGGTGATCTCGGTGCTGCGCAAGCTACAGCAGCAAGAGCACCCGAATACGGTGTTCGGCGTGGCGACCGTGCAGGAGGAAGTCGGGCTGCGCGGCGCAAGCACCAGCGTGCACGCCGTGGAGCCGGATGTCGCCATTGTACTGGAATCCGACATCGCTGGCGACGTGCCGGGCATCAAGCCGGAGCAGTCCGCTGTCAAACTGGGCAAGGGGCCGTCGGTGCTGATCTACGACCGCACCATGATCCCCAACCTGAAGTTGCGCGACTTTGTGATGGACACCGCCGAGGAGATCGGCGTGCCGTTGCAGGTCTCCTACGTGGCGGGCGGCGGCACGGACGCCGGTGTGATTCACAAGCACAAGATCGGTGTGCCGTCTGTAGTGATCGGCGTGCCTGCGCGGCACATCCATTCCCATAGTTCCATTCTGCACCGTGACGACTACGAACACGCGGTGCAGTTAGTCACGGCGTTGGTGCGCCGCCTGGACGCAGAGACCGTGATTGCATTGACGACCGATTGACCTGAATCTGGTAACCCACCCCCCTGGCACGGAGGTAACATGTCCGACCTGATCCAACAGATTACGAGTGATCTGCAGAAGCAAATTGAAGCGTTCCAGCCGGAACTGGAGGTGCGCGAAATCGGTACGGTCATCGAGGCCGGTGACGGTATCGCCCGCGTGAAGGGTCTGGCCGACGTCCGTTCGCAAGAACTGGTGCAGTTCGCCAACGGTGTGATGGGCATTGCCTTCAACCTGGAAGCGGACAACGTCGGCGTGATTGTGATGGGTGATTACCACGGCATCAAAGAAGGGATGACCGTGCGTGCCACCGGACGTATCGCGTCGGTGCCCGTGGGCGATGGCCTGATCGGGCGCGTGGTCAACCCGCTGGGCGAACCGCTGGATGGCAAAGGCCCGTTGCAGTTCGAGACCTATTACCCGGTGGAACGCATTGCGGCTGGCGTGGTGGCCCGTCAGGACGTGGACACGCCCGTCCAGACCGGCATCAAGGCCATCGACTCGATGATCCCCATCGGGCGCGGTCAGCGTGAGCTGATTATCGGCGACCGCCAGACCGGGAAGACCGCCATCGCCATCGACACGATCATCAACCAGAAGGGCCAGGATATGATCTGCATCTATGTGGCGATCGGTCAGAAGAAGGCTGCGGTGGCCCGCACCATCGCCACGCTGGAGCGCTACGGCGCGATGGACTACACCATCGTGGTGCTGGCTTCCGCCGACGACCCCGCCGCGCTGCAGTACCTGGCTCCCTACGCCGGTTGCGCGATTGGCGAATACTTCATGGAGACCGGGCGCGATGCGCTGGTGGTCTATGACGACCTGTCCAAGCACGCCTGGGCGTACCGCCAGGTGTCGCTGCTGCTGCGCCGCCCGCCGGGACGTGAGGCCTACCCCGGTGACGTGTTCTATCTGCACTCCCGCCTGCTGGAGCGCGCCGCCCGCCTGGCGAACAAGTACGTCATCGTCCCCAAGGATTACAGCAGCGAGGACGGCATGGCTGCCGCCGAGGACGGTGTGGACGGCAAGGTGTACGACGGCCCGCTCTCCAAACACGAGGCCGAAGAGGCGCTCAAGGCGATGGAAAACGCCGGGGATTACAAGATCGTCAAGGTGCGCGGTTCGGGCGGCTCGCTCACCGCGTTGCCTATCATTGAAACTCTGCTCGGCGACGTGTCGGCCTACATCCCCACGAACGTGATCTCGATCACTGATGGCCAGATTTACCTGGAGAGCAACCTGTTCTACGCCGGTATCCGCCCGGCGGTGAACGTGGGTATTTCGGTTTCCCGCGTGGGTGGTGACGCGCAGACCAAAGCGATGAAGCAGGTGGCCGGTCGCCTGCGCCTAGACATGGCGGCCTTCCGTGAACTGGCGGCCTTCGCTCAGTTCGGCTCCGACCTCGACCCGGCCACGCAGCAACAGTTGAACCGTGGTCAGCACCTGCAGGAAATCCTGAAGCAGGGGCAATACGAGCCGATGTCGCTGGAGCACCAGGTCATCGTGATCTACGCGGGCGTGAATGGCTACGCCGACGACGTGCCGCTGGATCGCATGAAGGCCTGGGAGAGCGCGTTGCTGCGCTTCATGGACACCTCGTATCCAGAGGTGGGGAAGGCAATTACCGAGGAGAAAATTATCAGCGAGCAGACCGAAGCCCGCCTGAAGGAGGCGCTGGACGCCTTCAAGGCTTCGTGGAAATAACCCGCGAGGAGCACTATGGCAACTGCACGCGAAATGCGGCTCCGTATTCGGAGCGTCAAGAACATCGCGCAGGTCACCCGTGCTCTGCAGGCGGTTTCGGCCAGCAAGGTGCGTCGGGCACAAGAGGCGGTGTTTCGCACTCGTCCCTATGCCACCCGTGCCTGGGATGTGTTGTTGCATCTGGCGAACCAGCCGGGGCGTGGTACGTTACATCCCTTGCTGGTGGACCGCGAAGAGGTGAGCAGCGTGCTCGTGGTGGTGATCACGGGCGACCGCGGCCTGGCCGGGGCGTACAACACGAACGTGATTCGCTTTGTGCGGCAACACTTCGATGAGTACCCTGTGCCGGTGCGGTTCGTCGCCGTGGGGCGCAAAGGCCGCGATCTGTTGATGCGCCTGCAAAAAGACGTGATCGCGGAATTTAGCGGCCTGCCCACCATTCCCGATTATGCCGACGTGTCGGCGATTGGGCATCTGGTGGTGGAAGAGTTCCTGGAGGGACGGGTGGATGAGGTGTACGTGGTGTACACCGACTTCGTCAACATGATCCGCCAGGAAGTCACCCTGAAGAAACTGCTACCGCTGAAACTGGAAGAGGAAGAGCGCGTGCAGGACTTTGCGCCCACACGTCAGGGCCCCTCGCCGGTGTATATCTACGAGCCGGGTGTGGAGGAACTGCTGGACGAAATCGTGCCGCGCTTCACTGCATTGCAGCTCTATCACGCGGTGCTGGAATCCGTGGCCAGTGAGCACGCGGCGCGCATGGTGGCGATGAAGAACGCCACCGACAACGCGACTGAACTGGTCGGTGCGCTGCGACTGGCGTACAACAAAGCGCGTCAGCAGAGCATTACGAACGAATTGCTGGACATTGCCGGCGGCGCCGAGGCGCTGGCTCAGGCGTTGGCGCAGAAGAAAGCGAAATAACCTGCGAGGTCGAAAACCGTTTTGGAGGCAAGCATGGCGAAATCCGTTGGCCGAGTTGTGCAAATTCAGGGCGCGGTGGTGGACGTGGCGTTCCCGCCGGGCGAACTCCCCGAAATTTACGATGCTGTGGAAATCCCCCGCGAGGGACAAACCCCGCTGGTTCTGGAAGTGCAGAAGCACCTGGGCGGTTCCTGGGTGCGCTGTGTGGCGATGGACACCACCGATGGCTTGAAGCGTGGGATGGCGGCTTACAACACCGGCGCACCAATTAAGGTGCCGGTAGGCGAGCCCACGCTGGGGCGTGTGTTCAACGTGCTGGGTCACCCGGTGGATGGCGGGCCGGAGGTCAAGGCCGAGGTGATGTATCCCATTCACCGCCTGGCGCCTCCGCTGGAGGAACAATCGACCAGCGTGGAAGTGTTCGAGACCGGCATGAAGGTGATTGACCTGATCGCCCCCTTCACCAAGGGCGGCAAGACCGGCATCTTCGGCGGCGCGGGCGTGGGCAAGACCGTGATCATCATGGAGCTGATCCGCACCATCGCCACGGTGCACAAAGGCAATTCCGTGTTCGCCGGCGTGGGTGAACGCACCCGTGAGGGCACCCAGTTGTACCGCGAAATGCTGGAATCCGGCGTGATGAAGGACACCGTGATGGTGTACGGTCAGATGAACGAGCCCCCCGGCGTGCGTCTGCGCGTGGCGCTCACCGCGCTGACCATGGCGGAGTACTTCCGCGATCGGGGCCGCGACGTGCTGGTGTTCATCGACAACATCTTCCGCTTCTCTATGTCCGGTTCCGAGGTGTCGGCGTTGCTCGGTCGTATGCCCTCGGCGGTGGGTTACCAGCCCACGCTGGCGACCGAAATGGGTGAACTGCAGGAGCGCATCACCTCGACCAAGCACGGCTCGATCACCTCGATGCAGGCCGTGTACGTGCCGGCGGACGACTACTCTGACCCCGCGCCGGTGGCGACCTTCACCCACCTGGACGCGACCATCGCGCTGGAGCGCTCCATCGCTGAAAAGGGCATCTACCCGGCGGTGGACCCGCTGGCTTCTACTTCCCGTATTCTGGACCCGCGCATCGTGGGTGAGGATCACTACTACACCGCCCGCGAAGTGCAGCAGGTGCTTCAGCGCTACAAGGACTTGCAGGACATTATCGCCATTCTGGGTATCGAGGAGCTGAGCGAAGAGGACAAACTGATCGTGAGCCGCGCGCGCAAGATCGAGCGTTTCTTCTCGCAACCGATGTTCGTGGCGCAGCAGTTCACCGGTCTGGAAGGCCGCTACGTGCCGCTGAAAGAGACCGTGCGCGGCTTCCGCGAAATCCTGGACGGCAAACACGACGACCTGCCGGAGCAGGCGTTCTACATGGTCGGCACGATCGACGAGGCTGTGGAGAAGGCCGAGCGCCTGGCGCAGGTCGGCGCCTGAGAGGGAAGCGACCATGCCGATCCGCTGTGAAATCGTCTCGCAAGACCGGGAAGTGTTCTCCGGCGATGTGGACATTGTGGTGGCGCCCGGCGTGGCCGGGGAGATGGGCATCCTGCCCAACCACGCACCGTTGCTGACCACGCTGAAGTATGGCGTGTTGAAGGTGCGCTACGGTGATCAGGAGGAGTACTTCACCGTGGCGGGCGGTGTGCTGGAAGTGCGCCCCGACAAAGTCACCGTGCTGGCGGATGCGGCGGAGAACGTGGAAGAGATCGACGTGGAACGGGCGGAAGCCGCCCGCCGCCGCGCGGAGCAGATGCTCGAAGAAGGCCCGCCGCCGGATACCGACACGTACCTGAAGATCGAGGCGGCGCTCCGCCGCTCCCGGCTCCGACTGGATGCCGTGCAGCGCTACCGTCGTGGCCGTGGCCGCACGCGCCCGATGGGTATGGGTGAGGAAGATCTCACTTAATGGCTGCCTTCTCGCGTGATCTGGGCATTGACCTGGGCACCATGTACACCGTGATCGTGGAAGGCGGCGAAGTGCTGTTCCGCGAACCCACGGTGGCGGCGGTGGATGTGGAAGCCAGCCGCATGGTTGCCTGGGGCCAGGAAGCGTTAGATATGTTGGGGCGGGTGCCCGAAACCATTGAAATCACCCGCCCCATGCAGAACGGCGTGATCGCCGACTATGTGGTCGCCGAGACGCTGCTCAGTTACCTGATTCGCAAGGTCAGCGGGCCGTTGCGGCTGTTCCCGCCGCGGGTAATGATCTCCGTGCCGTATGGGGTGACCAGCGTGGAAAGCCGCGCGGTGGTGGAAGCCGTGTTGCGGGCGGGCGTCCGTGATGCGCACCTGATCCAGCAGCCGCTGGCGGCGGCGTTGGGCTGTGAACTGCCGGTCGGTACGCCGTCGGGCAACATGATTGTGTGCATGGGTGGTGGGGCGACGCAGGCCGCGTTGATTTCCATGTATGGTATCGTGGCCGCAGAGACCATGCGCGAAGGCGGCCTGCAACTTGATGAGGCTATCCAGACCTATGTGCGCCGTAAGTACGGTCTGGTGATCGCACAACCCACCGCAGAGCAGGTGAAGCGCGAGATCGGCGCTGCTGTGCCGCTGGACGAAGAACTGAGCATGGAAATCCAGGGTCAGGATCAGGTCAGCGGCCTGCCGCGCCCGCTCACGCTGACCACGGGTGAGGTGGTTGAGGCACTGGAAGAGCCGTTGGGGCGTGTGGTGGAGACCGTACGCAAGGTGCTCGAAAAGTCACCGCCCGAACTGCTCTCGGACATCATCGATCGCGGCATCGCGTTGTGCGGCGGCGGGGCGCTGTTGCGCGGCGTGGACAAACTGCTCACCAAAGAACTCGGCGTGCCGGTCTATCGGGTGGACAACCCCACCACAGCGGTCGCTGAAGGCGCCGCGCGCGGCCTGGATATCCTTCCGGTGATCCGACGCTATCTGCCGCAAATATAAAAAAGGCGGCGCGCTCAAGACGCGTCGCCCGGTAGTTGTTGCGAGAAAAACGGCGCACTTATGGGAAAGTGCGCCGATCTTATTTAACGTTTCAGGTAATACGTCATGCGTTGCAGGTGGATGCTGGGGTCGATGTATTGCACCTGCACGCCCTGGGGGACGTGAATCTGTATCGGCGCGTAGTTCAGGATGGCCTTCACGCCGGCCTGCACCAGCCGGTCGGTGATCTCCTGTGCTGCGCTGGCCGGTACGGTGATCATCGCGATCTGGATGTCCGCCTGGCGGATGTCCGCTTCCAGATTGGCTACGTCGCGCACCACGAAATCGCCGATGCGGGTGCCGATCTTGGCTGGATCGTTGTCGAAGATCATGGTGATGCGGAAACCTCGCTGCTGGAAGCCCTGATAGCGCGCCAGCGCGTGCCCCAGATCGCCGGCCCCGACCAGCGCCACGTCCCAGGGCTGTTGGATGTTCAGGATTTCCGTCAGCCGGGCGGTCAGGAAGGGGATGTTGTAGCCCGTGCCTTGCTTGCCGAACTCGCCGAACATGGAGAGGTCTTTGCGAATCTGGGCGGCGGAGATGCCCAGGTATTTGCCCAATTCCTTGGAAGAGGTGACCGTTTTACCTTCTTGAGCCATGTAGGTCAGCGCGCGGAGGTAAATGGGCAGCCTTCCGATGACGATGTCGGGTACTTTTTTCTCGGTCATGGTGTCCTTCCCCAGCAATGTTATCATCGAAAAGATACCACAAGAACTCGAATTGTGCAAATTCGCGCAAATGGTTTGAGACTGTTTCAAATTAGTAGGTGAGGGGAGAAGGGAAATGGGGTAAAAAAGGCCATAGGCCTCATCGTCAAAGAACAGTTTCCTGATAAGAAGGAGACCGAGCCTATGGCCACAGGAAT
>CAYSXA010000137.1:0-7636 GCA_964435005.1 uncultured Anaerolineaceae bacterium | reverse complement strand
TCATGTCCAATGATTCTCCGTTGGGTTCAGCAGGCTAACACGGATCAGGTAGATAGGTACAGGATGGATAAAAATGCGTCCATCCACGCCAATCCGTGCCCATCCGCGTTCGCTGACTATTTACTCATTTCGTGAACTCAGCGTCTGCCGGCATCCCTGGCTTTAACAGCCCATTGGGGTTCTCCAACCGAATACGCACAGCGAACACCATCTTGACGCGCTCCTCGGCAGTCTGCACCGTGGTGGGGGTGAACTGCGCCCGGTCGGCGATGGCCTCCACCGTGCCATGGAAGACCTGCTCAGGGTAGGCGTCCACACGTACCTGCACCGGGTCGCCCACCTGTACCCGTCCCAGGTGCTGCTCCGGCAGATACACGGTCAGGGTGAGATCGGTGGGATCGAGCAGCAACACGAGCACCTGGCCGGGCGTCGCGGCCTCGCCGGGATGGACGAGTACCTGCTGCACCACGCCGTCGTGTGGAGCGGTAAGAGTGAGCCGTGTGCGGGTGGCGCGGGCAAGTTCGAGTTGCACCTGCGCCTGCTCCAGCGCTATTTCGGCGCTCTGCACGTCCAGCGGGTCTGGCCCGGCGTTCACCTGGTCAAGTCGCGCCTGTGCCAGCGCTACAGCGGCTTCTGCCTGCCGAACCGGGCCTTCGGCGGCGTGCAGGTCGGCGGCGGGCGGATCGAAGGGGGCGTAGGCGTCCTTCAGCGCCTGGAGCACCGACTGGGCCGCGTCTCGCTGCGCTCTGGCGATTTCCAGCGCGGCCTGCGCCTGCGCGACTTCGGCCTCGGTGGGAAGCAAGCGCAACGAATCCAGCGTAGCCTGGGCGGCCTGCACGCCCGCCTGAGCAGCGGCCACCGCTGATTCCACCTGTGGGTCTTCAAGGCGGACGAGCACCTGACCGGCAGTGACCACATCACCCTGCGCCACCTTCACTTCCACCACCGTGCCGCCCGTCTCCGCGCTCAGGCGGTAGGCGCGTCCCTCGATGAAACCTGAGACGGTGATCACATCTTCCGATGCCTGCGTCGTGGTGCAGGCGGTCAGCATCACGGCCATCAGCACAAGCCCAAGCAGCGTTTTTCGCGTCATGGTTCCACCTCGAAGATGACCTCAACCGGAAGGCCGGGTTTGAGCATACCCTGTGGATCATCCACCGCCACTCGGACGGCGTACACCAGAATCACGCGGTCTTCGGGCATTTGCACGTTGCGCGGGGTGAACTCGGCGCGGTCGGCAATGTGCACGACCTTCCCCTGAAAGATGTAGTCAGGGTAAGCGTCCGCGCGTACAGTAACCGCGGCGTTCAGGCGCGCTTTGCCCAGGTCGGCTTCAGGGACATAGACGGTCACGTGCAGCGGACGGTCGAGCGGGCGCAGGGTGAGCACCGGCTGGCCGGGGAGCGCCAGTTCGCCCGGCTGGAGCAGCACGGCAGACACCACGGCGTCTGTCGGGGCCTGCAGGCGCTGCGCCTGGATCTGCGCGGTGATGCGATCCAGGTCAGCCCGAGCAGCATCCACAGCGGCCTGGACGGACTGCAGATCAGTCTCGCTCGCGCCCTGGAGCAGCGCATCAAGTTGCGCCTGCGCGGCGCGGAGTGCGGCTTCGGCCTGCGCCACCTCCGCCTGGGCCTGCGCCCGCAGTGCCTCGCCCCCTGGCTGCTCGGCTGCGTCTTCCGCGTCCTGCGCTGTCTGGCGCGCCACTTCCACAGATACCTGCGCCTGATCCACAACAGCGCGCATCACGGCGAGGTCGGTATCACGTGCGCCGCGCTGTGCTTTCTCTACCAGCAGCGTGGCCTGCTCCAGCGCAAATTGCGCGATCTGTTGTTGCAGGCGCAAGAGTTCACTGTCCACTTCAGCCAGCAAGTCGCCCTGGGCCACGCGCTGACCTTCACTCACCACCACGGCGACCACCTTTCCCCCCAAGGGACTGCTCATGCGCACGGTCTCGGCTTCCAGCAGGCCGGAGAGCACGTAGCCTTCCTGCTGCGGCTGCGCCAGACCGAGTTCGGCCAGCACGCGCCGCCCTTCCGCCGGGTTGGCGCTCAGGTAGGCCGCCAGAATCAGCAACGCCAGCAGGATGAGTAAGGGGATGAAGCGGGAGTTGGTTGCATTGGTTGCATTGGTTGCGTTGGTTGCATTGGTTGCATTGGTTTCGTTGGTTGGGTTGGTTGGGTTGGTTTCGTTGATTTGCTCGCTCATGTTGCCTCACCTTTCGCTGCGTCAGGTTCCGCGGGCATGCCGGAAGCCGCGCCCATGCACGAGATGAACACATCTTCCAGCGAGGGGGCGATGACTTCGATTGAGCCGGGCTCCAGGTCGGCACGGCGCAGGGCGGCGCGCAGCCGGTCGGCGATGTCGGGCGCCGGGTCAGCGATCACGTGCACCAGCGCACCGTACAGCGTGACCTCGTGGATAGGCAACGCGCCCGCCTCCGCGCTCGCACGCAAGGCGCGCACCACGTCGGCGGGGCGCGGCGGCGCCAGTTCGAGCACCACACCGGGCATCATCCGCGTCTTGATCTCGTCCGGTGTTCCCTGCGCGATCAACCGCCCACGCTGGATGAACGCCAGCCGGTGACAGCGTTCGGCCTCATCCATGTAGTGCGTGGTGACGAACACGGTCACGCCGTCCGCCGCCAGGCGATAGAGCAGATCCCAGAACAGACGGCGGGAGATCGGATCCACGCCGGCGGTTGGCTCATCCAGGAAAATCACCTCCGGGCGATGCAGGATGGCCGCACTGAGCGCCAGCCGCTGACGCCAGCCTCCGGAAAGATCACGCGTGCGCACGCGCTCCCGTCCAACCAGATCGGACAGTTCGAGCGCCATCCGGATGCGCTCATGGAGCACGTCGTTCTTCAGTCCGTACGCCCGCCCGTAGAACTGCAGGTTCTCCAAAACAGTCAGGTCGTTGTACAGGCTGAAACGTTGCGACATGTATCCCACGCGGGGACGGATGCGTTCCGGATGGCGCGTGACCGATTCGTCGAGCACGGTCACTTCGCCCGACGTGGGGCGTAGCAGCCCCAGCATCAAGCGGATGGTGGTGGTCTTCCCCGACCCATTGGGGCCGAGGAAGCCGAAAATCTCGCCGCGTCGCACCTGGAAGGTCACATCGCGCACAGCGGTGAAGTCCCCAAAGCGTTTGGTGAGGCTCTGGACGGAGATGGCGGGGGTTGGTTGCAATGGTTGCATTGGTTGCGCCGGTATCTCTGGTTGCTTTGGTTGACCTCTGGCTCCTCTGACACCTGTCGCCTCAGATGCCTCATCAATCCAAAGCACGACGGACGAAGCGCAGGGAGACGCCTCCCAGCGCCAGTCCCAGCGCGGTCAGGGAGAGCAGGCTGGGCCACAGCACGGATAGGTCGGCGCCTTTGAGCAGGATGCCGCGCAGGATGGTCATCCAGTGATGCGCGGGAATCAACTGGCTGAACCATTGCAGCGCCTTCGGCATGGTCTCGACCGGCGCTGCGTAGCCGGTGAACATGAAGTCCACCATACCTACCAGCAGCACCAGCAGGAACGCCTGCTGCTGGGTGTGCGAAGCGACCGAAATCATCATGCCCTTCGCTAGTTCCACCAGCAGGTAGCCCAGGGCGATGAGCAATAGCAACGCCAGCGAGCCGCGCACCGGAACGCCGAAGACAAAGTGCACCATCGCCAGCATGATCACGAAATCCACAAAGCCGACAATCATCGCCGGGATCGCCTTGCCGATAATGATCTCCAACGAGGAGAAAGGCATCACAAGCAATTGCTCCATCGTGCCCAGTTCGCGCTCGCGGGCGAAGGCCAGCGCAGCGAAGATCATCACGGTGAATTCGAGCATCAGACCAAGTTCGGCGGGGGTGGTGTAGTACTCATCACTCAGTTTCTCGTTGAACCACACCCGAATGGAAGGCGTGAAGGAGCGGAAGGTTTCCTCCGACATCCCCAACCGCTTCAGCGCGATGTCCTGGTTCAGGCGGGCGATCAGTCCTTCCACAGCGCGCAGGGCAGCGAGCGCAGAGGGGCTGTCCGCACCGTCCAGCATCACCGCGAGTGCGGGGCGGCCATCTGGCGTGTCTAGTTGCGCCTGGAAGTCCGGCGGGATCACGACCGCCATGGTCACGCGTCCCCGATCCAGCGCCGAGCGCACCTGATCCAGGCTTTCGGCATACACCGGATCGGCGAAGGTGCTCGTGTTCTTCAGCGCCGCGACCAGCTCACGGCTGGCCGCCGTGCGGTCCTGATCGAGCACCATCAACGACAGATTGGTAATCGGGCGCGAGGTTGCCCAGCCCACCAACAGCAACTCCATCGCCCCGCCGATCAGCATGAACGCCGGCAGCCACCAGTCGCGCCGCAGGTGGATGAATTCTTTGATCACCAGGCTGGCTATCCGTCGTAGCATGGCACACCCTCATGCAAGTTTCTTCTGAAAGAACAGCGCCGCCAACGCGGTGAAGACCACCCCTAGGGCGAACAGGCCGGCAGCGTATGGCCAGAGCACCTCCATTCCCACCCCGCGGACAAACAGCGCACGGGCGATCACGGCGTAGTGTGTGCCCGGCAGCGAATATGCTTCGGTCAGCACGATGGGCGGCATGGAGCTGATGGGAAAGAAGATGCCCATCAGGAAGAAACCGGGGTAAAAGACCAGCAGCATGGAAAGCGCCAGCGCCGCCGCCTGCGAGCGCAACAACACCCCCACCAGAATGTTCAGGCTGAGCAGGGCAAAGAAAAACAGCGCCGACAGTCCCATAAACAGCCCGAAGTTCCCGTGAAACGGGATGTGAAAGACCAGCATCCCGGCGGCGGTGGTCAGTGGCACGTTGAGCAGCCCAGCGGCCACATAGGGCAGCATCTTGCCAAGCAGCAGTTCAGCGCGCCCGATCGGCGTCGCCATCAACTGCTCCATCGTGCCGTGCTCGTGCTCACGCGCCAGCGTCAGGGCAATGGACATTCCCGGCAGCCCCAGTACGATGGAAATCAGGCCGGGCACGATGCCGATGCTGTTCTTCAGATTCGGGTTGAACCACACGCGCACGCGCAGGTCGATCGGGGTAAGCGCGTCCGGAGCGATGCCCTGCGCTGCCAGGTGGTCGGCCAGCAGGCGCGTGGCGAACTCCTCCGCGCGGCGGCCGATGTGATCCACAGCAAAGCCGCCGCTTTCCGGCTCGGTGCCGTCTATAATCACCTGCAGCGGCATGCCCTGCATGGCGAACAATTGCCGCTCGAAGCCCGGCCCCAGCACCACTGCCGCCTTGACCTGCTCGCGCATCAGCATCCCTTCGATCTCATCCCACGAACGGATCTGTGCAACCAGGTCGAGATCCTGGCCTACGGCAATCTGCTGGATGAAATCGCGCGAGGTCGGTGTGCGGTCCAGGTCGAGCACGGCAACCGGCACGTTGCGGATATCCGCCGTCACCGCGTAGGCCAGCAGAAAGAGCAGCAGCACCGGCATCAAGGCGACCAGGAAGAGCGTGCCCCGGTCTCGCAGGATGTGGCGAAACTCCTTCCGCGTGACAGCCCAGATGCGATGCACAGACACTTCACACCTCCTCCTGGCGGCGGATCAGGGAGATGAAGGCTTCTTCCATGCGCGGCGGGGCGCGGCGCACGTTCAGCAGGCGGATGCCGTTCTCCGTGAGCGCCTGCTGCACCTGCGGGAGCCGTCGTTCCGCATCATCCAGGAAGACGCGCAGCAGGTTGCCGTAGGTCTGTACCTCGATCACGCCGTCCATGCCGTCGAGCGCGTGTACAGCAGATTGCCAGTCATCCGGCTGCAACTCGACCAGTTCGCCAGGCAAATCGCGCAGAATGGCCTGTGGCGTATCGCAGCGCACCAGCCGCCCACCGTACATCAACCCCACGCGCTGACAACGCTCGGCTTCGTCCATGTACGGGGTGCTGACCACAATGGTCACGCCTTGCAGGTGCAGTTCGGTCAAAATGTCCCAGAACTCGCGCCGCGAGACCGGGTCTACGCCGGTGGTGGGTTCGTCGAGCAGTAGCAGGTCAGGTTGGTGGATCAGCGTGCAGGCCAGAGCGAGTTTCTTCTGCATCCCGCCGGAGAGGCGGTCGGCGCGGCGGTCGCGGAACTCGGTCAGGCGGGCGAAGCGCAGCAGGCGCTCGGTGCGCTCCCGGCGCTCCTCGCCGCGCACCTGATACAGGTCGGCGAAGAAGGCCAGGTTCTCAGCCACCGAGAGGTCGCCGTACAGACTGAACTGCTGCGCCATGTAGCCGATGTGCGGCTTCACCGCCTCGGCCTGCGTCTCCAGGTCATAGCCGAGCACCTGCGCCCGTCCTTCGGTGATGTTCAGCAGCCCGGCGAGCAGGCGCAGCGTGGTGGTCTTGCCCGCGCCGTCTGGCCCCACCAACCCGAAGACCTCGCCGCGCGCCACCTGCAGATCGAGATGATCCACCGCACGGACGCGGCGAAAATCGCGCGTCAGTCCTTCGGTGTGGATGATCCAGTCGGTCATGGACTATTTCTTGATCAGGCGAACCACCCACAGGGCAATCAGCGCGCCCAGAAGCGGCTCGATCAACGCTGCGACGAAGCGCAACATGCCGGTGATGTGCATCATCGGCAGCAGATACCAGTCGCTCAGGCCGGTCAGAATGGCGAACACGATGGCGACCAGGTAGTCGCCGCGTTCACCGATGGGGCGCACACCCTTCCAGATGTTTCCGGCCAGCATGGCGCCCAGCGTGCCCAGCAGAATCCAGATGAGGAACAGGATAATCAGAGTCATGGGAACCTCTTTGCGATGCTAGACGTCAGCCCACGGACTGAAGCCCACCGACCATCGAGCCGAGGATTTTCCTTCCACGGCGAATGGACAGGTCAGCACATTTTTCAATGAGCCGCGTCTTCTTCCACATGAAACGCCACAATGGGCACAACTTCGGCCAGGCGATGCAGCGCTTCCGGCGTGCCGTCGTAATGCAGGCCAATCAGGCGGCCCAGTTCGCGCAGCGCGATGGGGTGTTCCTGAGCATATCGCCGCAGCACAGCTCCTCCCGCCTCGGTTGAGAGTACCTCCGCCTGCGCGCGCATCTTCCGCCGCCCGACCTGGATGGTCACCTGCGGCGTCTTCTGGATGTTACGGAACCAGTGGGATTTGCGGCCAAAGCCAGAAGCAGCATAATAAATCCGCCGTTGCGGGTCGTGGTGCACCACCTCGATCACCGCCTGGCGGGGGAGGCCGCTCTTGCGTCCGATGTGGGTGAGCAGCATAAACCGCCCACCGAGCAGAAAGCCCAGGCCGAGACGGTACAACCAGATAGGCAACCGCCAGGGGATGGCGGCCAGTCCACGGGGTGGGTTCTTCATCCGGACACCTCCAGGAGATACAATGCGCTGGGCATCCCGCACTGCTCCACCACCCGATGCACCCGTACACGAAAGCCGCTCCACATCGCCGCATCGCGCCAGGAGATCGGGCGGCATCCACCGCAGGCCAGTGGCGCCAGCCGATAGACCGCCTTCCACAGCGCCATGGTCGCTTTGCTCAGTGGCGAGACGCCCTCCGTCAACGTGAGCAGCACCACTCGCCCGCCCGGTCGCAGCAACCGGGAAAAACCCTGCAACACAGCCGGCAGCGTGGCAGCGTCCAGCAGGTCGAGCACGTAAGTACAGA
>CAYSXA010000136.1:0-7660 GCA_964435005.1 uncultured Anaerolineaceae bacterium | reverse complement strand
GTGTGTGTCCTCCCTGCGCGCGACGCAGCAACGCGCGCACGCGCGCCACCACCAGCCGCGGTGAGAACGGCTTGGTGATGTAATCGTCCGCGCCGAGTTCCAGGCCGATCAACTGGTCGGCCTCTTCTACGCGCGCGGTGAGCATGATGATCGGCGTGTCGCTCTGGCGGCGGATTTCCCGCGCCACATCCAGGCCGTCCATCCCCGGCAGGTTGAGGTCAAGGATGACCAGATCGGGTCGCTTGTGCTGCCAGGTGGACAGGCCGCTATCGCCGCGATAGGCGGACAGCACCTGAAAGCCCGCTTTGTGCAGGTAATCCCGCAGCACGCGGACGAGTTCGGGTTCGTCTTCAATGATCAGGATGGTGGGTTGCATGGTTACGCTGGTTGTTTTATTGGTTGGTTCCCTTGGTTTTTCAGAAAGCCAGTCTTGTTGGATACCTCAACACCTCAGACAGTTCTGACTCTTCTGGCAGCTCATAGACCTTTGCATCTTTTCCATCATACACGAAAATGAGGGCAGCGGTTGCCCACTGCCCTCGTTGATTACGAACGGGTTTACGGCTGTCCGAAGCCTTCACCGGGGCCGAAACCAGGGCGTCCGCCGGGACGTCCGTGCCTGCCAGAGCCATCGCAGGCGCCAGGACCAAAACCGTGACCTGCGGGAGCGTTGCGCAGCCGGTCGGCCTGTTCTTGAGAGATGGCACCGTCGGCCAGCGCGGCGTCAATAGCGGCGTTCCGCGCGCTTTCCATCTTGCTCTGGAAGTCGGCGACCGTCAGCCCCTGCTCGGCGGCGTAGTCCCATAGCGTTTGGCCTTCGGCTTTCATTGCCTGCAGCTCATCGGTAGTCAGTCCAAAAGCTGAGGCGACCGCTTCTTCCATGTAAGGCTGAAGCGGGCCAGCGCCTTTCGCTCCAAAACCTTTCGGGCCAGGGCCGACCGGGCGATTGCGCATCAGATCGGCCTGCTCCTGGGTGATCACGCCGTCGGCCAGCGCGGCGTCGATGGCGGCGTTGCGCGCCTGCTCCATCAGCGCGGTGAGTTCATCCGCACTCAGGCCTTGCTCCTGTGCGATCTGCCAGGGCGTCTGGCTCTGTAACTCATCCGTGGAGACGCCGAGCGCCTCGGCCAACGCGTCGGTCATGTAGCTGCGCAGCACGCCTTCCGGGCCGTGGTCGAAGCCGCGGCCGGGGCCAACGCCACGTCCGTGGCCGAAGCCAAAGGGCAGCTGGCCAGTGGGGGGCGTTGGGGTGTCGGATTGCGCGTAGGCATAAGCCGCTGCACCCCCTGCCAGGACCAACACGCCCAGCAAAGCTGCTGTAATCAGAAGGAACATTTTCTTCATGGTACACCTCCGTATGTGATGTGCGGGATACTCTCCCGTTCGTTCTGCTCTGAGGATAGCGCGGAGGTGTGAAGAAGTTGTGAAGAGGATGTGGAGGTGTGGTGAAATCCCCTCAGTCCTCAGTCGCCCAGCCCCATTTCTTGGGCACGGAGGGCGACTTCCACGCGGTTGCGAGCGTTCATTTTTTTCATGATGCTGGTCATGTAGTGCTTGACGGTTTTCTCGCTCAGGTGCAGTCGTTCGGCGATTTCGCGGTTGCTGCACCCTTTGGCCACACAACGCAAGATGTCCCGCTCGCGGGGGGTGAAGTCAGCCAGGGTGTGCGGCTCGGTGTTGGGTTCGCGGTAGGTTGAGACCACCAGCGTGGTGGCCAGGGAGGGGGAGATGTACGTCTGTCCCTGGTACACGTCGCGCACCACCTGGATCAGCTCATTGCCGCGGATGCCCTTGAGTACGTACGCACATGCACCGTGCTTCAGCGCATAGCGCACGTTGTCTTCGTCGTCCGAGGCAGTCAGGATGATGAACTTCACGTTGGGGAACTTTTGTGCCAGGGCGTTGAGGGCATTCAGCCCGCCACCGGGCATGGTGATATCCAGCAGCACGACGTCGGGGCGTTTTTCCTCGGTCAGGGTGATTGCGTCGGCCATGCTGGCGCCCTGGCCGACGACTTCGATGTGGGGGTCGCGGCTGAGAGTGAACGCTACACCGTCGCGGTACAGCGGGTGATCGTCCACAATCACGGTGCGGATGGTCTGGTTCATGCGATGACCTCTATGTGTTCTAGGGGCAGGCAAACGCGGATGGTAGCGCCCTGGCCGGGTGCGCTATGCACCTCAAAGGTGCCTCCCAGGCTCTCCGCGCGGTCGCGCATGCCGATCAATCCCAGGTGACGGGCACTGTTGTCCGCGCTGTCCTGCTCGAAGCCTGGTCCACTGTCGGAGACTTCAAGCAAAATGACCTGCTGGTCCTCGGCCTCGGTGCAGAGTTCCAGGCGCACGCGTTGGTCTTTGCCACCGGCGTGTTTGTAGGCGTTGTTCAATGCTTCTTCGGTGATGCGATACAGTGCGATCTTGATCTCCAGTGGTGCCTCATCGGGGAGATCGCCGGCCTGGAAATCAACCTGGATCTGCGTGCGTCGTTCGTGGGCGGCGATGGCGCGGGCGACGGCCTCAAACAGAGTGAGCGAAGCCAGTTCAGGTAGCCGCAGGCCGGTGGCGATGGTGCGCATTTCACGCAGGGCTTCCTGCAGTGCGGCCTGGGTGTTGTCCAGGGTTTGGATGACTACCGGGTCTGATTGAGCGTCCAGCGCTTCGCGGACGCTGTCCAGTTGCAGCGTGGCCAGCGCGAGCACCTGCACGGGGCCGTCGTGCAATTCGGCGCTGATGCGGCGCAGGTAGCGCTCATTTAACTCCGTGGTGCGGCGCGCGGCCCGCTGCACACGGCTGTGCAGTTCCCGGTTTTGTTGCAACAACTGTTGCAAAGATTGCACCTGTGAGCGGAGCGTTTGTTCCTGCTGCTGGATGATCCGCTGCCCGCGGTGCATGATCGTGTTCAGCAATACGTACATCAAGAAAGTGGATGCCCCCACGATCACCCAGGTGCGTTTCTGGGCCAGGCGGATCTCTTCGTCCAGGGCTGTGGTAGGGAGGTACACCTCGGCCACAGCCAGGGGTGGATGGTCATTGGATGGACGGATCGGCGCGTAAATTTCCAGCAGGCTCTCCCATTCCCAACTTTCCGTCCGGTGTTCGACGTCGTCCAGCGCGGTGATGTTCACCACCACGCTGCCGCTGATCGCGCGGCGCAGTTCGTCTCGGATGGGGAACACGCGCCCGATCAACTCCGGGTTGGAACTATACACCACGTGCCCGTTCGGCGCCCAGATTTTCACCGAGGCAATGCGTGCGCCGAGCACGTTTTGGCTGAAAAAACGGTCTAACTGGGCGATGTCCTCTGGGGTGAGCACGCGTCCCTGAACGTGATCCGTGAGTAGCGCCAGCAGGCCGTTTTCCAGGTAAGCGGAGGTGATCTCGGCGCTCTGGCGGAACACGCTGGCGCGAATCTGGTGGTTGATCCACCAGCCGATGACTAACATGCCACCGGTCAGTACAACCAGTGAGGCCAGGGCGAACTGCTGTTCCAGGTTTCTAGGGGGAAGGCGTAAATTGCGTAACCAGGCAAAGCGTTCCATAAGTGCTGCACACATGACATTTATATAAGGAAAGGTCGGTGTTCAGTATACCAGAAAAGCCCTTGCAGCGATGTTTACGTGCTCATCGGACAAAGGGCTTAAGACTTTAGTCTTAATTATTCCAGACTTTGGTCGGATAAGGGATTGGTCTTTAGGCCGTTGTGCGTTGTGCCGAGGCCGTCTAAAATGAGAGCGAGCTAAGAATGTGAAAAAACGCGCAAAGTGACGCCGGAGGAAGTGACATGCCGCTGATCCGCTGGAAGAGCAAGGAGCAACTCAAAACTCCCCACATCATCGCCCAGGAAGGCTCCAACGGCGCAAAGCGTCGGCGGCGGGGGCGCAAACTGCAACGCATCGTCATCGACTTCAGCGATCCTCGTCACCGACGTTTCCTTTTAATTGGGTCGCTGGTGCTGTTCGTGCTGCTCAGCGTCGGTCTGACCGGCGCCTATAAGGCGTACGAATACACCGAAAGCCCGGAGTTCTGCGGTGGGGTGTGTCACCCGATGGCGCCGGAGTTCGAGCGATATGAGCATTCGCCTCATGCGAACGTGCCGTGTGTGAAATGCCACATTGGGCCTGGAATGTCTTTCTTCGTGCGGTCGAAGATTGACGGCATCCGCCAGGTCTTTGCAGTGCTCACTGACTCTTACAGCCGTCCGATCAAGAGCCCGGTGCACAACCTGCGTCCGGCGCGCGAAATCTGCGAGCAGTGTCACACGCCGGCGAGTTTCAAGGACAACATCATTAAGAACATCATTCACTACGCGCCGGACGAAGCGAACACGCCGATCAAATCCACTTTTATCCTGAAGATGGGCGGCTGGGAGGAGAGCACCGGCATCAGCCAGGGGATTCACTGGCACATCACCGCGCCGGTGTACTACATCGCCGCCGATGAGCAGCGGCAGGTTATCCTGTGGGTGGGCGTGGAGCAGCCCGACGGCACGCTCAAGGAGTTCTTCGCCCGCGATATGCTGACCATGGCGCAATCTTCCTTTGTGGAAGAGGCCATGAAGGAAGGCAAGGTGCGCCGCATGGATTGCATCGATTGCCACAACCGCGCGGCACATCTCATCCCGCCGCCGGATGTGATCGTGGATCAGGCGCTCAACGTCGGACGCATCTCGCGCGAAATCCCCTACATCCGCAAGAAGGCGGTGGAGGTGCTTACCCCGGCCTATGCCAGCCGCGAGGAAGGTTACGCCGCGATCGACGCGCTGGCAGA
Organism: uncultured Anaerolineaceae bacterium; assembly: GCA_964435005.1. Taxonomy (GTDB): domain Bacteria; phylum Chloroflexota; class Anaerolineae; order Anaerolineales; family DRMV01; genus CAYSXA01. The sequence goes on along the minus strand of CAYSXA010000136.1, from coordinate 2,894 downwards.
CTTCTACCGCCAGAACTACTCCGACTTCTACCAGCACCGTGGTGACCTGTTACAGCAGGCCCTTGATGAACTGAAGGCGATTTTTGACCAGACGCAGTATCCCGACATGAAGCTGAGCTGGGATACCAACCCGAACAACGCGCGGCATACGCCGTTCATGGGGTGCTTCCGTTGCCACGACGACAAGCACGTCAGCGTGGATGAGAAGGGGAACGAGGTGGAGCTGATCAGCGTGAAGTGCAACCTGTGCCACACTGTGCCGATCGTCGGGCGCGGCGACGAGGTGCTGCTCGAAGCGCCGGTGATCACCGGAGCTACGCCGGAATCGCACTCCGATTTCCGCTGGACGATCGAGCATCGCTCGGTCAGCGGGCAACAAATTCAGGAAGAGTGCTATCAGTGCCACGGGCAACGCTTCTGCACCAACGAGGCCTGCCACAATCTGGAGCACCCGGAGAACATGGTGTACACCCATGCGGAAGAATACCGCTACCGCGGCGACGAAGTGTGCTTTACCTGCCATCAGAACTTCGTGCTGTGTAGTCGCTGCCATCCGGGCGGTATCGTAGAGGGCCCGTAGTGCGAAGCGATGCGCTCGCACAGGAGGATGATATGACCTATCTGGATCGATTGTTGAACGACCACGAACACCTGAAGCGCGCCACCCAAGGGCTGGCAGTCCTGGTGATCGGGGTGTTCCTGGCCTTTGCTGCCTTCTATTACTGGGATCGTTATGTGCGGCTGGGCGACCAGTCGGTGATCGAACGCCAGATCGCCACGTTGGAAGCTGCCATCCGCGAAGATCCGCAAGATCCGACCCGCCGCGTGGCGCTGGCCGAGTATTACCTGGGGAAGGGAATGTACCCCCAGGCGGTAGATCAGGCCGAGCAGGTGTTGCGTGCCTATCCGGAAAACGAAGGTGCGCTGCTGGTCGCAGGGATCGCCTACAACCAGATGGGTAAGCACGAGCAGGTGATCGAACCGCTGGGGAAATTCGTCGAGCTGCGTAAGGACAGCCCAATGGCCAAGACGGACATGGCGCTGGAGACGGCCTATTACTTCCTGGGCGAGAGCTACCTGGAACTGGGGCAGCCGGAGCAAGCCATCCCGGCGCTGGAGGCGGCCATCGCCATCGAGCGCACGGATGCGGATGCGTTGTACAAGCTCGGTCAGGCCTACCTGGCAGTGGATGACCCGCAAAAGGCGGTGGAGTACCTGCAACGCGCTGTGCGTCTGGTACCCGACTTCGCCGAAGCGTACACTGCGTTGATCGATGCCTACACCGCTCTCGACCAGCCGGACTACGTGTCCTACGCACGCGGCATGCTGGCCTACTCGCAGCAAGATTACGTCACTGCCCGCACTCATCTGGAGCAGGCCACGCAAACGCTCTCTGACTTCCTGCCTGCCTGGGTGGGCCTGGGGCTGACGTACGAGCAACTGGGGCAGATCGAGCAGGCGATGAGCGCCATCGAACGGGCGTTGCAGCTCGATCCGAACGACCTGCTGGCTCAGCAGACTTACGGACGCCTGCACACTGTGTTGCAGACGCAACCCACACCGCAGAATCAGTGAATCGGGAGCTGATATGACCACCGACGAAAGGTTGATCGACCAACCCCAGGCCCCGGCGGAGCTGCCCCCGGAGGAGATGCCGAAGGAAGAGGAACAGCGCCGCCGCTGGCTGCTCTTGCTGCTGTTGCTGCTCTTGCTGCTGTTGTGCAGTTGCGGCCTGTTCATTCGCTATTACACCAGCCGCGAGCCGTTGCCCGAGCTGGTGCCCGCGCCGGTGGATGTGGTGGTGCCGCCGCACTACCTGTTCTCCATCTACGGCGTGGAGCGCCCGGTGGGGGTGGCGGTCTCCCCATCTGGCGACCGGGTGTACGTAGCGGAAAACGGCGGCGACCGTCAGATCAAGATGCTCACCCCTGAGGGCGACCCGGTCGGCGAGTTCAGCATCCCGGGAACCCGCCCCGGCGAACGCGCGCCGGTGTATCTGGCGACCGATGCCCAGGGCCGGTTGTACGTCAGCGACCGTCACCAACACGCGGTGTACGTCTTCGACCGGGATGGCAATTACCTGGACACCATCCTGGACTACAACCTGACGCTTTCGGAGTACATCGCCAAGCATCTGAACGGGTTGCCGGAAGGAGCGACCTTTTCCTACAACATCTACTGGCAAAATGTGCGCTACTCCCTGACGGAAGGCGAACAACAGGCCACCCTGCCTGCCCCCGACCGGGCCCCCTGGGCGCCGCTGGGAGTGTACGTGGACCGCAGCGGCAACCTGTGGCTCAGCGACGTGGCCGAGCCGAACGGCATCTGGATGTTGGGTGCCGACGCCTTCCGCGCCGATCGCTGGCTGGACTTCGACCCGCCGAAGGTGAACTTCGGCGAGACCGGAGAAAGCCCCGGCCAGTTCCTCTACCCCAACGGCGTGGCCCGCGACGCGCAGGGCAGGGTCTATGTGGCCGACGGCAACAACGGCCGCATCCAGGTGTGGACGCCAGAGGGCGAGTATCTGTTCGCCTTCGGGCGCGGCACGGGCGAAGGCGCGCTCAGCCTGCCGCGCGGCATCACCATTGACGACCGCGACCGGCTGTACGTGGCCGACGCGGTCGGGCAGGCGATCATCGTGTACGACGTTTCGGGTGACGAACCGGCCTTCCTGTTCGCTTTTGGCGAATACGGCCTGGAGGACGGCCAGTTCAACTACCCGAACGACGTGGTGGTTGGCCCCGGCGGGCGCATTTACATCGCTGACCGGGAGAACAACCGCATTCAGGTCTGGCTGTATTGAGTATGACACCCTGCAAGTAAGGAGGTGCTTATCGAGGAGATAATGTCTCATAACGTGGTGTAAATTCGGACTTGAAAAAAAGGCCATCGTG
>CAYSXA010000135.1:0-7731 GCA_964435005.1 uncultured Anaerolineaceae bacterium | reverse complement strand
TCCCCCATGGCTTACCCCGCCATGCCCTTCCGCCTGACTTTTCGAACCCCCTGGAGGGCCGAGGGTGTCTGAAAGGCGCTGTTCCCCCTCCCAACGCGCAAACGGCATGGTTCTTGCACATCCCATCTCAGACGCGGAATCCATCGACGGAGGTATCCTGTCATGCCCATGCCCATAACCCGTGACCTTGCGCTGTTTGTCATCGCCGTCTTCCTGTTTTTGCTGGGCACGTTGACCTTTCTCGCTGGCCTGATCGTGGTCTTGCACCGCACGCTTGGCAAGGAAGTACGTGCTGTCAGCCTCCAGACTCAGCGGCTGATGCAAAAGGGACTGACCGAGGAATTCTCCGGGCTGATCGGTAACGTCTCGCTGCTGGTGTCTTCCATCAGCGAAATGGTACGGACCACCACCGGCACCGGCCTGATGGTGATGGTCGTGGGCGCCTTGATGCTCAGCTCCTCGATCTACCTCATCATGTTCCAGATCCAATGGCCCCTTCCTTAGAGGTACACATGTCAAAATCATCGTCGTTCCTGGCCCTGTTGCGGTCCAGATTGCCCCAACCCTTGTGGGCGGTTGTCCTGCCTGCGCTGCATCACGACCCGATCATCTGGCAAACTGCCAGGGAGATCGCTGCAGACCTGCTTGCCACCCCGCAGTCCACTCAGGCAAGCGCCTGGTCCCCAGCCGGGCTGGCGTTGCACCTGCTGGGAGCGCCCTTCCCTCCAGAAAGCCTGGCTCAGGAGCTGGAACGTCCCCTGCCGGCCGAGCTTCAGCAACAGGCATCCAGGGCGTTTCAGTGGTTTCTTTCCGAGCCAGCCACGGAACCCGATCTGACGACGGCGGGTCTGCTGGCCCTCGCCCTGCGTGAGCGCCGTCGGCTGACCGGCAAGTGGGAAGGCCTGCCCGCCGATCTACAACCCCATCCCCTCCAGACCTGGCAGCGCCCCCTCGCCTGCCTGCTGGGGATAATCCCGGACCGCGCCGATTTGCTCATCGCCCTCTGCCCGGCCTCGAACGACACAGACCTCCCCAAACTCCTGATCGACGTTTTGCTCTGTCAGCCGCTCGCTTTCGATGACCTTAAGAGCCTGTTCGCCGCCGTACTGCCGGCGATGCCCTCCCCTCAACAGCAATACTTATTGGAGACTCTGGCCCACCTGCGCCGACCGCTCGCTCAGGCGCTGGCCAGGGAAATGGCAGGCCAGTCGTTAGCCGAAGACGACGAAGCCAGCCTGACTTTGCGAGCGCTCATCCACCGTTTGACCGATGAGGACGACCGGGCACAGCAACTGCTCAGCCGCGCCTGGGACGCCACTCGTCGCCACGAGGCTGCCCTGATCGCCCAGCTGGCCGAGACCGCGATGCAACAGGGCGATTTGACCACCGCGCTCACAGCCTGGGAACAGGCCACGCAACTCGCGCCCGACCGCCCCTTGTACCTCGTCCGCCGGGTGCAGGCTTTGTTGCAGGCCGGTCATCCGGAGCAGGCACAACAATTGTTGCCCACGGACCGCGTGGAGCAGCCCTGGTTCGCCGTGGCATGGGCCGAACTCGCCGCTTTCCACGGGGACCTGGACGTGCTGCGCAAGGCCATCGCCTCCACGCGGGCACTCCCCCTGGACGAGGTGCCCACAGACCTGCTCTACCAGTTAGCCAAGCATGCCGCGTTAATCTCCGATTACGCGACTTGCGACCACTACGCCACCGCAATCACCCAACGGGACCCTCAACATCAGGCGGCCTGGCGGTTGCTCAGCCACGCCCGTTTCAAGAGCGGAGACCTGGAAGGTGCGATCGAAGCTGCTCACTTCGGGATCACTCTAGATCCCGACAACCGAGAGCTACGACGCCAACTTGCCGGCTTGCTCGAAGCCCACAAGGATTGGGATACCGCATTACAGGAATGGCAACACCTGGCCAAGGCGCAACCGAACGACCTTGAGGCCCTGTATGGCGTCGCCCGATGTGCGCTGCACGCCGATCAACCCGAGACGGCGTTGATCGCCGCCCAGGCCTGGCTGGAGCAGGAGCCCGATCAGGTGCGGGCACATATTCTGGCCGGACAGGCGCTCATGCAACTGGGGGATTCGGCACAGGCAGGTATCCATTTTCAGCAAGCCACCGCTTTGCAGCCGGACGATCCGCAGGTGTGGCTGGCAGCTGCCCGTGCACAACGCCGTTCGGGTGATCAAAAAGGCGCGATCGAAACCCTGCGGGCCGCCGCGGTCGCCGTCCCCTACGCCGCCGAAGTGCATCTGGAACTCGGCGAAGCCTGGCTGGAGGACGGGCAACCCAGTCAGGCGCTCTCCTCGCTGGAAGTCGCTCAGCACCTGTTCGAACGGCTCCCGCAACCTTCCTCCACCCTCACCCACCGGCTGACGCTGGCAAAAGCCCGCGCTCTGACCTCGCTCGGACGGCACTCGGAGGCCCATCAGGTGCTGGAACCAGTCTATCAGTCAGCGCCCGAAGAAGTGGACCTCGCCGTAGCCTTCGCTCATATTGCTCTGATTGAAGGGCATCCCGAAGAAGCCCTCCAGGCGTTGAAACCGATCATCCATCACGCAGAAGCGCCGCCTTCAGCCTTTCTGGACTACGCACGCGCCGCGCTGGAGTGCCAGGTCGATCCACAGGCGGTGATCGCTGTGCTGGATCGGCTCCTTCGGAAGGGAAATCCACCCTCCGAGGCGCTGTACTGGAAGGCCGAAGCGTTACGGCGCAGCGGCCGTGCCCAGGACGCGATCCCGCTCTACCGCCAGGCACTGGACAGGGCGCCAGACCACCATCCGGACCGGCAAGCGCCCATCCTGCTCGGCCTGGCGCGGGCCTTGCTCGCCGTGGAGAAGCATCAAGCCGCCATCCCGCTCCTGGAACGGGCGGCAGAGCAAAACCCCAACCACCTGGAAACGCTGCACACCCTGGCCGAAGCCTATCGGGACGCCGGCGACCGAGACGCCGCCACCCGATGGGCTCAGCACGCCCGCGAAGTGGCCCCCTCCGACGTGGAGAACCTTTGCTGGTTCGCCGCACTCAGCCGTTCTCTTGAACAGCCGAAAGCCGCCGTGCAGGCGTTGGTCCAGGCCACTCAGAGGGCGCCCGATCGTGCCGACCTCTGGCTGGAGCTCGCCGCCATCAGCCCGGAACACGCCTGGGAAGCCTGCCACCACGTCGCCACACTGGAGACGGCCACCGCAGAAGAATTGCACGCCGCTGCCCGCAGGCTGCTCACGCTGAGCGATCCAGACGGCGCTCTGCGGGCAATCCAGCGTGCTCTGGACATCGCCGAATCTCCTGAATTGCTACGCACGATGGCTGAAATTCACCTGAAGAAAGGAGATCGAGACGCCGCACTTCAGGCGCTGGAACGCGCACGCCGCCTGGCGCCGAGCGATTCAGCGTTGCTCCTGTGGCAGGCTGACCTGCTGCTCGAAGCAGACCGCGCTCAGGAGGCCCGCCGCTGTTTGGAACAGGCGCTACAGATACATGATCAGCCTGAAGTCATCCACCAACGCCTGACCGAGATTCTCATGGATCAGGGCGACTTACCCGCCGCGCTGGAGCACGCAAAAGAACGCCTGCGACTGGAGTCCTCCCTCGAAGCGCGCCTGCAGGTAGCCGAACTCCATTACGCCCTGCTCCAGGATGCAGAAGCCTTGAGCACCCTCACTCCCGCCCTGGAAGGGGACGCAGATACCGAGCTGCAGGCCTTTTGTCTGCTGGGAGAATGCCACCTGAACTTCAACGCCGAAGTCGCGGCAGCAGAAGCCCTCACCCAGGCCCGCAAACGGCAACCGGATCACCCACGCGCACTTTCCCTCTTGACGCGCATACTGTGTCGGCGCGGTGATATCGAAGGCGCAACCGCGGCCTATGCCCGCATCCCGGTGGATGAACGCCTGGATCCCAGCACCCGGCTGGCGCTGGCGCTCGCCGCGCGCGAACTGGAGGACTGGGAAACGGCGTTGTCGATCATGGAAAACCTGACGCAGAGCCTGGCCTGGCCCCGTTTCGCCCTGGAACTGAGCCGCACCCTGGTGGAACGCGCCGAGGTGCGCGTGGTCTCGCAGGACCTGGACATCCAGAAGCACACCCCGCCAGCCAGCGCACTGGCCGAATCGGTCGCCCGTGCCTTTGAGAAGACCATTCTCCAGGCAGGCCGTCAGGTGCAGGTAAGCGAGCGCGATCCCCGCCATCCCGTCTTACTCTGGTATGCACGCGGCCAGGCCGTGTGGCACCCCTCCCCGGAACACGCACAGGCGCTGGCGCGCTTCGCAGACCAACCCGAAATGCTGGCCGCGTACCTGGCAGCGCTGCGGCGCGCCGGGCAGGTGGCATCTTCGGTCGAAGCCGCGGCGACTGTTCTGTCCCGGTTGAAAGATCAGCTCCATCACGCGCCGCCGAAACTGCTGCTTCAACTGGCACTCACCCTGCGCCGAGACCAGCCCGAAATCGCTCTGAAACTGGCCCAACAGGCGGCCCACCATCCAAATGCTTCGCCAAGAGAACAGGCTGCCCTGGCACTCCTCGCTCGACAAAACGGTCAGACGGACGTAGCCATAAGCGCCTGGCAGGCCGCACTCCACGCCTGGCCGGACGAACCGCGCTGGCACCATCATCTGGCGCGGCTATACCTGGAACAACGCCCGTTGAACCAGGAAGCCCTGCAGCAGGCCGCCACGCATCTGGAGCGGGCGCTCACCTTTGGCGCAGACGACCTCGCCACTCGCCTGCTGCTGGCGCAAACCTGGATCCAGATCGGCCAGCCCGGTCAAGCCCTGGAGATATTGACCGAGTTACAACAGCAGGCGCCGGAACATAGCGGCGTCTGGCTGGCGCTGGCACGTGCACACCTCACCCTGGGCGACCTCGAACAGGCCAGCAACTGCGCGAGGGCCGTCCATCAGCATCATCCCCAACCATCCGAAGCGCGCGCCGCCGCCTTGCTCCAGGCCCGCATCGCGCTCCAGGCAGGGGAGCCAGCCAAGGCCGTCGCCTTCGCCCGCAAAGCCCAAAAAGACCTCCCCACCACGGAAGGGCAGGTGTTGCTGGCCAAAGCTCTCGCCGCGCTGGGGCAGTACGAAGAAGCGCTCCAGGCCATCGACGCTGTGTTCGACCCTCATCAGGCGCCTTTTGAGGCCGCGCTCGAACGCGCCCGCCTTCTCGAACAACTCCATGGCCCGGCAGCAACGCTCGCTGCTTGGGAGGAACTGGCAACCCGTTTTCCAGACCGGCTGGAAGCCGTGCTCCCCAGGGCACACGCCCTGGCCGCCGCAGATCAGGTGTCTGCCGCCATCCAGGCAGCACGCGATGCTCTCAGCCTGGCCCATGAGCAAAGTGCGTCCGAACACACCCTATCCGAGATCCATCGTTTGCTTGGAAAGCTCCATCACCGCGAAGGGCAGCTTGACCTGGCGCTCACACACCTCACGACCGCATTGAAACTGGAGCCGGACGACGTCCAGTCCTACCTGGCTCTGGCTGATGTGTACGAGGCCCGGAGGGAACCCGCCCTGGCCGCCGACGTGCTACACCAGGCCATCGCCCTACAACCGGACAACGCCCCCCTGCACTACCGCCTGGGGACGTTGCTCAAAGACCTGGGTGACCTCGATGCGGCAGAGCACATGTTCCGCCAGGCAGCACAACTGGACCCCCACAACCTGACCTATCGCCACCAATGGGCAGCGGTTCTGTCTGCCCGCACTCTGCAACGCAGCACGCCGCCGGAGGTGTCATGAAACGAGCCCGCTGGATGACTCTGATCCACACCGCATTGAAAGTGAACCAGCCGCGCTTTGCCCGGCTGACCGCTCTGCAATGGCTGGCCGCCTACCCGGGCGATCTGGAGGTCCAGCGCCTGTATGCCCAGGCCTTATTGGCCGAAGGATTGAGACAAAGTGCCTTTGACGTTGCCGCTGCACTGGTGCAGCGCGACCCCGAAGATGTCCAGGCCGTTCAGACCTGGGCGCTGGCCGCCGATCAGGTCCGGGCACCCGAGGCGGACCTGGCCTGGGCAGTTCTGGCCGCGCTGGAAGGGGATGTAGATCCCGGACATCCGGCTCCACGGTGGAGCCGCACGATCTTTGCCGCCCGCACCGCTTTGCACGAGGGCGCCCTGGAACGGGCAGACCAGCAGGTTCACGCGGCCCTGGCAACGGACATACCTTTTCCGTTGACCGCGATCACCCACCTGGAGGTTATGCTCGCCCGGCTGTCCGATCCCCACGATCCCGATCACGCTCTACGGCAACTGATCGCCTTCTACCACGAGAAATACCCGGAGACGCTGGCCTTCCTGCTGCTGCACGCCGATGCGCTGATGGACGCCGGACAGGAAGAACAAGCCGTGGCATTGCTGCATCAGGCTGTGGCAGCAGACATCACCGGACGTGTGGCACGGCGATTGTGGGGCGCGCAACACCCCTATCGCTCGCTTTGGCCAGATGCCCAGGACCTCACCCTGGCGTTCGACCAGGCGATTCCGGCGCCGGTGGCCGCCGCCCTGGGCTGGAACCGCCTGCCCGACGGTAAGGTTCAAAACCAAGCTGCGGCCACACAGAGCAACGCGCCGAAAACCAGCCAGCGTCCGCAAACGGCACGGCGTCCGCAGGCTGTACGGTCCCAGCCGACGCCCCGTACGGCAAAGCCCCGGCCAGGGGGCGAGTGGCGCAGCATCCAGCAGGAGCTGAAACGCATTGCGCTGGAGATCAAACAACCCGACCTGGCGCAGGCAGACGCCCGTTTTCCGGTGTACGTTGTGCTGAGCACACAAACCGGTCTGATACGCACCTTCGGGCGACAGACGGCGATGGAGATCGTCACGGCGATGCAGGCGCTCTCCGGCGCCATCAGCACCCGCCGCGACTGGGACGCCATCACCCTGCTCGCGGACGATCCGGACAGCGTGCGGGAATACGGACTGGAGCCCGCCTCGCCCGACGATCCCTGGGCAATCAAATTGCTGCTCGCCGACCTGGACGCCAAACTGGCCGAGCGCGGGTTGATGATCGGGGCAGTGCTCATCGTGGGCGGCGACGAAGTAGTACCGTTCCACCGCCTGCCAAACCCTGTGGACGACCGCGACGCCGAGATCCCATCCGACAACCCATACGCCACGCGGAACGAGAACTACTTCGCCCCGGAGTGGCCCGTGGGGCGTTTACCGGGGACGGAGCCGGGGTTGATCCTCTCCCACTTGCGGGACTACGCGAAATATCACCACGAGATGCGGGCGCCCCTGCCCTGGCATCGCCGGCTCTGGGTCACCCTCCGCACCCGCCTGCTAGAGCGCCGCAACGGCCGACCCGGCTTCGGCTACACAGCCGCCGTCTGGGAACGTACAGCGGTCCGCGTGCTGCGGCCCATCGGCGATCCAAAGGACTTGTGGACGTCTCCGCCGGTCGTCTCCAACGGACGGCCCGTGACGCTGCCCCACTTCCCGATGGCCTATTTCAACCTGCACGGCGAACCGGACAAACCGGCCTGGTTCGGCCAGGCAGATCCCTTCAAAGAGCCTCAAGGCGTGGACTACCCCACCGCGCTCAAGCCCGAAGACCTGATCCCCAGGAGCGTGCCGCAGGTGATCTTCACCGAAGCGTGCTACGGCGCGCACGTGTTCGGCAAAGACGAACACCAATCCCTGGCGTTGCGCTTCCTCGGCTGTGGCACCCAGGCGCTGGTCGGCTGCACGGTCACCGCTTACGGTTCCCAAACGCCACCGCTTTACGCCGC
>CAYSXA010000134.1:0-7764 GCA_964435005.1 uncultured Anaerolineaceae bacterium | reverse complement strand
ATAGTGGGCAACAAATTATCAGAATCGCACTTTATTTCGTGCGGAATGTGGGATAAAACATCGTTACAAACAAATTTTACCTCAAAACAAAAAATCTGGCGCGTTTTCTGATACAATGAATCACGATGACCTCCCCACTCAGCCGCCGCGATTTTCTCAAACTGTCCGTGCTCAGCGTGGGAGCGCTGGCCATGTCTCCTTTCCGTCCCCTGTTGCCGCCAGATGAGAACGTCCAACCAGAAGGCTGGGGACGGGTGACCATCTGGGCTATCGGGGTGTTCAAGGAGCCTTCATATCAGAGCGAGCGGGTGCGCATCGCGCTGCGGGACGAAGTGCTGCCGCTTTACTTCACGATGACCTCCAGCCACGGCCCACGCCACAACCCGCGCTGGTATCGCACGCAGGGCGGCTACGTGCACAGCGCCTACATCCAGCGCGTGGAAGAACGGTTGAACCCCGTGCCTGCTGGGTTGCCCAGGACGCCCACCCTCGGCGAAGTGACCGTACCCTATGTGCAGGCGCTGCGGTACACCAAAACCTACGGCTGGGTCAAAGTGTACCGCCTGTACTATCGCTCCGTGCACTGGGTCACCGGCCTGGACGAAGGGCCGGACGGCACGCCCTGGTATCGCATCACCGACGACCTGCTCAAGGTGGATTACCATGTCCCGGCGGTCACCGTCCACCTGATTCCGGACGAAGAACTCACACCAATCTCCCCCGACGTGCCCTGGGAGGAAAAGCGCATCGAGGTCTCGCTGAAGGCGCAAAAGATGACCGCCTACGAAGGCGACCGGGTGGTGCGCACGTCACCCGTCTCAACGGGCATCCCCGGCAGCAGCCCCACCGCCAACGGCGTTCCCACCCGCACGCCAAGCGGTGATTTCGCTATCACGTTGAAAATGCCGGTGCGCCACATGGGCGACGGTGCGCTGACCAGCGCCCTGGACGCTTACGAGTTGCCCGGCGTACCCTGGGTGTGCTTCTTCCACGAGACCGGCGTGGCGTTCCATGGCACATACTGGCACGACAACTTCGGCACGCCGATGAGCCACGGCTGTGTCAACCTGCCCATGGACGAGGCCAAATGGCTGTTCCGCTGGACACTGCCGGTCAACCATCCCCCTGAACGAACGAAAAAAGGATTCGGCACGCGCGTGATCGTGTACTGACCCATCCACGGAGGAAACCAAATGAAACACCTGCTGCGCCTGATCATCGCCCTGGGAGGGCTGATGCTGCTGACCGCCTGCGGAGCATCCGACAAAATTGACGTGCGATCGGCCACCGCCTCGCCCGCCAACGCCCAGGGCGAGAGCATCGTGCTGTTGATCCTGGAGAACCAGAGCAGCGAGGCGGATTACCTGACCGCTGTGGAGACCAGCGTCGCCGCGCAGGCCGCGCTCATGATGAGCCTGACCGTTGACCGCGAGGAAGAGGACATCGAAATCGTCCAGCCCGTTCCAGAGATGGAAATTCTACCCAAAGCGGCGTTCGAAATGAGCCCGCACGGCATCTTCATCCAATTGAGCGGGTTGAAGCAGGCGCTTCGCGCCGGAGACACCTTCGACATCACGCTGCACTTCAAGCGAGCAGGAAAAATCACCATCCCAGTGACAGTGAAATGAAAAGAGCGACGCGCCAGCCGGTGCGTCGCTCTTCTTCCGCCTCTGAAGGCCGGTTCAAAGCACAGCGTCCACCATCATCACCAGGAACAAGAACGCCAGGTACATGCTGGAGTAGCGATACATCTTCCAGGCCACCTTGTTGCCCTCGCCCTTCCAGACGCGATAGGCCGCGCCGATCAGCCACAGGCCGAGCAGCGCCGCGCCGATCAGGTACAGGCTGCCGCCCAGGCCGAACAGGGGGAGCAGCAGCGTGAGCGCCACGAGTTCCAGCGTATAGACGAAAATCTGACGGCGGGTTTCTGCCTCACCGCGCACCACCGGCAACATGGGTACACCGGCACGAGCATAGTCCTTGCGGCGCACCAGCGCCAGCGCCCAGAAGTGCGGCGGCGTCCAGAAGAAGACCACCGCGAACAGGAACAGCGCCGGCACGTTCAGGCTGCCGGTGACTGCGGCCCAGCCCACCAGCGGCGGGATCGCACCCGCGCCGCCGCCGATCACGATGTTCTGCACCGTGGTGTACTTCAGGAAGATGCTGTAAATCAGCACGTAGTAAATGATCCCCGCCAGCACGAGCAGGCCAGCCAGCAGGTTCACCTGAAAGACCGTGAGGTAGAAAGCGACCACGCACAGCGCGGCGCCGAAGGCCAGTCCTTCCGCCGGCGTGAGCCGCCCAGCGGGGATCGGGCGCTTCTGCGTGCGCTGCATCAGCGCGTCTTTCTCCCGATCCAGATACTGGTTGATCGCGCTCGACCCGCCCGCCGCGAGCGCGCCGCCAAGCAGCGTCCAGAAGGTCATGCCCAGCGCCGGCCAGGCGCGTCCGCCGATCACCATACCCGCGTAAGTGGTCACCAGCAAGAGCGCCACCACAATCGGCTTGGTGAGCATCAACAGGTCGCGCGCCAGGCCGGTGCGCTCCGCCGCCAACGCGGCATCACGTTCCTCTTCCGCCTCGGTGCGACCGGCCAGCCCCACAAGCGCCAGGGTGACCACCATGCCAGCCCACACTGCCACCGCGCTGGCCGTGTGCAGCGCGCGCAGCGCCGGCCAGAAATCCGGGCGGAACGTCCATTGCGCCCCCACCCACACCTGCATCAGGAAAAAGGTCACGGTAATGGTGACCGCGGTCAGCAACGCTGTCTGGCTGCGCTGTCGTCGCCAGGAAGCGCGCAGCAGCCACAGCATTCCCACCAGCAACACGCCCACAAGCAGGCGGTGTCCCAGCGCCAGCAGGGTCGCTCCGGTGGGATTCAGAATGACATCCACGCACAACGGCCAACCCCGGCACAGGTTCGCACCGCCGAGCGCCGCAACTTCCGTCCCGGAGACCAGCACCAGCGCCAGCGCGACGAACAATGCCAGCGCGCGGCGGGCATAGCGGGTGCGGAAACGGAAGCGCACCTCGCCGCGCCAGAAGGCGAGCACGCTCGCCAGGGAGAGCGCACCCAGCGCGCCTAGCGCCAGCAGCAGGTGTACAGCATTCATCCAGGGCGGCGTCCCGGCCCGCACGCTCCAGCCACCCCAAAACACCTGCGCGCCCAGGATCGCCAGCGCCGCGCCCAGAGCCCGCGCCAGCCAGCCGCCGCGCGGGCGCGCCGTCCACCAGGCCGCCAACGCGAGCAGGCCGACGAGCACACTCAGCGCACGATGCAGGTATGCCATCTGAGCAGGCAACGAGGCCGGCGGCAGCCATCCTCCGTAGCACAGCGGCCAGTCCGGGCATCCCAGCCCGCTCTGGGTGGCGCGCACCAGGCCGCCTTCCACCAGCAAGAGGAACATCGCCAGCGCCGCCGCCAGCGTGAGAGGACGAAATCGTTCCGTTCGAGGCATGATCCATCCTTTAGATGAGGTGGAAGGTGCGACGCCGGGGCATCGCACCTTCGCAGTGAGGAGGGGGGCTTTCGGAAAAGCCTTCTCCATCTTAATGGAAACCCGCCGTGAACACAATCGCCCGCATGGATGATTCACACCAGCCAAAAGGATGAGATAAAGATCACCACTTGGGTAAGAAATTTAGGAAGGTACCGCTCATTATCATCGTGCCGCGCATCTCCATCGGCAACGAAAAGACGACCACCGCCACCCAGGCCAGCAGCAGGAACAGGAGCACCCAGGGTACGCCGGCGCGCGCGGCCTTCCGTCGATCGCCAAAGACCTGGCGGGCACGATCGCTCAGCGCGAGCAGGCTGGCCGCAAAGCCCAGCACCACCGCCACGACCTGCAACGGCAGCACCCAGGCGCGCGGCAGGATGGTGACCTGCATCCAGTCCGGGGAAACGCCGCTCAGCAGCCCGTGCCGCAACAGAAAACCCTGCACCGCCGGCACGATGCCCCACGCGCTGGTGGCGAAGTGGAAGCCATAGTGCGCCAGCCAGACCGCGAACCCCAGCGGCAAGACCGTCGGCGCCAGCCGTGCGAAGACCGTGCGCACCTCACCCGCACCGGCCAGGCGCGCACTCACCCAGGCTGCCATCCCGCCCAGCAGCAACGGCAGAAGCAGGTCAATCACACCAAAAATCAGCAGCAAGCGCTCGCCCTCGTGCCCCATGCCCCACCGGGAGAGCGCGTCTTCCAGCGCGTACACCGGCGGCACCATGCCGAACGCATTGCCCAGGCCGGCGAAGGTCAGCACCAGGGCAAGCAGCGCCACGTCCAGGCGCAGCGGCCAGGCGTCCGCGCGGCGCACCTCTTCCAGCGGCGCGCGCAGCCGCAGCGCCACGTTGTCGTGCGGGCAGGCACGCGCGCAATCCAGGCAGAACAGACAATCCAGGTTGCTCCGAATCTGCGGCACGTACAGCTCCGTGCCGCAGCCGGCGACCGTCGCCGAACCGTTCACGCACTCGTGCCCGACGCACGTCCGGCAGATCACCGTATCCCGCGCGGCGATTTGCAGCGGTGAGATGGCAGCGTTCACGAAGTTGAACGTCCCCAGCGGGCAGACGTACTTGCAGAAAGGCGATTCGGCGAACCAGAGTTCCAGAGCAAAGGCAAGCACGAAATAGGTCACGGCCACCCAGGCGGTGAGCCGGGGACTGGCCCACAGGTCAAGCCACTCGTAGAGCCAGAAAATCAGGAACAGCGCGCCAATCGCCAGCCACTTGTTCCGCAGCGCCGCCGGCCAGCGTCGCCCACGTCGGCTGAGCCGGTGCGCCAGCGTGCGCGGCAGGTGGAACGGACAGGCCATGCAGAACAGATTGCCCGCCAGCAGCAACGCCAGCACCACCAACCCACGATAGTGAATCCAGGCCAGCACGGTCGCCAGGTTCTCGTGCGCCATCGGTGGACCGGTGAAGCCGTCGTACAGGATGAGCGCCGCGACGAGCAGCAGGACGGTCTGGAGCGCCAGACGCGTCCAGCGCGCACGCAACAGGGGACCAATCACGGGGAAGTGAAGCAGGTCGAGCATGGGAGGATTGGTCTGTTGGTCGGGTTGGTCAGCGGTTTTCGCGCAGCAGGTGGCGGATGTCGCTCACCACGTCCTGCCAGGGGGTGCCAAAGGCGTAACTCAGCCGCAGGCGCCCCTGGGCGTCCACCAGGAACACCCGCGCGGTATGTGTGACGGTGTACTCCGTCTCCGAGCCCTCGGCGGGCACTTTTTCGATGTACACGTGATAGGCGTCGTACACGGGCTGTAACGTCGCTTCGTCACCGCCCAGGGCGATGATGTCCGGGTGAAAGTGCGCCGTATAGGCCGCCAAGTCGTCCAGCGTGTCGCGCCGGGGATCTACCGTGATGAACACGAAGCGCACCTGCGCGGCCTGCTTGCCCAGCGCCTGCAGAATCTGGCGCGCCTCGGCCAGTGTAGTGGGACACACATCCGGGCAATGGGTGTAGCCGAAGAAAAGCAAGACCACCCTGCCGCGCTGGTCGCTCAGGCGGAACGTGCCCCCTTTCGCCGTCGGTAAGATGAAATCGGGCGCCGGGTCACCGGGGTGGGTCGTACCCTTGTATTGATACGCACCGCAGGCGGCCAGCAGGGCACTCAGCAACAGGCCGACGATTACCGGCCAACGCCTCACTCGCGCACCTCTACCTGAACACGCACGTCGCCGAAGCGCTCGAAGTGCAGCACGATTTCAAAGGTATCGCCCGCCTTCAGCGGTTCTTTCAATCCCATCAGCATGACGTGCAGGCCGCCCGGCTCGAAGGTCACCGTGCCGCCGTTGGGCACCTCCACCCGACCGCCGGGCACAGGCTGCATCTTCATCACGTCGCTTTCCATGACGGACTGATGGATTTCTGCCATGCCCGCCACCGACGTGCTCACCCCGGTCAGAACGTCGTCCTGACCGGTGCGGTTCATCACGGTGAAGTACACCGCGCCCATCTCCGCGTTCATCGGCGAACTGCGCGCCCATGCGTCCTTCACTATCAGACCACCTCCGCCACAGGCTGTCAGCAAAGAAGCCAGCAAGAGCGTCCAAAGCCATCGCATCCGTCGCATGATATGCTCCTCATTCATGGGATAGGCTCATATGTTCCTGCAAAGCGTCGCGCGCCCCGGCCCAGGTGAGCACCCGCCCGCCGAAACCGCGCTGAAAGCGCGCCGCTGTCTCCGCATCCGCAAAGCACAACACACCGGGGGAACAACACAGGGTGAGGTCGGGTGCATAGAGGAAAGCCGCCGACCGCACATTGACCATGTGGCCGAACAGGAAATCCGCCGCCAGCGCCGAGACCGCTTCCGCATGGCGGGCGAGCAACAGCAATCCGCAGTGCGGGCAACAGGCGTGCAGCACACGACCATCAGCGCACTGCACCACGAACGCGGTGCGCGGTGAGACCGGACGGGCGCACATCGCGCACGATTCGCCCGTGCC
This sequence comes from uncultured Anaerolineaceae bacterium, assembly GCA_964435005.1. Lineage (GTDB taxonomy): Bacteria > Chloroflexota > Anaerolineae > Anaerolineales > DRMV01 > CAYSXA01. The sequence continues at coordinate 1,316 of CAYSXA010000134.1, read as the reverse complement.
TGCAGCGGGTGCCCGGCCCGGCGCCACAGCGCCGCCAAACACCCGCTGCACCAGTCCCTGCGCTTCCAGGTGCCGCAGGTCGCGGTGGATGGTCATCTCCGAGACGCCAAAGGCGCGGCTCAGTTCGCCCACCCGCACGCGGCCCTGTGCATGAATCTGCTCCAGAATCCGTCGCCTGCGTTCTTCCGCCAGCATCATGTTATACCCTGTGGATTTTCCACAGACTATCACACGCCCCCATGACCGTCAATCGCCTGTTTGGGCGATTTCGGCGTTAACCCCCTCCGCGGTACAATTTTTGGCTCATCTCACAAGAGTGTGCACACCCGCCGTGGCCAGTGGATAAATCCACTGGCCACGGGTTCTGAACCTGCCTGAAGGCGGTTGAAACAGTCCGCTAAGCAGACTTGCACCACCGGTGAGCCAAGGAATTCCTTCCCCCCGGCCTCATCCTGCATTGCCTCGTTCCCCCAGATAATACAGATACCCCAGCCCGAACATCACGGCGAACAGGAACCACTGCACCGCATAGCCCTTGTGTGGCCCTTCGGAGAGATCAAGTTGCGGGTCTTGCAGGAAGGGCGGTTCGGCGGGCAAGGTTTCCGGCGCGAGATGTTGCAGATAAACCGATAACAGCGGGTAGGGCATCTGCGCCTGGAGCGCGGGGATGTCCACCCGATACCAGACGGTCTGCGGCGTCGCCGGGCGGTCAGTGAGCGTCTCCGAGGGACGAATCCAGCCAACCACCTCGACCTCGCCCTCCGGCGGCGGCCAAGCGGACGGATCGGGGGGATCGGCATAGGGCACCCAACCGCGATCCACCAGCACCGCGCGGCCATCCGACATCACCAGCGGCGTGACCACGTGCAGGCCGGGTTGCCCTTGCCACAACTGGCCTTCGATGAGCACCTGATGCGCGCCGTCGTAGCGACCGCGCGCCACGCCACGCCGCAGCGAGAGTGTCGCCGGGTCATCCGGCAAGGGGTTGCGGGTCAAATCCAGCGGCGGGGCCTGCAACTGTTCCCGGATGAAGGCGTTGCGCGCCCGACGCTGCGCCAGTCGGTCGAGTTGCCAGAACCCCAGCCGCACCAGCACGGCCATTCCGACGAGTACAACCAGCGTGGCCGGCAAACGACGCAGGCGCACCGCTTCCCGCACACCCCGTCCCATGCGTCGCAGCGCTTCATTCATACCTCATCCTCCGTCCCGCGCATTTGCCAGAACCACCAGCCGAGCACCACAAGCAGCCCCAACACCCCCCAGACCCCCGGCGCCACCCCCTCGACCATGCCACACGACAACGGCTGCCGGCCCAT
>CAYSXA010000133.1:0-7860 GCA_964435005.1 uncultured Anaerolineaceae bacterium | reverse complement strand
CGTTCGGCACGGTGTAGTGAATCACGTCTTCATCCACGTAGGTTGGGTGACGATGGTTGGTCGGACGGCTGGTTTCAGCACACCCCCCCTGGTCGATGGAGTAATCAATGAACGCGGCACGCGGACGCATCTGTCGCATCATGGAGCGCGTAATCAACACCGGCGCGCGCTGGCCGGGAACCAGCACCGCACCCACGACCACATCGGCGAAGCGCAACACGCGCTCGATGTTGTACGGCGTGGCGAGCATGGTTGTCACGCAACCCTTGAACAGGTCGTCCAGCGCCTCCAGGCGGGCGTAGGAGCGGTCGAGCACGGTAACCTGCGCTCCCAAGCCGAGGAAGGCGCGGGCGGCGTTCGTCCCGACCACGCCACCGCCCAGGATGACCACCGCTGCCGGCGGCACACCAGGGATACCCGACAGCAGAATGCCGCGCCCGCCGTGCACGCTCTCCAGCAATTGACCGGCAATCTGCGGCGCCATGCGCCCCGCCACCTGGCTGGTGGGCAGGAGCACCGGCAAACGCCCATCGGCTTCCTGAATGGTCTCGTAAGCTATGACCGTGATGTCGTGCTGTTTCAACGCCTCCGCCAGATCGAGCGAGGCCACGGCCAGGTGCAAAAAGCACATCAGCGTTTGCCCTGGGACGAAAAGATCGTACTCCGCTTCTACCGGGCGGGTGACTTTGACCACCACTCCGGCACGCCCGTAAGCTTCCGCCGCGGAGTACACAATCTGCGCGCCGACCTGGCGGTATTCCTCATCACTGAAACCGGCCACCTTGCCGGCGTCGTGTTCCACATACACCTGATGACCAGCCTGCACCAGCGCATGCACGCCCGCCGGCGTCAACCCCACACGGCCTTCAAACTCACGCACTTCTCTGGGTACACCGAAGTTCATGGTGGCTCCTCTGACTTCCTCTTTTGCTTCAACACCCCAGTATCCCACAAAATCCGCCATAAATCAGGTGACAATTGTCCCTGAATTTGGGGGATAACTGTCACTGCTGGGAAAGCGCACCCGAAACAGGTTGTTCTTGTTATTTTATCACGCTGCTCACGCCACGACGACCACATCACGAAGCGAGAAACAAAAAAAGCCGGATCGGATGATCCGGCTTTTCGAGTTCAGGCTGTCGTGCTTAGAGGGTCACGACCTGGGCGGCCTGCAGGCCTTTGGGGCCGCGTTCTACCGAGAACTCTACCCGCTGGCCTTCTTCCAGGCTGCGGTAACCATCGGACTGAATGGCCGAGAAATGCACAAAGACATCCTCACCGCCATCGTCGCGACCAATAAAGCCAAAACCTTTACGGGCGTTGAACCACTTCACGGTTCCCTGGTAACGTTCAGTCATGCTTGCTTACTCCATCTTTTTTTGAAAAAAAACTCGCCGATGCGTGGTGCGCACCGGCGCTTCCAACAGGCTCCAGTGTACCACCTTCCAAGCACCTGTCAAGGGTGGGAGAAAAAGTCACGCTGGGGTGCCTTTGGCTCGATATTTACGCCAGTAGCGCCACAACCCATCCGCCGACATCCAGGACGGGTTGGCGGTCTCGTGAGTGTCAACCACCTCTTCGGGCAGGCCCCCTTGAAGCATCTGTTCGCGCGCCCAGGCGGCGAACTGATCGCGAAGCGTCACAACGTCTGTGGCGGTGGGCATCACTGCTTCCATCCAGGCTTCCACCGCGTCCAGCGCTGCGTCCACCCGATCCAGGTGCGCCTGGGAGTCGTTGTAGATGCCAAAATGCGTGGGTGCGATGCGCGCGAAATCCAGTTCACGCAACCGCTGCACGCTGGCGCGCCAGGTCTCCAGGTGGAACTCCGGCGGGGGCATGGGCAGGCGCACCGCCGGATAGCCAGCCACGCGCACGCCGCCGATGTCGCCGCTAAAGCAGATGTCCTCGAATAAATACGCATGGTGATGATAGGCATGACCAGGGGTGTCCACCGCCAGGAAGCGCAAACCCTCGATCACCAACTCTTCACCGTCTTGCACCACGTGCAGGCGATCCTCCGGTACCGGAAGGAACTCGCCCCACAGCGTGTCCATCATATCGCCGTAGATGCGCCCGGCGGATTTCAGCAGTTTGGTCGGGTCGATCATGTGCGGCGCGCCGACCGGATGCACGTGGACGGTCGCACCCTGCCGCGCCAGGTAGCCCGCCGCCCCGGCGTGATCCAGATGAATGTGGGTGACCAGCACATCGCTGATATCCCCCACCGTGAGGCCGTGATCGGCCAGCGCGGCCTTCAAGCCTTCCACCGTGGAGCCAGGGCCGCATTCCACCAGCACCCCCCCATGCCGGTGAGGGATCAGGTAGGATGCAATCGTGCCGGGCACGTTCATGAAGTTCAAATCCAGCGTGTAGACGGGATGAGCCATCGGGAAACCTCCTCACAACAACGGCTTGATCAACCGCCGGTACAGATCGTTCTCCAATACGCCCGCCGGATCACAGCGGGTTTTCAGATCACGGAAGCGGGCCAGCGTCTCCTCGCCCAGGTACGCCGCCACCACGTCGGGCGTCAACGTGCTGTCTTTGGCGAAGTAGAACCGTCCGCCAGCCTGCAGCACGATGTGGTTCAGGTCATCCGCCAGGGATTGCAGCCGCGCGCGGTTGCGGCGCGTGACCTTGAAATCCAGCGCCAGCGAGAAACCGTCCACTGCGTGGGTGAACAGGAAACCATCCGGGCGATGGCGTTTGACCACCCCAAGATAGGAAGGCAACCCACGCCGCTGTGTCAGGCGCAGGATGTCGGCAAAGGCGTCATACGCCGTCTCTTTGGGGATGAAGCACTGATACTGGATCAGGCCCTCCCGCCCATACGCCATCCGCCAGTTCGGGATGTAATCCAGCAAGAAGTGGAAGGCCGCGTGCGGCTGGCGGTAGCGCCGATGGTTGCTCAGGGTAGCCGAGAGCAGATACTTGGCGGTGTTCACCATCCAGACGCCGGGGTTGTGCATCCAGGGGGCCATCAACCGCCACATGATGGACGACGGAATCAGGCCGAAGAAGGTATCCGGCAGGGTCTGATACTCCACGCTGAGCGTGCGATGGGGGTGCGGGTCTTCCTCCGGAGTCAGGTATCGCGCGCGGTGCAGTTGACCGCGGCCCAACGCATTCCGGCGAGCGGTGGTATCCAGCCAGCCCACGATGTAATCGCTGTCCTCCTTGTGCGCATCCACCTGCTGCAAGTGCTCCGCCAGGTTGGACGCCGCCCAGGCCTCCACCCACAGTTCGCCAGAGTACACGCGCTTCAGTTGCAGCGTGACCGAAGTGATCACCCCCAGTACCCCGATACCGGAAATGATGGCGTGGAACAGGTCAGCATTCTGCTGCGGCGAGCAGGTGACTTCTTCACCAGTGGGTAGCAGAGCGGTGAAACGCAGCACGTGCTCGCCGAACGTGCCCTCCTTCCAGTTGTTCTTGCCGTGCACGTTCATCCCCAGGCAACCGCCGATAGTCGGCACGGACGTACCAGGCACCACCGCCGGCCACCAGCCGTCTTCCAGCACATACTCCCACAACTGGCGGACGGTCACGCCGGGCTGCACAGTGACCACGCCACTCTCCGGGTCGTAGTCCAGCAGGCGGTTCATACGGCGCAGGTCGAGCACCACGTGGCCGCTGTTCAGCGGCGCATCGCCGTAACTGCGCGCCGACCCATGCAACCCCACCGTAAAGCCGCGCTCCGCCGCCTGCTCAAGCAGCCGGGCGACTTCCTCCACCGACGTCGGGCGATAGACGTAGGCCGCACGGCGCGTGGCTCGGCCAAAACCGTGCAGCTGGCTCAGCCGGTCACTTTCGGGGAAATGAGCAACGTTCATCAGAAAGACAACCTGCGGAAGATAAAGGAAGGGATGTGATGCAATGCCAGCGCCACCAGCCGCCAGCGCGCCGGGGTGTAGATGGTCTGTTTACGACGCTTCAGCCCTTTCAGGATATCACGCGCCGCCTGCTCCGGTGGAATCAGCCAGAACAGGCCATCCTGGCCCTGCGTCATCGCGGTATCCACAAAGCCCGGCTTTACGGTGAGCACGTGCACCCCTTTGCGGCCCAGCCGGTTGCGCAGCGATTCCAGATACGTGGTCAGTCCGGCCTTCGAAGCATGATAGGCCGGGTTCTTCACCCGCCCACGGTCGCCGGCGATGGAGGACACACCCACGATGTGCCCGCCGCCCAGCGTGCCAAACAACTGCGCCGCCTGTCCCAGCCAGGCCATCGCGCCCAGCAAATTGACCTCCACCATCGCGCGGTCTTTGGTGAAGTCGTACTCATCTGGCGCTACGGGTGGCATCACGCCAGCCACGTAGGCCACCACGTCCAGGTGGTGCAGATCACGAAGGATGCGCTGGAACAGGTCTGGCACAGCATCGTAGTCGGTCACATCGTGCGGATAGGCGCGCGCGTGCGGCAGTTCGGCGGCCAACGCCTGCAGACGGTCGGCGCGGCGGGCCACCAACGCCAGATGAAAGCCTTCCGCCGCCAGCGCACGCGCCAGCGCCTCGCCGATGCCGGACGAAGCGCCGACCACCAGCGCACGTGGCGCGGCCAGCAATGCGGTGTCCTGTGTGGTTTCGCTCATGCGGTCTCCCTTGACAAAGTCAACGCCAGCCAGTCCTTCTGGCGGTATGTGCGATCGACGCGCAGGTGATGGCGCGCCAGCGCTGATTGGACATCCGGCAGATGCTCTTCCAGGATTCCAGAGAGGATCAACGCGCCGCCCGGCGCGACCAGATCGGCCAGTCCATCATCCAGCAGGCGTATCAGGATGGGTGCCAGGATGTTCGCCAGCACTAGCGGTGCGCGGCGTAGTGAAAAGCGTCCGGCGCGGATCTCGGCCACCGATCCCTGGCCGATCTCGAAGTGATCGGCCACGCCGTTCAGGGTGGCAGTCTCGTGGGCAACTTCCACCGCCTGCGCGTCCACGTCCACACCGAGCGCGTGCGAAGCGCCCAGCCGCAGCGCGGCCACTGAGAGCACGCCAGAGCCACACCCCACATCGATCACCGGCTCTCCGGAGCGGACGGCATCTTCCAGCGCCTCCAGGCACAGTTGCGTGGTGGGGTGCGTGCCGGTGCCGAAGGCCATGCCGGGATCAATCCGCACGGGAAGGCGGTCGGTATCCTGGGGGACTTCAGCCCACGCAGGCAGGATAAGCAACCTGCGCCCCACCGCAATCGGATGATAGTGCTGCTTCCAGGCTTCCATCCAGTTCTGTTGCTCGATGCGGCGATACTGCGGCTTCGGCAACGGCTGGATCAGGTTCAAATGGCCCAGCCCGGCCTCAATGCGCTGGCGCGTCTCCTCCAGTTGCCCGTCCACGGGGATGTAGCCGTACACCCGCATCGGACCACTTGGCTCCCCCGCCTCACCGGGCGTCGCCTTGATCGCAGTGCTCTCAATCACCACCCCGCCGGGGATGTAACGCGAGAGCATATCGGCGATGGCCTCTGCCAGTTCACCATCCACAGTAAGCGAGATTTCCAGCCAGGAAGCAGGTTCTGTCATCGTTGCGCCTTTTTTCACGAAACTCAATTCCCAAATATATCACAACTTTTCCGTGCCGAAGGTCTTCTGGTACAATTAGGCATCCTGACGATCCTGAGAGGGACGATGAGCAACCAGAAACTGCCATCCCGTAGCGAGAACTTTGCCGAGTGGTACAACCAGTTGGTGCTGAAGGCCGAACTGGCCGACTATGCTCCGGTGCGCGGCTGCATGGTGGTGCGTCCTTACGGCTGGGCGTTGTGGGAGAACATCCGCGATGCGCTCGACCGTCGCTTCAAGGCCACCGGGCACGTGAACGCGGCCTTCCCGCTGTTCATCCCGATGCACTTCCTGGAAAAGGAAAAAGAGCACGTGGAGGGCTTCTCGCCCGAACTGGCCGTGGTGACGCACGGCGGTGGCGAGGAACTGGCCGAGCCGCTGGTGGTGCGCCCCACCTCAGAGACCATCATCGGTTACATGTACGCCAAATGGATCAAATCCTACCGCGACCTGCCGGTGCTGATCAACCAATGGGGCAACGTGGTGCGCTGGGAACTGCGCACCAAGCTCTTCCTCCGCACGCTGGAATTCTACTGGCAGGAAGGCCACACCGCCCACGCCACCGCTGAGGAAGCCGAGGCCGAAACAATCCAGATGCTGGACGTGTACGCCGACTTCGCCATCAACGAGGCCGCCGTTCCGGTGGTCAAGGGCGTGAAGTCGGAAAGCGAAAAGTTCGCCGGCGCGGTGCGCTCTTACACCATTGAGGCCATGATGGGAGATACCCGCGCGCTGCAATCCGGCACCTCGCACTTTCTGGGGCAGAACTTCGCCAAAGCGTTCGACATCCAGTTCCTCGACCAGAACAACCAGTTGCAGTACGTCTGGACGACCTCCTGGGGACTGTCCACCCGCTTCATCGGCGCGATCATCATGACCCACGGGGACGACCAGGGGCTGATCCTGCCGCCACGCCTGGCTCCCATCCAGGTAGTCATCGTGCCCATCTGGAAGAACGAGGCCCAGCGCAGCGCGGTGATGGAGGTCGCCACGCGGATTAAGGCCGAACTAGGCGAACGCTTCCGCGTGCACCTGGACGACCGCGACAACCTGACGCCAGGCTTCAAATTTAACGATTGGGAACTGCGCGGCGTGCCGCTACGGGTGGAGATCGGCCCGCGTGACGTGGAAAAAGGCTCCGTAGCGCTCGCCCGCCGCGACATTCCAGGCCGCGATGGCAAATCATTCGTGCCACAAGAAGGGCTGGCTGACCGCGTGGCCGAGATGCTGGATACCATCCACCAGGCACTGTTCGAGCGCGCACTGGCATTCCGCGAGGCGAACACCCACGACCCGAAGGACTACGCCGAATTCCGGGAAGTGGTGAAGAACGGCTGGGCCTTCTCCTGGTGGTGTGGAAGCGCAGAGTGTGAAGCGAAAATCAAAGAGGAAACCAAAGCGACCAGCCGCTGCATCCCATTGGAACAGCCTGGCGGCAGCGGCACGTGCATCTACTGCGGCCAGCCGGCCACGCAGAAGGTGATCTTCGCTCGCGCGTACTGATGCCCGCCATCCACCCCCAATGGCTACAATCGCAGGCCGATCAACTGGCGCAGGCCTTTGATCGGCCTGCCGTGCTTCTCCCCCGCCTGCACGACCTGCTGGAGCGCTACGCCGACCGCACCCGCCGCCCGGCGCAGAGCGGTCGTCCGGTGTCTGTCTTGCCGGCTTACCACGCGCCACGCCCGGTGCTGCGCGCGGTGATCGTCGCCCTGCAGACGCCAGTCCGCCGCGATCCCGACCGCGCGCTGACGCTGTGCGACGCGCTCTGGGACGACGCCTGGCTGGAGACCCGTTTGCTGGCCGCCTGGTTGATCGGACTCCTGCCGCCCTCAGGTGAGACGCTCGACCGCGCTGACCGCTGGGTGCTGGAGGAAAGCGACGAGCAGATCATCCAGATGGTGGTGGACGAAGGGCTGCGCCCTGCCCGTCAAGCACACCCCGACCGTCTGCTCCGCCTGGCGGAAGACTGGCTGACCGCCGACGACCTCGCGCCACGCACCGCCGCGCTCAACTTGCTCACCGCCCTGATTCGCGAACCGGCCTTCGAGAACCTGCCACCGCTGGTGCGGATGGTCACCCCCCTGCTGAAACGTCCGCTCATGCCTCTGCGCCCCGAACTGGAACGCCTGCTGACCGCGCTGGCCGAGCGCTGGCCATCCGAAGCGGCCTACCTGCTGCGCCGTCTGGAAAACCAGACCCCCGCTGCCCGCGCCCTGGCCCGCCGCCTGCGTCCCCTGCTACCCAAACATTTCTGGTGATTACCCACAAGTACCGCCACCTCTGGGGAAGGGGTGGTGGGCG
>CAYSXA010000132.1:0-7955 GCA_964435005.1 uncultured Anaerolineaceae bacterium | reverse complement strand
ATCCATATCAGACGGCTTCACCCCCACCGCCACCCCCACGCACAGGCGACCTTTGGCGTCCTTCACCGCCTGCGGGTGCCGCGCCAGTTTGATGATGTCTTTGGCGGTGATCAGCCCCACCACCTGATCCTGACCATTCACCAGCGGTAATTTCTCCAGGCGGTGCTCGTGCAGCGTCAGGCGAGCGGATTCCAGCGTCTCATCCGCCGAAGCGACCACCAGCCGCTCACGCGGTGTCATCACACGGCGCACCGGCGCGGCATCATCGGATGCGAACAGCACGTCGCGCGCGGTGATCATCCCTACCAACCGGCCATCGGGATCGGTGACCAGCAGCCCACCAATCTTCGCCTCCTGCAGCAGGCGCTTCGCCTCGCCCACCGTGGCCTCCGGCGCGATGGTCAACGGCTGCTCCACCACGAAACTCTCCGAGCGTTTGACGCGTGCCACCTCTGCCGCCTGATGTTCAATGGTCATGAAGCGATGGATGATGCCCAACCCGCCCTGCTGCGCCATCGCGATAGCCATTTCGGCTTCAGTCACTGTGTCCATGTTGGCGCTCAGGATGGGAATCGCCAGGCGGATGCCGGGGAACAATTCCACCGAAGGATCGGCCTCGGAACGGCTGCGCAGGCTGGATCGTCGCGGAACCAGCAGCACATCGTCGAACGTCAGCCCAATCTCCGATCGCACGTTCATGGTCTCTCCCTAGAATCGCCTTGCTGTGCGGAGCACCTGCTCACACATCCAGTTTGTGGCAAGGTCACCCAGCGTTGCTTTTCCACAACCTCTCCCTCCCCTTTCCCCTCCCTCTCCGCCGGCGGAGAGGGAGGGATGGCGCATAGCGTCAGGGTGGGTGAGGTCACAACTCCGACAACGGCCAGTTCGGCAACACGTCCACGTCCAGCGGGTCGTGTTGCCCCCGAAGGAAGCGGCGGTAGCCCGCGCCGGCGATCATGGCCGCGTTGTCGGTGCACAACACCAGCGGCGGGATGTGCACCGGCACGGGCGCGCGGGCGGTCAACGCCTGGCGCAACGGGCGGTTGGCCGATACGCCGCCCGCGACCAGGATGCTCCGCGCTCCGAATTGCTCCGCCGCCAGCAGGGTCTTCTGCACCAGCGTGTCCACTACCGCCGCCTGGAAACTGGCCGCCAGGTCGGCCACCGGCAACGGGTTCTGCCTGCGCTCCAGGTCGCGCACCACGCGCAGCAGCGCGGTCTTCAGCCCGCTGAAGGAGAAATCCCAGGTATCGGGCAACAGCGGACGGGGAAAGCGCACCGCTTCGGGATCGCCATCCTCCGCCGCGCGCTGGATGGCTGGCCCGCCGGGGTAGCCCAGGCCAAGCAGGCGCGCCGCCTTATCGAACGCCTCGCCGGCGGCGTCGTCGCGCGTGCCGCCCAGGCGCTTGTAGGTCAGGTGGTCGCGCATCAGCACCAGTTCCGTGTGCCCGCCGGAGACGATCAGCGCCAGCAGCGGAAACGCCGGTTCGGGCACGGGCGGCTGGTCGGCGAAATACAGCCAGGCCGAATACAGATGGGCTTCCAGGTGGTTCACGCCCACCAGCGGCCTGCCGCTGCCCAGCGCCAGCCCCTTCGCCATGTTCAGCCCCACAGCGAGCGAACCGGGCAACCCCGGCCCGCGCGTGACCGCGATCGCATCCACATCCGCCAGGCTGAGGTGCGCCTCCTTCAGCGCCTGCTCCACCACCGGGACGATCGCCAGGATGTGCTGGCGCGAGGCGACTTCAGGGAACACGCCGCCGAACTGCGCGTGCAAGTCCACCTGCGAGGCGACCACGTTCGAGAGAATACGCCGCCCGTCCTCCACCACGGCGGCGGCGGTCTCATCGCACGAGGATTCAATGCCCAGAATGCGCAAGGTGTCCATTATCCCTGCCTGACCGGAATCACCAGGTCGAGCGGATACTCCGCCAGCACCTCGAACGTCCCGTCCGGGCGCACCCAGACGGTGTCCTCCAGACGACAGCCCATGCCGCGCCCCGGGTAGTACAGGCCGGGCTCGATGGTCACCACCACGCCGGGACTGAGGCGGTCGCGTTCCGAGGCGTTGCTGCCGAACCAGGGTGCTTCGTGCACGTCCAGCCCCAGGCCGTGCCCCAGACTATGGACGTAGCCCTGCCGCGTGCGCGGCGCACTGCGCACGGTGGGGTGTCCCTGCGCCTCGAACAGTTCGCAGGTACGCTCCTGGTACTTCTTGCACAGGTCGCCGGGCTGCAACTGGCGCATCACCTGCTCGTACACCGCGCGCACGTCCTCGTACAGCGCCAGCGCCTCGTCGGGCGCGTAGCCCAGACACCAGGTGCGGGTGAAGTCGTAGAAGTAGCCACCGCCCGCCTCGCAGGGGAAGATGTCGAACACGATGGTCTGCCCCAGGCACAGCGGCTGGTCGGGGTCGCCCGTGCTGTGGGGGATGCCCGCGTCGCGTCCCTGGGCGAAAATCGTGCCTTCGGGGTTCTCCGCGCCGAGTTCCGCCAGCCAGAGGTTGATGCGCCGCTTGACCTCGCCAATGGTGATCGGCTGGCCGTCAGCGTCCACCAGCAGGCCGTCCTTCGCTCGCTGGCTGCTCAAAAAGTCCGCCACGCGCCCAACCACAGTGGTGGTGATCTGCCCCATGCGGCGGATGCGCGCCACTTCGGCCTCGTCCTTCGTGGCACGCGCCTGCATGAGCACCGAGTCGCCGCTTTGCCCCACGAGTTCCAGATCGGGCATCAACCGCTGCAACGCGGTGAAGACGGCGAACGCCGGGCCGAGGTTCACCCGGCCTTCCAGCACCACGCGCCCCTGCGTCAGCCCCAGGTCGGTCAGCAGCGCGCGATAGCGCAGCGCCTGCGCCAGCGCATGGTCGCCTTCCACCTGCTTGAGGTAATCCTGATACGGATAAGCGCTCAGGTCGCGTGTGGACAGGCCAGTGGCGGCGGCCTCCTCACGCTCCATCGGCTGATAGAACAGCACCGGTTCCTCGCCGCGCCGCCTGACCAGCACGGCATGGGTAAGGTGTCCGCCGCCGGTCAGGTAGGTCATGGGCGGGTTGTGCTGCGCCGGCCCGATGACCAGGAGGGCGTCTAAATCGTGTTGGGAGAGGAGGGAATCGATGTCGCTTTTCATAGGGTTGGTTGCACTTTTCGTTGGTTTATTGGTTCATTGGTTGTGGAGGTTTCGATTGGTTGCATTGATTGCGTCAGTTGAAGGGACTCCTCAGGATCCTCAAGTTCTTCTGAACCCTTGAACCCTCTGGCACCTTTGAAACATCTGCCACCTCAGAAATCACCGCCCCAGGGCATTCGCCACCCCGACGAGCAGGGCGCCGTCCTGTTCGGGGAGCACGGTGCGCGGGTCAAGCACCACGTGGTCGTTCTTCACACGGGCAATGATGGGCGGTTGCTGGGCACGCAAGGTGGCGAGCGTCTGCTGCGGGCGCTCCACCGGCAAGGCGAGCAGGAAGGTGGGGAGCGTTTCGCCGGGCAACGAGCCGCCGCCTACGGTAGACTGGCCGCGCCACACCTCGCCGAAGCCGAGTTCCGCCTGCCAGGCATCCGCGCGCATGCGAATCATCTCCGCCGGAGTGCTGATCATGCGCCAGACGGGAATCTGGCTGGTGGCCTCGTCCTTCAGGTAATGCAGCAACGTGGCGGAGAGCGCCGCCAGGCACAGTTTATCGGGGCGCAAAGCACGGGTGAGCGGGTGCCGCTTCAGTTTCGCCACCAGGTCGGCGCGCCCGACGATGAGCCCTGCCTGCGGGCCGCCGAGTAGTTTATCGCCCGAAAAGCACACCAGGTCGGCCCCGGCAGCCAGCGATTCCTGCACCATCGGCTCATGCTCCATGCCGAAGTCCGCCGTATCCAGCAGCGAGCCAGAGCCGAGATCGTCCACCAGCGGCACGCCGTAGCGGTGTGCCAGGGCGACGATCTCCGAGAACGACGGTTCGGCGTGGAAGCCCAGGATGCGGAAGTTCGAGCGGTGGGCACGCATCACCAGACGAATCGGCTGCTCAGCGAGCGCCCGTTCGTAATCCTGCAGATGCACGCGGTTCGTGGTGCCAATTTCGACCAGTTTCGCGCCGGATTGCTGCATCACGTCCGGCACACGGAAGCCGCCGCCGATTTCCACAAGTTGTGTGCGGGCGATCAGCACCCGCCGCCGACGGGCGAGCGCGGTGAGCGCCAGCAGCACCGCCGAGGCGTTGTTGTTCACCACCAGCGCCGCCTCCGCGCCCGTCAGGCGGGTGAGCAGTGCCTCCGCATGGACGTGCCGCGAGCCGCGCTGCCCGCGCGCCAGGTCGTATTCCAGCGTGATGTATCCCTTCGCCGCGTTCACCACTGCCTGCTGCGCCGCCGGGCTGAGCGGTGCGCGTCCCAGGTTGGTGTGCAGAATCACCCCCGTGGCGTTGATAACCGGCTCCAGCGTGGGCTGCGTCCAGGCGCGTAGCCGGGCTTCCGCCTGCACGAGCAGCGTATCCACTGCCGGGACGGTCTCCGCACCTGCCGCCAGGTCTTGCCGCGTCTCATCCAGCACCGCACGCAACGCCTCCAACGCCAGCGGACGCCCAAACTCGGCGATCAGAAAGGCCGCCGTCTCGGTGCGCAGCAGGCGATCCACCGAAGGAAGTTCACGAAAACGCGTCATGTCCCGTCCGTTTGCAGCCGCTCGCGCAGCCGCAACACCCACTCCACCGCCACGACCCCCGCCGCCAGAAAGAGCGCCAGTCCGACGGAGAACACCCGTCCCAGTTGCAGCCAGGCCAGCGTCGCCAGGTACACGCCGAACTCGATGGCCTGCCGCTGCACCACGCCCGGCCCCACTGGGTCGAAGCGGTGGTGAAGCAACGCCACGAACGGCAATGCCGTACCCGCGCCGCCTACCACCACAAGGAAGAAGAACGCCCAGCGCGGCCCCAGCGTGGGTTCAGTCTGCGTGACCACCCAGGCCAGCCCGCCCCAGCCAAGCAACATCAGCAACAGGGCGGGCGGAAGATAGGCGGTCACCGGGGGGGAAGCGGCCTCTTCGCGTTCCATCAGAGGGATTATATCCCAAGTCGGGAATCAGGTATACTAGCCGTAGCGAAACTCTCCCCACCCTCCTCCCTTTGCAAGGGAGGGGAGGGGGAGCCGCGCCGAGCGGAGGGCTGAGCCCGTAGACGCCCGCAATCGAGGCGCGGCGGGGGAGGGGTGAGCTTCCATCCCCGATAGTCAAGGAACGTGCCATGTCTCTGGAACAGGAACGCCAACGTTGGGAACGTGAGGTGCTCAAGCCGGTGCTCGACCGTTTCCCGGAGCGCCGCGAGCAGTTCGAGACCACATCGGGCATCCCACTGCCGCGCCTGCTGCTGCCGCCCGACTCCGACCCGGACTACATGGACAAACTCGGCTTCCCTGGCGAGCCGCCCTTCACGCGCGGCGTGCAACCGACCATGTATCGCGGTCGCTTCTGGACGATGCGCCAGTACGCAGGTTACGCCACCGCCGAGGAATCCAACCGCCGCTACCGTTACCTGCTGGAGCAGGGGCAAAGCGGCCTTTCTGTGGCCTTCGATCTGCCCACCCAGATCGGCTACGACGCCGACCACCCCATGGCGGCGGGCGAGGTCGGCAAGGTGGGCGTCTCCATCTCCTCGCTGGCGGACATGGAGACGCTGTTCGCCGGCATCCCGCTGGAGAAGGTCTCCACCAGCATGACCATCAACGCGCCGGCGGCGGTGCTGCTGGCGATGTACATCGCCGTGGCGAAGCAGCAGGGCGCCGACGTGCGCCGTCTGCGCGGCACGATTCAAAACGACATCCTGAAGGAATACGTAGCGCGCGGCACGTACATCTTCCCGCCCAGGCCGTCCATGCGGCTGATCACCGACGTGTTCGACTTCTGCACGCGCGAAGTGCCGCGCTGGAACACCATCAGCGTGTCGGGCTACCATATCCGCGAAGCGGGCGCGACCGCCGTCCAGGAAGTCGCCTTCACCCTGGCGAACGGGCTGGCCTACGTGCAGGCGGCACAGGACATCGGGCTGGACGTGACCGCCAT
This sequence comes from uncultured Anaerolineaceae bacterium, assembly GCA_964435005.1. Lineage (GTDB taxonomy): Bacteria > Chloroflexota > Anaerolineae > Anaerolineales > DRMV01 > CAYSXA01. The sequence continues at coordinate 1,919 of CAYSXA010000132.1, read as the reverse complement.
CGCCCGCCAGATGTCCTTCTTCTTCAACGCACACAACAACTTTCTGGAAGAAATCGCCAAGTTCCGCGCCGCGCGGCGGCTGTGGGCGCGCCTGCTGCGCGAGCGCTTCCAGATCGATGACCCGCGCGCGCTGCGCCTGCGCTTCCATACCCAGACCGCTGGCTCCACGCTCACCGCGCAGCAGCCGGTGAACAACGTGGTGCGCGTCACGCTCCAGGCGCTGGCGGCGGTGCTCGGCGGCACGCAGTCGCTGCACACGAACAGCATGGACGAGGCACTCTGGCTGCCGACCGAGGATTCCGTGCGCGTGGCGCTGCGCACCCAGCAGATCATCGCCTACGAATCCGGCGTGGCGGACACCATCGACCCGCTCGCTGGCTCGTATCTGATTGAGTACCTGACCGACGAGATCGAACGTCGCGCGGAGGAGTACATCGTCCGCATTGACGAGATGGGCGGCGCACTGGCCGCCATCGAGCGCGGTTACATCCAGACCGAAATCCAGGAATCCGCTTACCGCTATCAGCAGGCGGTGGAGCACGGCGAGCAGATTGTGGTCGGGGTGAACGCCTTCCAGGTGGAGGAGGAGGTCACGCTGGAACGGCTGCAGGTGGACCCCGCCGTCGAAGCGCAGCAACGCGAACGGCTGGCGACGCTGCGCCGGGAACGCGACAACGCCCGCGTGAGCGCCGCGCTGTCCCGCATCGAGCGCGCCGCACGCGGCTCGGACAACCTGATGCCGCTGTTCATCGAGGCGGTGGAGGCCTACGCCACGCTGGGCGAAATCTGCGGCGTGCTGCGCCAGACCTGGGGTGAGTATCAGCCACCGATGCTGTAGCAGGAGAAATGCTCATGCCGAAAATCAAACGCATCGACCACGTCGCCATCGTGGTGGACGACATCGAGGCCGCGCTGGGCTTCTGGCGCGACGCGCTGGGGCTGGAACTCTCGCACGTAGAGGACGTGCCCGACCAGCAGGCGGTGGTGGCCTTCCTGCCCACCAGCGAGAGCGAGGTAGAACTGGTCAAGCCTACGGACGACGAATCCGGCATCGCGCGCTACCTGAAGAAGCGCGGCCCGGGGATGCACCACATCTGCTTCGAGGTGGACGACATCGAAGGCGCGCTGGCCGAACTGAAGGCCAAAGGCGTGCGGCTGATCAACGAACAGCCCACCATCGGCACAGGCGGCAAGAAGATCGCCTTCATCCACCCGGAGAGCACCCACGGCGTGCTGGTCGAATTGTACGAACTCACTCCCACGGAACCGCTGGTGCGCCTGGAGCGCGCCCGCACCCTGGCTGACCGTGTGGTGGCTGAAGGGCAGGCCAGGGCCGCCGCCGCACTGGCCTTTTTGCGCGCACTGCGCCGCAACGGCAAAGAGAAGAAGGGATAATACACTTTCCTCTTTCTGCATCCAAGGGGACTTCACAGACCTTCTTCGCTCCCCCCGCAGTCGTTTTCCTTTTGTTACCGCGGGTTTACATCCCGATAACCGGCGCATTACCCCCATAAGTTACACTGGTGGCATCTTACCTTACCCGGAGGCCGGATGCTCCGAAAACTTGCTCTCCTGGCCCTGTGCCCGATTCTGCTGCTCACCGCCTGCGGCGGGCGGCGCGTGTCCTCTTCCTCCACGCCGACCCTCTCGCCTCCGCCCGTGCCGACATCCACACCCCCCGCCGGGCCGGGAAGCGTCGAACCGCTCGCCGACGGCGGGGTGTGCCTGACCACGGGCGACGGGCTGTCGCTGACATTGGACGCCCAGGGACGTGCCGTGGCGCTGACCGTCGAGGGCCAGGACGTACCCATCGCCCCCAACTGGCCGCTCCAGGTGCGCGACCTGACCCGCGCCGCTGCGCCCGACCTCCCCAATCGGCTGCCCAACGCCGGCTTCGAGGAAGGCGACCAGGGCTGGAA
>CAYSXA010000131.1:0-8043 GCA_964435005.1 uncultured Anaerolineaceae bacterium | reverse complement strand
CGCCGGAGCCCACGGCGACCCCGGCACCGACCGCCACCCCCACCCCGGAACCCATCACCCTGACCGACGGCTGGGGACGCGAAATCACCCTGGCCGCGCCCGCGCAGCGCGCGGTCTCGCTCGCGCCGTCGAACACAGAAATCCTGTTCGCGGTCGGCGCCGGGGCGCAGGTGGTGGGGCGCGACACCTTCTCCGACTACCCCACCGAAGCGCTCGACCTGACCGACGTGGGCGGCTCATTCGGCGAGTACAACACCGAGGCCATCGTCGGGCTGGAACCCGACCTGGTGCTCGCAGCGGACATCAACGCGCCGGAGTTCATCCAGTCGCTCGAAGACCTGGGGGTGACCGTGTTCGTGGTCGGCAACCCGACCGACCTGGAAGGCATGTATGCCAACCTGGAGACGGTCGGCGCGCTGACCGGCCACGCGGATGAAGCCGCCGCGCTGGCCGAGGAATTGCGCGCCCGCGTGGACGCGGTGGTCGCTGCGCTGGAGGGCGTGGAGGAGCAACCGCTGGTGTTCTACGAACTGGATGGCAGCGACCCGAACGCGCCCTGGACTCCCGGCCCCGGCACGTTCATCACCACATTGATCGAAATGGCCGCCGCGCAGAACCTGGGCGCTTCCCTGGACAGCGCCTGGGCGCAACTCAGCCTGGAAGCCCTGCTCACCAAGAACCCGGACGTGATCCTGCTGGGCGACGCCAACTGGGGCGTGACGCCGGAATCCGTGGCGCAACGCGCCGGCTGGGACGCGCTGAGCGCGGTGCAAAACGGCCAGGTCTTCCCCGTGGACGGCAACCTGTTCAGCCGCCCCGGCCCGCGCCTGGTGGACGGCCTGGAGACGCTGGCGGTGCTGTTGCACCCGGACGTCTTCTGCGCCAGCCCGCCAGCCACGGTGTCCGCTGACACGGTTGCTCTGGTCTGCACACCCTAAAGGAATCCTCTAGCCCCTCGCCGCCCGGAACTGGGTGGTGAGGGGCGAAAAAGTTACCCTTCCCTTATGAAACGCTCCCGCCCCTTCCCCTGGCTGCTGAACCTCGGCCTGCTGCTGGCCGCGCTCGTGCTGAGCGTGGCCGTGGGTTCGGTCGCCATTCCACCGGGGGCGTTAGGGCGGCTGCTCTGGTGGAAGGCGCTCGGCACGCTGCCCGCCGCCACGCCGTGGAAGACCTACGCGGTGATTCTGTTCGATCTGCGCCTGCCGCACGCGCTGCTCATTGCGGTGACCGGCGCAGCTCTGGCCGGCAGCGGTGCCGCCTACCAGGGGTTGTTCCGCAACCCGCTGGCCGACCCCTTTCTGCTGGGCGTGGCCTCAGGCGCGGGGCTGGGTGCCGTGGCAGCGATGAGTCTGCGCTGGCCATCCACGCTCGGCGGGATGTTTGCCGTTCCAGCAGCGGCCTTTCTTGGCGCGTTGCTTACCGTGGTGCTGGTGTATCAACTGGCGCGGGTGAACCACGTCCTGCCAATCAGCACACTGATCCTGGCCGGGGTGGCCGTCAACGCGCTGGCCTCTGCGCTGACCTCGTTCCTCATGCTGCGCTCGCAAAGCGAACTGCGGCGCGCGATCGCCTGGTTGATGGGCGGCAGCGCGCTGAGCGGATGGGAACCGCTCTGGGCGGTACTGCCCTACGTGGCGCTCGGCCTGGGCATACTGCTGACTTCCGGCCACGCGCTGAACGTGCTCCAGTTCGGCGAGGAGCAGGCACAGCAACTCGGCCTGCGCGTGGAACAGGTGAAGTGGCTGCTCATCGGCGCGGCGTCCCTGGCAACGGCGGCAGCAGTGGCCTTTTCCGGCATCATCGGTTTCATTGGCCTGATGGTTCCGCACGGGATGCGGATGCTCTGGGGCAACGACCACCGCCATCTGCTGCCGCTCTCCACGCTGGGCGGCGCCTGGGCGCTGCTGCTCGCCGACCTGCTGGCGCGCACCCTTATCGCCCCGCAGGTGCTCCCTGTGGGCATCATCACCGCGCTGGCCGGTGCGCCGTTCTTTCTGCTCATCCTGCGCCGCACCCGCTCGCAGGTGTACTTTTAACCACAAAGGCGCAGAGCACTCAGAGAGGCACCTGATGTCCCACAAAGAAAACTCCCTGTGCCCTCCGTGCCTCTGTGGTAAAACCAAACCACCATGCTGAACATCCAGGCTTTGACCGTTCGATATGGCCCGACGGAAGCGCTGCGCGGCGTCTCGCTGCGCGTGGACGCCGGGGAGGTGGTCGCTCTGATCGGCCCGAACGGCGCGGGGAAGTCCACCCTGATCCGCGCGGTAAGCGGCGTGCTCCCCATCGCCCACGGGCGAGTGACGCTGGACGGGCGTGACCTGCCAACCCTCTCCCCGCGCGAGCGCGCGCAACGGATCGCCGTGGTGCCCCAGGCGCGCCATCTGCCGCCCGCCTTCACCGTCTATCAAACCGTGATGCTGGGGCGCACGCCGTACCTGCCCTGGTCGGGACGGCCATCCGCGCACGACCGCGAGCAGGTGCGCCACGCGCTGGCGCGCACCTCGCTCGCCGGCCTGGCCAACCGCCGCATCGAGACGCTCTCCGGCGGCGAGCAACAGCGCGTGCTGCTCGCGCGCGCGCTGGCGCAGGAGCCGCAGGCGCTGCTGCTCGACGAGCCGACCACCTACCTCGACCTGGAACACCAGACTACCTTCTTGAAACTGGTGCGCGCGCTGGCGCATCAGCAGGGTTGGGCGGTGCTCATGGCGCTGCACGACCTGAACCAGGTCGGGTTGTACGCCGACCGCGTGGCGCTGCTGGTGGGTGGGCGGCTGCTCACCATGGGGTCTCCCGCCGAGGTGCTCACCGCCGACTGGCTGCGTCGCGCCTTCCACACCCCCGTGCAGGTCATCCCCCATCCAAAGACCGCCACGCCGCTCGTGCTGCCCGTGGTCGAGGAGGGCACGCCGTGGACTACCTGATTTGCGAATGCACCGGCGCCGATTGCAAACTGCGCTTCCCTGTGCCACCGGGCGAGACGCCGCCAGCGATCTGCCCTCGCTGCGGTGAGGTACTGCGGCATGAAACGGCCCGAACGACGTTCGAAGCGCACGCCGACCGCCCACCCCAGCCGCCGCTCTCCGCGCTGCTGGACAGCCTGCGCTCGGTGTTCAACGTAGGCTCCATCTTCCGCATCGCGGACGGGGCCGGGCTGGCGCACCTGTATCTGTGCGGCACGACCGCCACGCCGGAACACCCCAAGCTGCCCAAGACCGCGCTCGGCGCGGAGCACGCGGTGGCGTGGTCGTATCACCCGAACGCGGTGCGCCTGGCGGACGAATTGCGCGCCCAGGGCATCCATTTGTGGGCATTGGAGAACACACCGGGGGCCATTTCCCTGTTCGACGCCCCGCCGCGCACCACGCCAACCGTCCTGGTGGTGGGCAACGAAGTGACCGGCGTTGACCCTGCCCTGCTGGCGCGCTGCGACGCAGCTTTCTTCCTGCCGATGCACGGCGTGAAACGCTCACTCAACGTGGCTGTGGCCTTCGGGATTGCAACTTATGGCTTGCAGTTCGGCGCGTCACGTCGGTAACGCTGCTGGCTCCAACACGTTCCCCACGGGCATTTCACCGAAAAAACCTGCGCTAACCTCAGTTTCGGATAAGCATCCCATAACCCCTCGCTGAGCGGAGTACGGCGGAAGCCATACAAAGTCGAAGCGAGAAGAGGCCATCTCGCGTTTCGACTACGACCGCTGCGCGGTCTCCGCTCAAGGCGGGAACCGTCTTCGATAAGTTATCCGAAACTCAGGTTGCGCTACTCCGCGGACTCACAAATCCGCAATCAAATACGTCTCCCCCCGCTGAAAGCCCCGCTCCAGGTAGTAACGGCGCGTGCCGATGGCGGCAATGACCGCCAGGCGACGGAAGCCGCGTGCGCGTGCGATGGCCTCTGCCCGACGTATCAACCGCGTACCCAGGCCGATGTGCTGCGCCGCGCCGTGCTGCTCCTCCCCCACCGGCAACGATGGGCCGTACACGTGCACCTCGCGGATGATCGCCGCGCCGTCCAGGTCGCGCAGGCCGATCTCCGGCGCGCCGGTCTCCGGCAACGAAAGCCGCAAAAAGCCCACCAGCCGGTCGTCCGGAGTAACGAAGGACAGGAAGTGCTCCTCGGCGAAGTCCGCGCGGTATACCAGGTCATCCAGGCGCAGCGATTCGGGCTGCACCGCCTGGCCGCGCACCTCCCGGCAACGGATGCACTCGCACCGTTGCCCGCGCCGCGCCAGTTCGCGCCGCACGTCCTGCCGCAGGCTGGTGCGCTTGTTCCCCGCCACCACGTGCGTGGACGGGATATCGCGAATCACGCGGTTAACGCGACAATAGCGCGGGATAGTCGGTTTGATGTCTGCAATCAGGTGCACCAGTTCTTCAGTGGTGTACGGCTGATACTCACCGCGTTGCCAGTAGGTGTACAGGTCGGCGTTTTCCAGCAACTGCGTAGGGTAAATCTTGATCTCATCCGGGCACAGCCCATCCCACAGCCGGGTGAAGTCCACACGGTCGGATTCGGGCGTGGCGCCAAGCAGGTTGGGCATCCAGTGCAGCACGATCTTGAACCCCGCTGCGCGCAACAACGCCACCGCACGCCGCAGGTCAGCCACCGTGTGCCCACGCCGGTTGAGCGCCAGGATGCGGTCGTCCAGGCTCTGCGCGCCCAACTGCACTTTAGTCACGCCGAGTTGCCGCAGGTGGGCGATTTCGCGCGGTGTCACGTGGTCGGGACGGGTCTCGACCACCAGCCCCACGTTGCGGTGCGGCGCGGTCTCGTTGCGCGCCTGGGCTTCGGCCAGCGTGGCGGATTCCACCCCGTTCAGCGCGTCCAGGCAGCGTTTGAGGAACCACTCGCGGTAATCGCGGCGGTAGGCGCTCCACGTGCCGCCCAGGATGAGCAACTCGATTTTGTCCGTGGGATGCCCGACAGCTTCCAGCGATTGCAGCCGCACGCTCACCTGGCGGAAGGGGTCGAACGCCTGCTGGTAGGCGCGCATCGCCCCCGGCTCGTCCGGAAGGTAGCTCTTGGGCATCCGCACGTCCGTCGGACAGAAGATGCACTCGCCGGGGCAGGGGTACGGCTTGGTGAGCACCGTGACCACGGTCACGCCGGACAGCGTGCGCACCGGCTTCATGCGGATGCGCGCCAGCAGCGCGGGGTCTTCGACGATTTCGCCGCGCGCGATCATCTGGCGGTAGGCCGCGACCAGCGCATGCTTGCCCAGGTGTCCGCCGCCGGGCAAAGGGTGCTTCCGGATGGCCTGCTCCACGGACATGCCCGCGCGCACAGCCTCCAGCGCCTCACAAGCGCGCTGCATCACTTCGGGCGAGTAACGCCGCGCCCGTTCCCAGGCGCGTGCGCGGGATTTCATCGTAGCGTCATCCATCGAGTCACGCAATTGTGTTCACGACTGACCGGATAGGGCATCCCTCACCCTCCCCCACCGGGAGAGGGGAGGAGGGAAGCGGCCATCAGGCCGCAGGGGAGAGGGGTGAGGGACATAAAGCACGTTCCGGCTGTTATAATCATCCACATGGACAGCCAGACCGCGCAGCGACTGTTGCAACTCAATCAGGAATTCTACCAGACTTTCGCCGCACCCTTCGCCGCCACGCGCGGACGGGTGCAGCCTGGCGTGCGGCGGTTGATTGGCGAGCGCATCCCCCTGAACGGGACGGTGCTCGACCTGGGTTGCGGCAACGGCAACCTGGCGCGCGCGCTGGCGGCGCACGGCTTCCAGGGGCGCTACCTCGGCCTGGACGCCAGCGAGGGCTTCCTGGCGCTCGCCCGCGCCGGCCTGCCCCCCGACCGGTTCACCTTCCTGCACCGCGACCTGGCGGCGCCCGACTGGGCTGCCGACCTGCCGCTGCCGACCTTCGACTGCGTGGTCGCCTTCGCGGTGCTCCACCATCTGCCGGGGAAGGCCCTGCGCCGCGCCGTGGTGAAGCACGTGCGCGACCTGCTGCCCCCCGGCGGGTTGTTTTGCCACTCCCACTGGATGTTCCTGGACAGCCCCCGCCTGCGTGCGCGCGTCCAGCCATGGGAGCGCGTCGGCCTGCGCCCCGACCAGGTAGACGCAGGTGACTATCTGATCGACTGGCGGCATGGCGGCGAGGGGTTGCGCTACGTCCACCTGTGCCAGGAAGATGAACTGGCCACACTGGCCGCCGCGAGCGGCTTCCGCGTACTGGAGCGCTTCCGCTCGGACGGCGAAAACGGACGATTGGGTCTGTACCATATCTGGGAAGCGGTGTAAAATCTTCTCAACTTTGCAAAGTGTGTTGGCAAGGGGAAACCGGCCTGGCCGAGAAAGAAGACCCTCCCACCATGAAAGTTCTTGTGATCTCCGATATTCACGCCAATCTGACGGCATTGAAGGCGGTACTGGACGATGCCGCAGGGGAATATGAATCGGTGTGGTGCCTTGGCGACCTGGTGGATTACGGCCCCGATCCAAACGAATGTGTGCGTCTGGTCAGCGAATTGCCCGGCCTGCAATGCGTGCGCGGCAACCACGATGCCGCCGTGCTGGACGACCTGGACATCAGCGCCTTCAACCGGGAAGCGCGCTTCGCGGTGTACTGGACGCGCGAGCACCTGGACGGCGAGGCGTTCGACTTCCTCAGCGACCTGCCAGAGCGCATCGTGCTGGACGACGTGACCATCACGCACGGCAGCCCCCGCGAGCCGGTCTGGGAATACATCCTGGATCGCCACACGGCGACCATGAACTTCCGCTACCTCAGCACCCCGTACTGCTTCGTGGGACACACACACCTGCCAGTGATGTACCACCTGAAAGAGAACGCACGCCTGGCGCGCAAGATCGTGCCGGAGCCGAATGAGACCGTCGTCCTGAACGGGCGTGTCATACTGAACCCCGGCTCGGTCGGTCAGCCGCGCGACCGCGACCCCCGCGCGGCCTACGCGCTGTATGACACGGAAAGCCACCTGTGGGAATACCGCCGGGTGGAGTACGACGTGTACGAAGTTCAGGAACGGATGCGCGCCGCCGGCCTGCCCGAACGGCACGTCCTGCGGCTGGAAGGCGGCTGGTAATAAAAACCTGACAGGTCTTGGAAGACCTGTCAGTTTTTTTACGGCGGCTCGCAGGCGTTCACCCCCCAGGAGACATTCAAAGGAAAGACCACCCCCCAATCCGCCAGCGGCGAGCCCGGCTGGGGCTGATAGCGTTCGGTCAGGGCCTCGTCCATGAGCAGCGTCCCGTCGGACGCGTCGAGCACCCAGACATAGGGTGATTTGAACCGGTTCCCCACCACAGCCAGCGCATTTCCGTCCGGTCGCCACACCAGTGAGAGCGGGAAATCCCCATTGGGGAGCGGGATGGACTCCCAGAGCAGTGCGCCGGTCGTCGCGTCGAACACCGAGACCACGCCGGCGGCGGTCGTCTGCGAGCGGCTACCGAGCACTGCCAGCCGACCGCCATCGGGGGAGAAGGCGAGGAATGGCACGTAGGCGTAGGCCAGATCGCGCGGGTGCGCCAGGTCGCGCAGATCAGCCAGGCGGATCACACTGACCTGCGCGTTGGCTGCGTTCGGGAAGTGCGCATAGGCCAGGCGCAACCCGTCCGGCGAGCGGCGGCAGAAGGTGTTTTCGGTGCCACCCAGGTCGAGCACGCCCAGGCGCTGACCGTCCGCCATGCTCACCTCGGCCAGCACGCTGTTATCGTGGAAACCGGCGTTGGTGTGCACGCTAAAGCGAAGGGGTTGCCCGGCCAGGTCGGCGGGGGGCGACGCCGCGCGCCAGGCCATCGGCGGCGCGGTGCAGCGGGAGAAACTGCTCACCTCGCGCGGGAAGTTCCGATCCCAGGCGGCCAGCAGCGAGTCCGGCGCCGGCTGCCAGGCGTCCGCGTCGAACGCCCCACGGTAGATCACTGCACCATCCGCCACACGCGCTACCACCACTTCCAGGCCGCTGTCCGTCCCGTGGAGCACCGCCAGCGACGCGCCATCCGGGCTCCAGAGCGGGGGCGCGGTATCGTCGGCCAGATCGTGCAGCCAGCGCACCTGGCCGGTGTCCACG
>CAYSXA010000130.1:0-8070 GCA_964435005.1 uncultured Anaerolineaceae bacterium | reverse complement strand
CCGCCGACGAGCTCGACCGCGCCCTGAACGCACGCCTGAGGGCGCTGCAGCGCCTGACCAGCCATCCGGTCGCCTCACTCGACGATGAATCCCTGCAAAACGCGATCGCCGGCCTGCAATCGGTTTACAACTTCGACCGTTTCGCCGCCATCCTGATCACCGACGACCAGGGACAGGTGATCTGGATGCAGCCGGAGAACGAAGCCTGGCTGGGGAAGCCGCTCCCCTGCGAGGCGCTGGGGCAGGTGTTACGAACCGGGAAGGCCGGGTTCGGTTGCGTGCACGACGGCCTGATCGAAAACACCCCGGCCATTCTGCTCGTCGCGCCCATCCTCAACCATGAGGGGGACGTGATCGGCGCGCTGAGCGGTGTGGTGGACCCACACAGCGAGTTGATCCGCCACGTGGTGGACTTCACCCCACCCGGACGCACCACCTACACCCACCTGGTGGATGCGGAAGGGCTGGACCTGGCACACTCGAACACCGCGCTCCAGTTCCGGCGCAACGAGCACGCCGATTTGATGCAACAACTGATCATCGAGGGCCAGGCGACGATCGCCTGGAGCGAGACCCACAAGGGCGAGCGCGAGGTGATCGCTTTCGCACCGCTCGCGGTGGCTCCCTGGGGCGTCGCCATCGAGCAGGAAGCTGCCGAACTGCTACTACCCCTGGAGCGGCTCTCGCAACAGGTGCTGCTGTTCGCGGTTGCGGCCAGCGTGCTGGCGATCGCGCTGGTATCCATCACCACTCAGAGCGTGACCCGTCCGCTCCATCGCCTGCTGTATGCGACGGAACGCCTGACGCACGGCGATTTGAGCGAACCCGTGTTTGTGGAAGGGCAAGACGAGCTCGCCGAACTGGCGCAGGCCGTGGAAACCCTGCGCCAGCGACTGGCCGAGCGAGAAGCCACCCTGGCGGCCTGGGGCGAGCGGCTGGAAGAGACTGTGGCCCAGCGCACGCGCGAACTTCAGGCGTTGTACGCCATCGACCACGCTGCAGCGCAGTCGCTCGAACTGGGCGAGGTGCTTCATCAGGCGCTCCAGGCCTCGCAAGAGGTGACCCAGGCCAGCGGCGGGGCGATTTACCTGCTCAACCCGCTGGGCGAACGGCTGTCCATGCGCGTCAGCCGGGGCGTGCTGACCACCATGCCACCGACCATCCACCTGGAGCAGGACGCCGACTGGTTGCCGGTGCAGGCCATCCGCGCCGGGCGAACGGTCTTCCAGGGCAGGGAAGATCGGCTGCCCCTTCAGTCCTCGACGCTGAACGAAGCGGCCACACCGCTGCTCTCCGGTGGACGTACAGTCGGCGTGATGGTGCTGACCTGGGAACGCCCGCGCTCCTTGAGCGATGAAGAGCGCGCCCTACTGACCGCCCTGGGCGCTCAAATCGGCGGCGCGGTGCACCGGGCACAACTATTCTGGAGTGTCCAGCAACGCCTGGCCGAAATGCGCCTGCTGTTTGCCGTGGTGGAGAGCACCCGCGCAGCGGAGACCCCTGTCCTGCTCGCCGAGACCCTGGTGAATCACGCGATGCTGGCCGTAGAGGCGGACTGCTGCACACTCTGGCTGTTGGAGCAGCGCGAGTTGCACTGCCTGGCCGCACGCGGCGCCTGTGTCGTGCAGGCGGGTCAGCGCCGCAAACCCAAAGGAGCACTGGCCGCCGTGCTGGAAAGCGGGTTGCCGGTGTTACAACCCCAAGGGATCCTGTTGCCACTGACGACCAGCGGCGGCGTGATCGGCGTGATGGAACTACGTTACACCCGGCCCCGCACCTTCACCAAGGAAGAACAGGCCCTGCTCACCGCCATCGCAGACATCGGCGCGAACGCGTTGCAGCGCGCCCTGCTGCTTGACGACCTGCGCACGCTCTCCGTAGACGTGGTGCGCGCCCTGGCTGCCGCGATCGACGCCCGCGATCCCTACACCCGTGGTCACTCCGAGTCCGTGGCGCGCTACGCCGTCGCTATCGGGCGCGCCATGGGCCTGGACGGTGAGGCCGTGCAGCGCCTGGAGTTTGCCGGTTTGCTGCACGACACCGGGAAACTCGCTGTGCCGGACGCCATCTTGCGCAAACCCGCGCCGCTCACCCCCATCGAACGGGAAGCAATCCGCCGCCACCCGTTCTACAGCGCACAGATCGTGCATCAGGTACACGCCCTGCGGCCCATTGAACCTTGGGTGTATCACCACCACGAACGCTGGGACGGCAACGGTTATCCCGCCAGGTTAAAGGGAGAAGACATCCCCCTTGGCGCACGGATCATCGCCGTGGCCGACACCTTCGATGCAATGACCTCCGATCGCCCCTACCGTAAGGCCCTACCTGTTGAAGTCGCTCTGGCCGAGATCCGGGAGAACGCCGGCAAACAGTTCGACCCCCACATCGCGGACGTGTTCCTCAACCTGCCAGAGTTTCAGGGGAAAGGGCCAGAGAGCTCATCGCCCACCAGCCGGTGAGCAGCCAGGGGAGCATGGCAAACAAACCGACCAACGCCGGCCCATACAGCCCGCTCATCCAGGCAGCAAACAGGTTGCCGCTGGCAGTGATCAGGTATAAAGGAACGCTCAACCGGTCAAAGACGCCGTGCTGAGGTGGTTTCAGCGTGCTCGCGCGGCAAATCGCCTGGAAGAGCACCACCGTGGCCGTGACGGTCACCCACCAGCCGAGGAAATTCTGCACCGGCACGCCGAAGTACGCCCCCTGCACTTCCCACACCCAATGCCCCGACTGCACCATCATCGGATCCATGGTCAGGTCCCAGGCGGTCATGATCAGCCCGGTGAGCGCTGCCTGTGTCCAGAAACGGGCAGCACCACGCAAGCGATACGGTGTCACCCAGCGGGCGATCACAAACGCCGGATAGGTCATCATAAACCACGCTACCGGGATGGCAAACGGCACCAGCCCGAAGACTTTCGGCCCCAGGCGTTCGGTGTAGTGATAAGGGCCGTACACCCGCCCGGTGAGCACCCCCACACTCTCGAACGCCAGGCTGACGGCAAAGGTCACCGCCCAGAAAATCAGCGCATCACGCCAGCCCAGGCGCAACACGGCATGTCCCAGCGCCAGCGCAAAGGCCGCGCCAGTCAACGCCATGGTCAGCCAGGGGATCGGCGGACGGCCGAGCATGGCGCTCAGGATCGCCCACAGGGTGATCAGCGCATAAGCAGCCACCCCCCAGGTCAACCAGGGGGCACGAGGGGAGTGTTGTCCCATAACACAACCTCTTGATCACGATGAGGCGCGCCGTACCAGACGGCGCGCCGGTTTTCTACCGCCGTTTGCGCGCCTTGAGCACCAGCCGGATCGGCGTACCCAGATAAGGGTACTCCTCCCGGATGCGGTTCTCCAGATAGCGCAGGTAGGTGAAGTGCATCAGGTTGGGGTTGTTCACATAAAGCAGGAAGGTGGGCGGATCCACGCGCGTCTGCGTGGCGTAGTAGATCCGCAGGTGCTGGGCGCCACGTCCCGGCGGCGGCTGTCGATCCTGGGCGTTCTGCAGGATGCGGTTGAGCTTCCCGGTGGGGATGCGCGTCAGCCGCTCCTCCTGCACACGCAACGCCATGGGCAGCACCTGGTGTACCCGCCGACCGGTCTTCGCGGAGATGAACAGCATCGGCACATAATCCATAAAGCGCAACTCCTGTCGCACCGTCCGCGTGTACTCCGCCATGGTGTGGGAATCCTTCGGGAGGGCGTCCCACTTGTTGACCACCACGATCACGCTCTTCCAGGCATCCAGGATGTAGCCCGCAATGTGCTTGTCCTGCGCGGTGATCCCCGTGGTGGCGTCCACCACGAGCAGGGCCACGTCGGCGCGTTCGATGGCGCGGATGGCTCGGATCACGCTGTACTTCTCCACGCCTGGCTCGATGCGTCCGCGGCGGCGGATGCCGGCAGTGTCGATCAGCGTAATCGGGATGCCTTCGTAGATCAGGTGCGTATCAATCGCGTCGCGCGTGGTGCCGGCAATCGGGCTGACGATCGCTCGCTCTTCGCCCAGGATGCGGTTCAGCAGGCTGGATTTGCCGGCGTTCGGCTTGCCCACGATCGCGATCTTGACCGAATCGTCCTCCTCTTCCTCGCCAGGCTGCTCAAAGGTGGCAACCAACGCATCGAGCAGGTCACCCACGCCGATGCCGTGCAGCGCGGAGATCGGAAACGGCTCACCCATACCCAGCTCGTAGAAGGCCACGGCCTCGTCGCGCCGCGCGGCGTTGTCGCACTTGTTGACTGCCAGCAGCACCGGCGGCCAGAGTTGACCATCCCGCTCGCGCTGCATGCGGCGCAAGATCTCGGCCACCTCGCGGTCGGCTGGCGTGACCCCGCTCTCCACGTCCACCAGGAAGATCACCGCATCCGCCTCGCGGATGGCGACTTCGGCCTGACGACGGATTGGCTCGATGAACTCCACCGAGCCAATCGAAAGCGGTTGTCTTCCCTGCCGGGCAGAGGTCGGGTCAATGCCGCCCGTGTCCACCACATCGAAGACCGCGCCCGTCCATTCGGCCTCCGTAACCAGCCGATCACGGGTGGTGCCCGGCGTGTCGTCCACCACGGCCAGACGTTGCCCGGCCAAGCGGTTGAACAGGGTGCTTTTGCCAACATTCGGGCGCCCGACCAGCGCCACGATGGGTTTTGCCATCGTCCACTACTCCAGTCGCGAAGAAATCGCGTTCATCTTCATAATCGAACGCGGATTCTGCGGATTGAGCGGATTCCCGCAGATCAAAAAAGCAGACTCCAGTGAATGAATCCACTGGCTACGGGGTTCCGCAACCGCCTGAAGGCGGTTGCAACAGTCCGCTTCAGCGGAATTGTGCCACCGGCGAGCCGAGGATTTCAATCCCCGGCGATAGTGCGATTTCTGCTCTTGCATACTTTTCGCAGACGAGCCAAAGAACGCTGTGGACATGCGTCATCCGTGCTCCATTTCAGGCCCTTACGGCCCAGGGGTCACCGTGGCAGTCGGCGTGGCCGTTGGGGTGGGCTGCGGCCCAATGGTGACCTCCACCGTCGCAGGCAGGATGATCTCCACCGATACGTGCTCTTTCAGCACTTCCACCTGCGGTTCGAGTTGATGCACCCCCTCCCCCAGCCCACTCACGTCCACCGTCACACGCAGGTCGGCGGGGGTCAGGGTATCCAGCACCGGCAACGGCCCGCTGACGATCACATCCACCGTCTCCGGCGAGAGCGTCGCCTGCAGCGTGGGATCCAGACCGATCACTTCGACCGGCAGCGAGAGGTTCAGGCTACCCTCGATCGCAGCAATGCTCACATGAACCAGCACGCTTTGATCCCCCACCACAGAGATGCCTTCAGGCAACGCCAGCGCCAGCCGTTTGTCCAGATCGTCCACCGCGTCGGTCAGGTCAAGCGGCTCGGTCTCCACAAAACCGGGCAATTCGTTCACCTGCTTCGGATCGCTGGAGGACACGGTCACCACCGGCGGCGAAACGGTCAGGTTGGTGATGCGATAACCAGACGCCACCGAGCCCGTGATCACCACCTTGACGGCCACATCGCGGTAGCCGCCCAACTGACGGATAGGCTGGGTAACCCGTACCTCGCGCGGGGTGACGGCCAGCCCGGTGACCTCCGCCCCGTTCGCGTCAAACAGATGAACCGGCACCACGCTCTTCACGTCCGCGCGCACGCCAGAAATGTCCACCGCCACCCGCGCTTCGGACACCCGTTCCACCAGCGACTGGGGGCCGGTCACGCTGACCCGACTGCGGCTGAGCAGCAACGGCGCCGCCTGGAAACCCGGCGCCGGTTCGCCGGTGACCTGCGGCGTGATCGCCACCTCGCGGGTGAGCAGCGGCTCCAGGACAACCGTGATTCTCTGCGGAGAAATGCTTTCGACCCGCACCGGATGGGCGGACACCATCACCTGCGGCGCGAGTTGATACGTGCCGGTATCCAGCGCGCTCAAATCCACCGTGACCTGAATGGCGTTGCGATCCGCGAGCAGCGCATCCCACACGGATTGCGGTGCGCGCAAGGAGACCTGGACAGCAGTCGGCAGCTTGTTCGTCACCACGAACGACTCGCCCGGCCCAATATACTCGATGGGGATCGGCTGTGGGTACGTCTGTTCCAGGTCTGGGTCGGTAGTCACCACGGCGGTCAGCCAGACGGCTACCGCCAGGATGAACGAGAGGAAAAACAGCCCCAGGTTGCGGCTGAACCAGCGTAGCGAGTTAATCACGATCATGGGCTATTCCTCAGCTGCCGGCAGAGGCGACACGCGCAGCAGGCGGCGCAGCCAGACGCGCCAGCCATGCTCCCGCGGCGGAGGCAGGTAGAACGCCTGGAGCAGACTGCGCAACCGCTCGTCATCCAGGCGGCGGATCATCCGCCCTCCATGGGCGATGGACACCGCACCGGTCTCCTCGGAAACCACCAGCGCCACGGCATCACTGGCCTCCGAGATGCCCAACGCCGCACGGTGGCGCAAGCCCATTTTACGATCCGGCGAAGCGCTCAGGATGCCGCTGGCCGACAATGGCATCACGCAGGCCGCCGCAGCAACACGCGTCCCCTGAACGACCACCGCGCCGTCGTGCAACGGGGTGTTTGGGTAAAAGATCTGCAGCAACAACTCCGGCGACACACGCGCGTCGAGGACTACGCCGGTCTGGATGTACTCGTCCAGGTTGTCCGTGCGTTGCAACACGATCAACGCACCATGATGATGATCCGCCAGGCGCATGGTGGCGCTCACCAGCGCATCGACCACCTCCGGCGTGCCCTCCGTGCCCACCGTGCGCGTAAGCATGGTACCCCGCCCCAGACGAAGCAACCCACGCCGGATCTCCGGCGCGAAGATCACCGGGATCGCCAGCAGGATCGCGGGGAGCGTGGTGTTGATCAACCAGGAAAAGGCGGGGAGCCGAACCAGACTGGTGAGCAAACTCAACGCGATGATCACGGCCACCACGCCACGCAACAACACAATGGCCTGTGTGCCGCGCAAGAATTGCAACAACACAAAAAAGACCAGAGTCACCAGCGCCAGGTCAAGGACGCTCAGCCACGTCATGCGCTGGAAGATGAACCACAGGTTGTTGAGGAACGTGCCGATGGCCTGGATCAGGGTATTCATGCGGTCATGTCTCCGCCAGTATTTTACCCCACATTAGAAAAAGACCTGATGGAGCGAAACCCACCAGGCCTGATCGGGCAATGGGCGCCTTTCCTTCCCGCTACCCCTTTCGGAGCGGCTGTGCGCTCATCGGAACGGTCTCATACACCGGTTCGTACACCGGCTCATAGATGGGCTCGGTGGAATCAGGTGCCGGACGGGGACGTGGACGCGCAGCAGCGGCTACCGGGCGCGGTGCAGGACGCGCCTGCGTCAGAGGTTTCGCCACCAGCCGACGGCGAGGCCGTGGCCGCACCGGTTGTTCCACATGGGTGAGCAGCCGTTCGCCGGCCATGGCAAACGTCCCAATGATCAGCACGCGGATCAGCCACACCAGCACGGCAACGAAGATCGGCACGCCGCGCAACAACAGAGCGCTATCCAGAATACCATCCCCGGCGATGGTGTGGCTGGCAATGGCGATCGAGACCCCCCACCAGGTCAACATCGCGTTCATCGCCGCGGCGAGCAACCACGCGCCGAACAGATACCAGACCTCGACCGGTTCGTCGCGACCGACTTCCGGCGTGAACAGTCGGGCCAGCCCTGCAAAGTCAATGCCACAAAACGCCACAGCAAGCACCGTCGCCCACCGAATGCCGAAGCTTCGCATCTCTCCCAGCAAGTCGTTCAGCGCGAATTCGGTGGTGCTGAAGTTGAAGATCTCGAAGGCAACCAACGCCGTGATGATAATCCCGCCGAACACCAGCCCACGGTTCACGCGCAGCCGCTCCATGAGCATGTGCCATTGATTCTCCATCTTTCGCCTCCCGGCTCACAGCGAGCCTGAAACAGAGTGGGTGTGCTGCACCCAAATAATAGAACAAAAGTTCTATTTTGTCAAGACCGAATAAGTCCGGGAGACTGTTTCAGATTAGTAGGCGAGAGGAGAGGCGTTGTCGCAGGCGCAAGAG
>CAYSXA010000129.1:0-8126 GCA_964435005.1 uncultured Anaerolineaceae bacterium | reverse complement strand
AAACGCCGCCGAATTCGGCGGCGTTTTCGTTTGAGGCTGCTACTCCACCACAAAAGAGAACACGGATGGTCAGCGATCACCCGGATTCGCGCGGATGTCTTGAAGTCTGCTCGGCCAGCCACACCAGTGGATGCACGGCTTCGCGTCCGGTGCCGTCGGTAATCTGCGCGCGGCAGGACGCACCAGGTGCCAGCACTGCTGCTTCGGGTGGAGCGCCGCGCACCGCCGGGAAAAGGGTCATCTCCCCAATTTGCATCGACAATGCATAGTGCTCGGCCTCGTAGCCGAACGCGCCAGCCATACCGCAACAACCGCTGGGGATGACCTCCACACGCGCGCCGACCGCTTCCAGCAGCGCGCGTGTGGCCTCCGCGCCGACCGGCAGGCCGTCCATCGCCGGCGGACGGGCCTTCTGATGACAGTGCCCGTGCAGCCAGACGGCCCTCTGCGTGGCTACGCGAAGCGAAGCAATCGCCTCCCCGCGCCGCAACAGGTGTTCTTCTACCAGCCACGCCCGCCGCGCCAGCACCGTCGCCCGCGCGTCAACCGGCAGCAGATCGGGGTACTCATCCTGCAGGGCAGATACCTCCGACGGCTCCACTCCGACCACCGGCAGGCGGCCATCCGGGTCCAGATACGTAACCGCGTCCAGCACCCGCTGTGCGTGTGTCCTGGCCTCTTCCAGGAAGCCTTTGGAGAGCAACGTCCGTCCGGCGCCGACTACCGGCAGCACCGCCACGCGCTCCCCCGCCGCACGGAGCACCGTCAGCGCCGCCCGTTCGATTTCTGGCTCGAAATAGCGGCTGAACGGGTCGGGCAGGTAAAGCACAGTTGGTTCGGAGGGAACAGGCGGCGTCTCTGGCGCCCGCCGGAAGCGCGGTAACCGCCGCTGGGGCGCGATTCCCAACAGCCGTAACGCCGGTCGCAGGCCTGCGCCCAGATTGACCAGCGGCGCGACCGGTTGCACCCAGCGAGCCAGCGTGCCGATGTGTGCGAACAACCAATCGCGCAGCCGGCGCCGGTGGCTCTGGTAGTAGCGGTGCAGAAATTCGACTTTCAGTTTGCCCACATCAACGCCGGACGGGCACTCCGCCCGGCATCCCTTACAGGCCAGACACAGGTCGAGCGCCCGGAAAACGGCATCCTCCGCCTGCGGCAAATGCCCGGCGATCATCGCCCGCAACAGGTTGGCGCGCCCGCGCGTGCTGTGCATCTCCTCGCGCGTGGCCTGGAACGAAGGGCACATCAGTCCGTCGGTTTTGCGGCACACCCCCGCGCCGTTACACATCTCAATCGCGCCGTCCAACCCCTGCTGCGCGGAAAAATCGAGCGTCGGCGCCCAGGGCTGCGCGCGATAGGCCGGCCCATAGCGCAGATTCCGGTCCATCGGCGGCGGGTCCACGATTTTGCCGGGATTCAGGATGCCTTGTGGGTCGGCGACCTGCTTCACGCGGCGGAAGAGGGCCACCACCTCCACCCCGAAAGCGCGCTCCAGGAACTCCGACCGAGCCAGACCGTCCCCGTGCTCCCCGCTGACCGCGCCGCCCAGCCGCAGCCCGAAGTCCACCGCCGCTTCGGCCATCTGGCGCAACTGACGCACGCCCGTCGCTGACTTCAGGTTGAGCACCGGGCGCACGTGCAAACACCCTGCCGAAGCATGCGCGTAATAGGAGACCTCTACCCCAAATGCCGCCGCCAGGCGGTCGAGTTCACGCACGTACTCCGCCAGGTGTTCCACCGGCACAGTCACGTCTTCAATGAACGAAATCGGTTTGGCATCCCCGGGGCGCGAAAGCAACAGACCCAGGCCGACCTTGCGCACGCCCCACACCTGACGCTGAGCCTCAGCGGTCAGCGCCAGGGTCGCCCTCGCCCCCACTTCGCGGGCGCGCGCTTCCACTTCTTCAGGCGAATCGCCGGCGAACTCCACCACCATCAGCGCCGCCGGATCGCCCTGGACGAACGTGAGTTGCGCCGCGTAGGCGGGCACCGATCGCGCCAGGCGGAGGATCTGACGCGGTACGAGTTCCACCGCCGAGGGGCCGAAGGAGAGCAGGTGCGGCGTGTCTTCACAGGCAGCGATCACGTCGTCGTAAGGAATCACCGCCAGCGCAGTGTGACGCGGTCGCGAGACCAGCCGCACGGTCAGCCGGCGGAACACGGCCAGCGTGCCCTCCGAACCAGCCAGCAGTGCCTGCAACGGGATGAGGTCTGGTGCAAACGGCGGATAATCCCCGCCAGCGAACCACTGCGGCGGCGCGCTCGCCGTCCATGGCAGCAGATAGTTCAGGTTGTACCCCGAAGCCCGCCGCCAGGTGCGCGGCCAGCGCGCGCGGACCACATCCGCGTGTTGTGTGCGGATTTTGTTGGCTACGCGAAGCAGCCCGGAAAGAATTGGCGAGGCAGGGCGCGCGTCCGGCGGGAGCGGAGCCACCTCGGCCACCGTCCCATCGGCCAGGACCACCTCGGCGGCAAGCAGATGATCCACCGCCATACCGTAGCGAATGGAATGCGCGCCCGTGCCGTTGTTGCCGATCACCCCGCCCAGCGTGGCACGCTCCGCCGAGGCCGGGTCGGGGCCAAATTGCAGCCCATACCGCGCCGCTGCGCGGTTCAAATGGGCCAGCACCACACCAGGTTGCACAATCGCCGTCTGCGCTTCCGGGTCGATCGCCAGCACACGGTCCAGGTAGCGGGAAAGGTCGATCACCAGCGCTTCGCCGACCGCCTGTCCGGCCAGGCTGGAACCCGCCCCGCGCGGCAACAGCGGCACGCCGTACTCAGCCGCCAGCGCTACCAGCGCAGCCAGGTCATCTTCCGTGCGCGGGAAGGCCACCGCCAGCGGTTGCATCTGGTAAATCGAGGCATCGGTGCTGTACAGGTAGCGTGTCACCGGGTCGGTGCGCACCTCACCCTGGAAGTGTCGTTGCAGGTTATGGAGGAAGTCGGGGGAGAGCATGGTCGAATGTGAAGTGATGTGATGACGAGTGATGAGGTAATGAGTAATGTAGTGATGCGATGATTGTACCAGAGGCGGGATGGGACGGGTTGGGGTAAAATAGCCGCACCGTGTTCTCTTCTCGAAGCAGACAAGCCATGTTCTCCCACTTCTCCCTCCGACGCGACCTGGGCGTGCAATTGCTGGCGCTGTACCTGCTGTTCGTAACGCCGGTGGTGCTCGGTGCGCTGACCTTCGACCACTTCGCCGCCCGCCGGCTGGACGAAGACGTCCGGGCCGCCGACCTGGCCCTGGCGCAGGCCATCGCCCAGGAGACGAACACGGTGCTGGACAACGCGCTCCAGGCCGTGCGCCAGCTGGCCGCCTACCCCTCAGTGGTGCAGGCCGATCCCACTGGCATGGAAGCCATCTTCCAGGTGGTGATGAGCGCCCGCTCGGACATCAATCTGATTTATCGACTGGACGCCGACGGGGTGATGCTCTACCATTACCCACCCGGCCCCGGCTCCACCGTGGGCGTGGACTTTTCCTTCCGAGAATACTTCCAGCGCGCCCAGCGCACCCACTCCCCGCTGATCTCCAAAGGTCGCATCTCGCCAACCACCCAACAGGCGGTCGCCACTGCTGTGATGCCGCTGTGGAGCCCGCAGGGCGAGTTCCTGGGGCTGGTGGGCACAAACATCAAACTGCAATCCCTGAGCCACACGCTCACACGCATTCTGGAATCGCGGCAAACGGACGCCGATTTGCAGGTGTTCATCCTGGATTCCGACGGCAAGGTCATCGCCCATCCCGACCCGGTCATGCTACTCACCGACGCGCGAGACACGCTCCCTGAGGTGGTGACGCGCGTGCTCACCGGCCACATGGGCAACCAGATTGGACAGGACTTCGCCGACACGGAGACGCTGTACAGTTACGTCCCGGTGCCCAGCGTGGCGTGGGGCGTGGTGGTCAGCCACCCGACGGCAAGCGCTTTCGCCACCCAGCGCGCCTTCCATCGCGGCACGCTGGCGGCCATCGGGGTCTTCCTGGCCTTCGGCCTGATGTTCTGGCTGGCGCTGGCGCGACAGGTACTGCGCCCGCTGGAGCAACTGGCCGCGTTCAGTCAACGCATCGGGCTGGAACCCGGCACGCCGCCGGAGCAAAACGCCGAATTGAGTGCGCTGGCCGAGCGCACCGACCAGATGGGGCATCTGATTCGCAGTCTGACGCGCATGGAGGAGGCCATCCGCGCGCGCTTCGAGGAACTCTCCACCCTGCTACGCACCAGCGCCGCCGTGGTTTCCACGCTGGATTCGCGCACTGTGCTCGACCGCATCCTGGAACAGGTGGAACACCTGCTCGGCGTGGAGATGTGTGCCATTGTAGCGCTGGACGAGCGGCGCGGCGTGTTCCGCGTACAGGCCAGCCGCGGCCTCTCCGACCATTACGTGCGGCAACTCGCCATCGACCCCGAAGAACCGCTTTCGGTGACCATGCGCGCCATCCGGCGCGGCGAGCCGGTGCAGGTGAGCGACACGGAAACCGACGAGACCTTCCGCGCGCTGCGTCCGCGCGCCCGCGCTGAGGGCTACCGCTCGGTGATCGCCGTGCCGCTGAACACCCAGCACGCCCCGCCATCCGCGCTGCTGGTCTACCGCCCGGAGCCCCACCGCTACACCCAGAACGAAATCAACCTGCTGACCAGCTTCGCCAACCACGCCGCGATGGCAATCGAGAACGCGGCGCTGTACGCCCGCTCCGACATGCGGTTGAAGGAACAAACCCGTCGCCTGGAAGCCCTGATCCAGTCCCTGCAGGACGGGCTGATCCTGGAAGACCTGCACGGGCGCGTGCTGTACGCCAACCGCCGCATCAGCCAGATGACCGGCCTGGAAGGCGACCGCATCCCAGGCCTGCCGGTGAGCGAGCTCATAGACCGCCTGTTGAGCAGCGCCCAGGAGGAGGACGCGCACGAGCAGGTGCAAGCTGCCCTGCAGGCTGGCGGCGAGCGCGTGGCGATCGTCAACCTGGTGCTGGACGGCGCGCTGCGCACCTTCCGTCTGCAAGTCTTCCAGGTGACCGACCCGGACGGCGTGCCCATCGGTCGTGGACAGATCTGGCACGACATCACCACCGACCGCGAACTCGACCGCATGAAATCCAGCCTGATCTCCACCGTCTCCCACGAACTGCGCACCCCGCTGGCGGCCATCAAGGGCTACGTCACCACCCTGCTGGCGGACGACGTATCCTGGGACGCGCAATCGCAGACCGAGTTCCTGACCATCATCCTGAATGAGACCGAGCGCCTGAGCCAACTGGTGAACGACCTGCTCGACCTCTCGCGTATCGAGGCCGGGACGCTGCGCATCGCGCGCAATCCGTGTCACCTGGACGACCTGATCACCCAGGCGGTGCAACAGGTGCATCCCGATCCCACGCCACGCCTGCACCTGGAGATGGACGACGACATTCCCGCGCTGTACGGCGACGCACAGCGGCTCACCGTGGTGTTGCGCAACCTGATCGAGAACGCGGTGAAGTATGCGCCGCCGGAGACGCCGATCTACGTTCGTGCCTTCGCTCGCGACGGTGAGGTGGTGGTGCAGGTAGAAGATCAGGGACCGGGCATCCCGCCAGAGCACCGTCGGCGCATCTTCGAGAGCTTCTACCGCGTGGAGAGCGGCCTGAGCCGCACCGCCGCCGGTGCCGGGCTGGGGTTAGCGATTTGCCAGGGTATCGTGCGCGCGCACGGCGGCGACATCTGGCTGGAAGACCGCCCGCGCGGCACCTGCATCGCCTTCTCCATCCCCCTGACCACGGAGGAAGAACCCACCCCATGACCCACACCCCGACAGTGCTCGTGGTGGACGATGAACAACCGTTACGCCACTTCATGCGCCGCAATCTGGAAGTGCGCGGCTTCAACGTGCTCACTGCTGCCAATGGCCTGGAGGCCCTGGCCTTCTTCCAGAAGCACAACGTGGATCTGGTCATCCTGGACATCATGATGCCCCACATGGACGGTTTGGAGACCACCCGCCGCATCCGCCAGCAAAGCCAGGTGCCGATCATCATCCTGAGCGCGCTGGGCGA
Organism: uncultured Anaerolineaceae bacterium; assembly: GCA_964435005.1. Lineage (GTDB taxonomy): Bacteria > Chloroflexota > Anaerolineae > Anaerolineales > DRMV01 > CAYSXA01. The sequence goes on along the minus strand of CAYSXA010000129.1, from coordinate 2,086 downwards.
AGAGGCGGACAAAATCCAGGCCCTCGACCTGGGTGCGGACGATTACCTGACCAAGCCCTTCGGTGTGGGCGAACTACTTGCCCGTGTGCGCGCCGTGTTGCGCCGCGCCCAGTGGGCGCAACCCGCCCAGCCGTTCGCCGGGCGGCTGGTGTACGGCGAGATCACGCTGGATATGGAACGGCACACGGTCACGCTGCGCGGCGAACCGGTGCCGATGACCCCCACCGAGTTCAACCTGCTGGCCTATCTGATGAGCAACGCGGGGAAAGTGCTGCCACATCACAGCATCTTGCAGCACGTCTGGGGGCCGGAGTACCACACCGAGACCGAGTACCTGCGCGTGTACATCGGTCGCCTGCGCCAGAAACTGGAAGATGACCCCGCCCACCCACGCTATCTGCACACCGAGCGCGGCGTAGGGTATCGCTTTGGCGAGTAAATTTTTCCCAAGTCCAGTGCCTGGTGATTTCCATGCATGCGACAGGATCTCTCCCCCCCACCCCCTCCCCTCTCTTACGAAAGAGAGGGGAGGGGGTGCCGAGCCGTCTACAGCGGTGAGGCGGGGAGGGAAGAGATCAATGCCAGAAAAAACGAGGAGAAGTGCATCTTTGGAGAGATGGGAAAGAGCCACAGGAGGCATTCATGATTCACCCATCCACCTTTAGCATCGTGGCCTACGACCCGGAAGAGCCTGCCTGGGGGATTGCGGTGGCGTCCAAGTTCCCGGCAGTGGGCGCGGTCGTCCCCTGGGCGCGCGCCGGCGCGGGGGCGGTCGCCACGCAATCCTACGCGAATACCGCCTTCGGACCTCGCGGACTGGAATTGATGGAAAACGGCTTATCCGCCCAGGAAGCACTGGATCGCCTGCTGGCCGAGGACGAAGGGCGTGAGAGGCGCCAGGTCGGCCTGGTGGACGCGCAAGGGAACGCCGCCACCTTCACCGGCAGCGAATGTCATGGCTGGGCCGGTGGCCTGACCGGCACCGGTTATGCCGTGCAGGGCAACATCCTGACCGGCGCGGACGTGATTCAGGCCATGGCGCGCGCCTTCGAGGAAAGCCGTGGCCCGCTCTACCGCCGGCTGCACGCTTCGCTGTTGGCAGGCGACCGCGCGGGTGGCGACCGGCGCGGGCGGCAATCTGCCGCCATCCTGGTGGTCAAGCCCGAAGGCGGTTACGGCGGATTCAACGACCGCTGGGTGGACTATCGCGTGGACGACCACCCCGATCCCGTGCCGCGCCTCGGCGAGCTGCTCGACCTGTTCGAGTTGTACTTTGGCGAAAGCCCGCCCGAAGACCGTCTTCCACTGCGCGGCGAGACGCTGCGCGCGCTTCAGCGCATCATGCGCAATCTGGGTACTTACGAAGGCCCCGACCACGACAAACTGGACGAAGCCACCCGCCGCGCGCTGAACGCACTGATCGGCAACGAAAATTTCGAGGAACGTGCCAGCGTGGACCAGGGCTGGATTGACCGACCGGTATTCGAATACCTGATGAAAAGGTTTGGCGCATGAAACATCCAACGCTCGCTCGCGAAACTGCCCGGCAAGAAACCCATTCCCCCCTGGAGTAGAAGAATCTCACCCCACCCCCACCGAGCCAGAAGCGAGACTCGGCAGGGGTGGGGGTGGGGTGAGATTCTTTCCGCCACCGCCCTGCTCCTCCTCGCTCTGTTGCTCACCCTCTTCGTCCGCCCTGTCCGGGCACAGCAGACCAACCCGCCACGCATCCTGGGCTCCAGCACGGAGAACCATTTCCCCGACAGTCTGACCTGGAATCGAAACGCCTACCGTCACCCTTGCGCCCACGAGCACGCCTGCACCAAAACAGGCCGGCACGAAGGACGACTGGGTGACGCCCGTCACGATGGTTCCGGACAGTCAACGGGAGATCTCCTCCCGCCCGACGACAAGACTGCTCTTCCCGGGGCTGATCGTCCTGGGCGTGCTCGCGGCGCTGGTGCTATGGAGGAAGGCGGCATGATCCACGTTGACGCCTTACGCCTCTCATCGCCAACCTGGACACCTATACCCAGACGCTACCCACGAACAAATAGCTCTGGCACACGGCAAAATATCCACAAAA
>CAYSXA010000128.1:0-8484 GCA_964435005.1 uncultured Anaerolineaceae bacterium | reverse complement strand
GCTTTCAGGACAGGTGTATAACATCGCTGCCACTCCCTTAAGTGGGGTGGAAGCCCATCTGGCTCAAAACGAGGCGGGCTCTGTGCCCAGCGATTCCGACGGACGCTATACCGTGTATGGCGTCCTGGGGAAAAGTCAACAGGTGCGCTGGAATCGCATTGGGCAGGATGTGGTCTTATCCCGCACCCTGAACACCGCTAACAGCGTATCTGGCAGTATCCAGAGCCTCAACATCGTTTTTCCTCCATTGGACAACGTGGTTTCCAACCCAGGTTTTGAGGAGCGCTGGAGGCATTGGACGGTGTCTGGCAACTATTCCGTCACCCTGTCCAACAGGGCTCATACAGGGGATTTCTCCCTGGTCATGGGCACTTTGCCAAATAAGGCGGTCCAGCAAACCCTTATCCCTGCTTCAAACAACCCATCCTCACCACGCATTCTCACGGACCCCTTTGACCGTCAACATCTCTTGTGGATACAAGACGGGACGCAGCTGTTCCACATGCAGAAAACCGCTGATGGAGGATGGTCCTCGCCTCAGCTACTTTACTCTGCAGCAAATGCTGTAAGCATCCGCCGGGTGTGTACTCTGAACAACGGAACCATTCGCCTGATCCTGGCGGACCAGGCAAAACCCTATCTTCTTGTGCTCGATAGGAGCAGTGCGGGAAACGTCCATAGCATCTCCTCGGACGTGATTCCTCGCTCGACATGGCTCTTTGCCAGCTTCTGCGATGGCGATAATATACACATCGTTTACAACTATGGTCAAGGATACCTTTATACCCGACTCCAGCCTTCGGGAACATTCTCTTCACCGGAACCTTTGCCGCCACAGCCCCAATCCCCGTCTTTGACAGACCCCAACGGCAAACAGCAAATTGCTACAGCCGACGGAAGCCTTCCAAACGTGATCACTGTGGATCAAACAGGGAATGTGTATTTTTTCTGGGCAGGATACATCTACAAACGCGTTGCTGCCACAGGCACATGGGAGTCACCTCTATTGGTCCCGCCAGCGCAAGACCCTATTTCCTTCCGATCTATTCGGGGAATCTTTGGTGATGCCTTGGGACGCCTGCACTTGTTCCTGGTATATGGAGCTCCCTACAACAGGAAAGTCCACCACCTCTACGTAGAGAATGGGCAATGGTCCGAGGATTGGACACAAGCGGTGTGCGCGTACGGTGCAGAATCGATCTCTTTTATGGGGCCTGAGGGCGCGTACTATTTTGCGTTTCACTGTAGCCAGTTTGACCAATCCACGCTTTACCTTGTGAAGATAGGACGAGAAGGGAATCTACACATCTTTGAACCCCTCGCAGTAGGCACATGTGATGACCTCCAGACTGGTCGGGTGGTGAATGGGAACATTGTCATTGCCACAACGACTGACCTTTATTACAAAGGAGCCGACACAGGATGGACTCGTCTTTCTCCGATGGGGAACGCCTGTTGGTGGTGGACGGACGGGGTAAATACATCCATTGACGCACAGGGAATCCCTCATTGGTGGTTCTTAGGATCTGGAGCCAGTTACGGTTTCATGAAGTACGCTACCCTGGCTTTACCCTCCGAAGACTATACTGTCACGGTGCAACAGCGCATCACAATCCCTCTGACGATGACCAATCCTACACTGAGTTTATTGCTGCAACAACATCTCTGGCCAACCGCCCCAACGGCCTACTGGCTGCCTGTGCTGACCGTTTCTGGCCAGCAAACGGTAACGCCCTCCTGGAACTCGCAACCCCTGGGAGATGACTGGACCCACTATTGGGCGGATGTTTCCTCCTGGGTGGGCCAGACGGTGACGGTGACGCTTCACCTGAACGGAAAAGCCGGGGTCCCGACAAGCCAGATGTTGGTTGATGAAGTGTTTCTGGGTTCCGCCTATCCAGATGCCTGGCTGAAATGGGAAGCCCCTCTCGGCGCCTCGCCAGGACAAGTGGTCAGGTTGCATCTCTGGTATGGCAACCGTGGCGCATATCATCTTCCCGATGCCACGCTCCAGGTCGCATTACCAGACACGTTAAAGGTCATTGATATTCAGCCTCCAAGCACGCTTACAGCCAATGGGATACTGACCTGGACCTTAGGCACGCTGTCCGCATCCACAAGGGCTGGGGCGGAAATAGTGGCCAGGGTACAGGCCCCACTCCACGGAGAGCAACAAATGGTTCTATGGGCCAAACTGCTCTCCTCCGCTCCAGATGAAAACCCTGACGACAACCAGTCCATGGTGGTGTTAGACTTTAAAGATCGTGTCTTCTTGCCAGCCATCTGGCGAGGCTATTAGAACCGATTGGATCGAGCCTGTTGAAACAGTCAGGGCTTACACAGTGCGTTGGTTAATGCCTATGTCGAGCCTGTCGAGACACAACCCCGAAGAGGCGTACCGAGGCCAATCCTGCCGGGAAAACGGGGCTTCGATACGCGGTTCGGCAGGGCATCTCACCACTACTCAGCCGTCGTTTTCCCGCTCAACTGCGTAAGTCCTGCCAGTGATGTGTTTTTCGGATCATCCGCTACACCGACACGACCTGTGAATACCATGAACGATGACATAGATTTTGCCCTAGGGCTGGACGCCCTGCAACGACCGGCAGCGAACCCGCTTTCCCTGCCCGATTCGCTGATTTTCCCGCGCTACGACGGCCAGTCGCTGGTCAACCTGCCGGCCACCGTGTGCCACTGGCTGGGCGTCCCGCCGCTGGGCGCGCCGCCGCTGCGCCTGGAGGTCGCCGACCCGGACGCGCGTCCGCGCCGCGTGGTGCACATCCTGGTGGACGCACTGGGGCTGGACGCCTTCCGCCGCTTCGCGGCGGCGGACGAAACGCAGGTGTGGAATCGCCTGGCGCGCCAGGGCACGTTGGCGGCCATCACCTCGACCGCACCGAGCACCACAACCACCGCGCTGCCCACGTTATGGAGCGGCCTGACGCCCGCCGAGCACGGCATGCTGGGCTACGAACTCTGGCTGCGCGAGTACGGCGTGGTGGCGAACATGATTACCCAGTCGCCGATGAGTTTCGAGGGTGGCACTGACCTGCTGGAGCGCGCCGGCTTTCGCCCCGAAGGGCTGATTCCGGGAACAAAACTGGGCACGCACCTGAAGATGCACGGCGTGGCCGCGCACGCCTTCCTGCACTACACCATCACCCGGTCAGGGCTTTCGCGCTCCTTCCTGCAGGACGTGGAAGTGCACCCCTTCGGCGGCCTGGCCGATTTGTGGGTCAGCGTGCGCGGACTGCTGGAGCGTGAGCGCGGCCCGTTGTACGTCTGGGTGTACTGGAGTCACGTGGACAGCCTGGGGCACCGCTTCGGGCCGCGCAACGAGCGCGTGCGGGCGGACTTCGCGCTGTTCAGCCTGGCTTTCGAGCGTTACTTCTTGAACACCCTGCCCGCCGACGCGCGGCGCGGCACGCGTCTGATGCTTACCGCCGACCATGGTCAGGTGTTCACCCCCCGCGACCCGCGCTACGATCTACGCCACCACCCAACGCTGACCGGCTGCCTGCCGTTGCTGCCCACCGGCGAGAACCGCATGATTTACCTCTTCCTGCGCCCCGACGCCGAACCCACGGTGCGCACCTACGTGCAGCGCACCTGGCCGGGGGAGTTTCTGCCGATCGGCGCGCAGGCGGCGGTGGAAGCCGGTCTGTTCGGCAACCCCGCCCGACAGCACCCGCGCCTGCGCGATCGTCTGGGCGACCTGCTGCTCATTCCCACCGGCAACGCCTACCTCTGGTGGGCGGAAAAGGACAATCCCTTGCTGGGGCGCCACGGCGGGCTTTCGGCGGAGGAGATGATCGTGCCGCTGCTTGTGAGGGATTTGTAAGATCGCTCAGGAAAGAGCACAAGGCGGGGCTGCCCCAATCCCGCACTGAGCGAAGCGAGCGCAGTTGAAGCACGGGATCACCACGGCGACCGATAGCAAGTCCTGATTAACTCTGGTGCGGTGATCCGAAGCACAGATTTTTGCTATAATGCACCCAGCAGGTCGAGAAACCATCCGCGCCGCAAGGAGGTGGGGCTGTCATGCTGGTTATCGTGAGTGATTTACACCTGGGGGATGGGACGTGCGCCGCCACCATCGCGCCGGATACCTTCGACCGCTTCGCCGACCAACTGGAACAGATGGCATACCGCGCTTCCTGGCGCACGGATGGCCGCTACTACCCCATCGGTCGCGTGGACGTGGTGCTGCTCGGCGACGTGTTGGAACTGCTGAACACTACCGCCTGGAACGACCCCCTGGTCGGCGGGGACGCCCAGCCCTGGAGCACCCCCAGCGATCCGGACATGGTGGACACGGTGGACGCCGTCGTCACGCGCGCGCTGAAGCACAACGCCAACGGGCTGGCCGTGCTGCGCGACCTGGCGAAAGGCCGACGGCTCAGCCTGCCGCCTGCTGCACAAGGACGCCCCGACTTTCAGACCAGGGAGCGCTTCCCGCTGGAAGTGCACATTCACTACATGGTCGGCAACCACGACTGGTATCTGCATCTGCCGGGCGCGCCCTACGATGCCATCCGCCAGAAGATTGTAGCAGCGATAGGGCTGGATCAACCGCCGACGTCCTTCCCGCACCAGGTCGAGGAATCCGAGGTGCTGGCCGAGCTGTTCCGCACACATCAGGTCTTCGCGCGGCACGGCGACATCTACGACCACCTGAACTACGACCCGGAAAAAGGCCGCGACGCCGCCACGTTAGGCGACGCGGTCGCCACGCTGTTGTTCAACCGCTTTCCGTTCGAAGTGGAGCAACGCCTGGGCGACGACCTGCCAACGGCATTCCACCGCGACCTGCGCGAACTGGTCAACGTCCGCCCCAGCCTGCTGACCCCACTCTGGGTGAGCGGGCTGATTGAGCGGCATGCCTTGCCCCAGGCGCAGGCCAACCAGATCAAGGCCATCTGGGATGAACTGGCGCAGGAATTCCTGGACGCCCCCTTCGTGCGCCGTTACGACCGCCCCGGTCTGGACACGGTGGACGGGCTTCAGGCCGCACTGCTTTTTTCCCGGCTGATGAACTTCGAGGGCATCAACCAGGTGATGCAGTGGGTGTACCGCTACATGTGGCGCGGCGAGGTCTCCTTCGCCCGGCACGCGCTGGAAGAAACGGCCTTCAAAGAGGGTTGGGCGCGCTTCATCGTGTACGGCCACACGCACAAGCACGAGGTGGTCTCGCTCGACCTGAGGGTGAAGGACGGTCAGCCGTTCCCCCAGATGTACCTGAACAGCGGCACCTGGCACACCTATCACGACCTGGCAACCGCCAACCCGAACGCCAAACGCTTCGTGCCCTACCGCGTGATGACCTACCTAGCCTTCTTCCGGGGCGACGAGCATCAGGGACAGCGCTTCGAAGGCTGGTCAGGCGCAATCAATTGAGGCTATCCAGATGTCCAAACCCGATTTCTACTGCTCCGACTTGGCTCGCGACCAGGGCGCTTCGCTAATTGGCACAGCGCCGCGCGTCAGCGTGTGGTTCCTGCTGGAATATCCGCATGCCTGGGGCGTGAAAGCGCTGCCGGAGAGCAGCCTGCCGGCGGAAGTCAAGGCGCACCTCGCCGCCGCACAGCAAATCCTCCCCCACAGCCAGACGCTGTTGATTCGGCAACGCGAATCGCGCGACCGCTCGGAGAGGCGCTTCTTCGTGGCCGTAACACACGAACACGACCGGCGGCTGTACCGCTTCCTGCTGCCGGATTACTCCGCGCTGCTCGACCTTGACCTGGCAGCGGTAGCGCGCGGCGAACACCCCGACGCGCTCTGGGGAGAGCCGCTGGCCCTGGTGTGCACCCACGGACGGCGGGATCGCTGCTGTGCGCGCTTCGGGCCGGCGATGGAATCCGCGCTGCGCGAACACCTCGGCCCGGCGGTGTGGGGCTCTTCGCACATCAGCGGACACCGCTTCGCGCCCACGCTGCTCTTCCTGCCGCAGGGAACGCTCTATGGCCGCGCCACGCCCGATGAAGCCGGGCGATTGCTGCGGGCGCTGGAAGCCGATCAGGTATACCCGCCCCTGCTGCGCGGGCGCACATGCTATCCCCCGCACGTGCAGGCAGCGGAACACTACCTGCGCCTGCGCACTGGCGAGACCGCGCTGGACGCCTTCACCTTACGCGCGGCGCAGCCGCTGGACGACCACACCTGGCGGGTGACCTTCCGCGACCGCCACGGGCGCGACCAGACCCTGACCATTCGCGCCGAGCAATCCGACTTCCAGACCTTCATCACCTGCCGTAAGGACAAACAACAACGAATCACCTGGTTCTACCCCCAGGCGGACACGTCATGAGCGGCGCGTTCCTGCTGTACGGCGCTTACGGTTACACCGGCGCGCTGATCGCCGAAGAAGCCGTCCGGCGCGGGATGCAACCCATCCTGGCCGGGCGGAACGCCGAACGGCTACAGGCGCAGGCCGCCGCGCTGGGGCGACCTTACCGCGTCTGCGCGCTGGACGACGCCGCCGCGCTGGACGCGGCGTTGACCGACGTGCCGCTGGTGCTGCACTGCGCCGGGCCGTTCATCCTCACCGCGCCGCCGATGGTCACCGCCTGCCTGCGCACCGGCACGCACTACCTGGACATCACCGGCGAGATTCCGGTCTTCGAAGCCCTGGCGCGGCGGGACGCCGAAGCGCGGCAGGCAGGGATCATGCTGCTACCCGGCGTGGGCTTCGACGTGGTACCCTCGGATTGTCTGGCGGCGCACCTCAAGCGACGGCTGCCCACCGCCACGCACCTGGAACTGGCTTTCATGGGCGTGGGCGGGGGGATTTCCCACGGCACGGCCAGCACGGCGCTGCACAACCTGTCCAACCGGGGGATGGTGCGCCGGGAAGGGCGCCTGACGCCGGTTCCGCTGGGGACGCCCAGCCGCGAGGTGGACTTCGGGCGCGGCCCGCGCCGGGTGCACGCCATCCCCTGGGGCGACGTGAGCACTGCATTTTACAGCACGGGCATCCCGAACATCACGGTGTACACCCGCCTGCCGCGCGGCGCGACGCCGATGCTGGCCCTGACCCGGCCTTTGCTCCCCATGCTGCGCCTGCGCCCGGTGCACCGATGGCTGCAACGGCTGGTGGACGCCCGGATCACCGGCCCATCAGAGGAAGCCCGCGCCCGCGGGCGCAGCCTGCTGTGGGGAGAGGTGCGTGACGGGCACGGGCGGCGAGCTGCCGCGCGCATGGAGACCCCCGAAAGTTACCAACTGACCGCGCTCACCGCACTGGCGGCGGTCGAGCGCGTGCTGGCGGGCGAAGCGCCGCCCGGCTTCCAGACGCCCGCCAGGGCGTATGGCCCGGACTTCATCCTGAGCATCCCCGGCGTGCGGCGTGAGGAGCTGTCCGTTAAAGCCGTCTGACAGGGCTTGGAGCCCTGTCAGACGGCCTTCGTTGCGTTCTCAGCGCATGGGCGGGTTCCATTCCCGCCGTGCCCGGTGCCGCAGACCGCGCAGGACGTTGCCGGAACAGGCTGTCTGTTCGTTTCCCTGATTATTGCCCCAGGGCTTATCCGTTCTCCTCCGATTTGCGGGTTTTCCCCTCTCCACCCCCCTTTCGTTTCCCCCTCCCCTCCTCACAGGTGGGGAGGGGGATAGTAGGGGGAGAGAGGAGGGGAAGAAACGTGGCGAGTCGCGCAGAAATCAGAACACGGATAAGCCCCGCTATTGCTCGCTCAGGTATTGCCGAATCATCAGCGCGGCGGTGGCGCCTTAGCCCGCCGCCGAGGCGGCCTGTGCCGTGGCACCCAGCCGCACATCGCCCACTTCCACCGCCAGCACGCGTACCATCGGCGGCATGGCGTCCGGCGAGGGCGGGCCCCGGAACAGGAAGGGCGTGGAATCGATATCATCGTAACCCACATAGGAGTTGCTGCCGTAGGGGCGGCTGAAGCCGGTGTCGCGGTCGAGTACCTGGCCGTCGGGGTACAGGCTGCGGAAGTCCTCCCAGGCGATGATGCTGGCCGGGAGGAAGGTCAGCTGCGTGCCGGTCAGCGCGCCTGCGATGGCTTCCCCCGTAGCCTGTTGCCACCAGGATTCCGTCTGCCGGTCGTACATGATCAGGTTGGAGTAACGCAGCCGCCCCGTGGTGCCGAAGTCGAGCACCTGCCCGTCCACCGTGCGCTCGAAGGCGATGGCCGTGTTGCACAGCGGACAGAAGGTCACCAGCACCGGCGTGTCGTTCACCACGTCGTTCACGATTTCGTGCCAGATCAAAATCTGGATGGGGTAAGCGCGCGCGTCGTCGCCCAGCTGGAAGAGGATCACCGGTTCGCGGTCGGCCAGCCATTCGTCCGCTTCGGCCACGGTGATGAAGTACGGATGATCAATGGCCGGAATGCCATCCTTCGGCGGCCCGCCGGAGAGGATTTCGGCGTACGGCACGCTGTGGAGGCTGAAATCGGTGGTGAACTCCGCCGCCGCGCCCGCCGGCGGGCGTTCGGCGGGATCGGTGGTCGGGCGCGGCGTGGGCGC
>CAYSXA010000127.1:0-8550 GCA_964435005.1 uncultured Anaerolineaceae bacterium | reverse complement strand
GCGCAGATCCCGCTGTACGTCTGGCTGCCGGACGCGATGGCTGGCCCGACGCCGGTCTCGGCGCTGATCCATGCGGCCACCATGGTGACCGCCGGCGTGTACCTGGTCACGCGCTCGTACGCGCTGTACTCGCTGGTGCCGCAGGCGCAGCACATCGTGGCGCTGGTCGGCGGGCTGACGGCGTTGTTCGCGGCCACCATCGCCGTGGGGCAGTACGACATCAAGAAGGTGCTCGCCTATTCCACTATCAGCCAGTTGGGCTTCATGGTGGCGGCAGTGGGCATGGGCGCGTTCGTGGCCGGCATGTTCCACCTGGTGACGCACGCCTTCTTCAAGGCGCTGCTCTTCCTCTCCGCTGGTTCGGTGATCCTGGGCATGGAGCGCGGCCATCATCACCTGGCGCACGGCCACGGACACCACGTGGCGCATGAGGTTGAGGAACATCACGAGGAAGAGGTGTTCGATCCCGGCGACATGCGCAACATGGGCGGTCTGCGCAGGCGGATGCCGGTCACCTTCTGGGTGTACCTGATCGGCGCGCTGGCGCTGGCGGGCATCTTCCCGCTGGCCGGTTTCTGGTCGAAGGACGAAATCTTGGCCGAAGCGCAGGCGCTGGGCTACACCTCGGTGTACTGGCTGCTGGCGATTGCGGCCTTCTTCACCGCCTTCTATATGGGGCGGCAGGTCTGGATGGTGTTCTTCGGTCAGGAGCGCACCGAGGTGGCGGAGCACGCCGAGGAAAGCCCACCGGTGATGACCGTGCCGTTGATGGTGCTGGCGGTGCTCTCGATCTTCGGTGGGGCGCTCAACCTGCCCGGCCTGCACACCTTCACGCAATGGCTGGAGCACACTATCGAGCACATTCACCCCGGCGAGTTCAATCCGGTGGTGGCGATCAGTTCCACCGTGCTGGCGCTGACGGCTATTGTGATCTCCTGGCTGCTGTACGGGCGCCAGCCTCTTGCCGCCAGCGATCAACCTGACCCGCTGAAGCGCATCCTGGGGCCGATCTACATCGGCATGGAGAACAAATGGTGGGTGGATGAAATCTACTGGACGATCTTCCTGAACCCGTACATTGCGATCAGCCGCTTCCTGGCCGATGTGGTGGACTGGACCTTCTGGCACGACTGGTTCCACGAGCGGGTGATCGCCGGTGGATATCAGGCGCTGGTGCGCTTCCTCTCGCAGCCAGTGGACCTGGGTGTGATCGATGGCATCGCCAACGGCCTGGCGAGGGTCACCAAACGGCTGGCCGAGACGATGCGTTCCATTCAAACGGGCTATGTCCGCAACTACGCCCTGTCGGTGTTCGTGGGCGTGGTGGCGATTTTGAGCTACCTGATCTTGCGCTAAACGAGGATGGCTATGGACTTTCTGCTGCAACCGCTCAATCTGGTCACGTTCTTCCCCCTGATCGGGGTGGTGATCATCCTGTTTCTGGATCGGGAGAAGAAGGATGCCATTCGCTGGGTGGCGCTGCTCACCTCGCTGGTGACTTTTGGCATCTCGCTGTGGGTGCTGGCGCAATTCGACGCGAGCAACCCGGACCTGCAACTGGTGTACAACCGCCCGTGGATCCAGGTGGCGAACTGGAACATCCACTACTACCTGGGCGTGGATGGGTTGAGCATCCTGCTGCTGTTGCTCACCACCTTCCTGACGCCGATCTCCATCCTGTCCACCTGGACGGCGATCGAGGAGCGGGTGAAGGACTTCATGGTGTTCTTCCTGCTGCTCGAAGTGGGCATGGTGGGCGTCTTCCTGTCGCTGGACATGTTCCTGTTCTACATCTTCTGGGAATTCACCCTGGTACCGATGTACTTCCTGATCGGCGTCTGGGGCGGTCCGCGCCGCATGTACGCGGCGATCAAGTTCTTCCTGTACACCATGGCCGGGTCGATCCTGATGCTGCTGGCGATTTTGTGGCTGGGCATCCACCAGGGCACGTTCGTGGTGCCGGACCTGATCGCCAAAGGTGGCATCCCGGCGCACACGCAGGTCTGGCTGTTCCTGGCCTTTGCCGCAGCGTTCGCGATCAAGGTCCCGATGTGGCCGCTGCACTCCTGGCTGCCAGACGCGCACGTGGAAGCGCCCACGGCCGGTTCGGTCATTCTGGCCGGTGTGCTGCTGAAGATGGGTACCTACGGCTTCCTGCGCTTTAACCTGACGCTCTTCCCGCAGGCGGCGGTGCAACTGGCGCCCACCATGGCGCTGCTGGCGGTGATCGGCATTCTGTACGGTGCCTGGGTATCGTACCCGCAGCGGGACATCAAGAAACTGGTGGCCTACTCCTCGGTGAGCCACCTGGGCTTCGTGATGCTGGGGTTGTTCGCGCTCAACCCTCAGGGTATTCAGGGCGGCATCTTGCAGATGATCAACCACGGTCTGAGCACGGGCGCGTTGTTCTTGCTGGTCGGGATGATCTACGAGCAAACGCACACGCGCGATTTTGAGGTGTATGGTGGGTTGTGGAAGTTGACGCCCGTGTACGGCGCGCTGGCGCTGATTGTCACGCTGTCCTCGATGGGTTTGCCTGGCCTGAACGGCTTCGTGGGCGAGTTCACCATCCTGCTGGGTGCTTTTGGGTCGAAGGCGATCGGTTCGCCGTGGTACGCCGGTTTCGCGGCGGCGGGCGTGATCCTGGCGGCGGTGTACATGCTGCGCTTCTTCGGCAAGATCTTCCTCGGCCCGCAGGGTTCGATTGTGGAGAAGGTCAAGGAGCACGGGCACGCCATCCGTGACCTGAACTGGCGTGAGGTGATCACGCTGGTGCCGCTGATCGTGTTCATCTTCTGGATCGGTCTGTATCCCAAGCCGTTCTTCGCGTTGATGGCGCCCGCGGTGAACAAAGTGGTGGCCGCGCTGCAAGCCGCAGCCGTGGCGATGCCGTAAGCGAGGCGGTGTATGCTTCAAGATCTGCTTGCCATTCTCCCTCTGATAGTGCTGGTGGCCTGGGCCAGTGTGCTGCTGCTGGCGGATTTGTTCATCCCGCCGCAGCGCAAGCGCACCACGGCCCTGCTCGCCGCGCTGGGACTGGTTGTCGCGCTGGGTTTCACGCTGGGTAGCGTGGGCACGGAGAAGGTGGTTTTCTCCGGTATGGCGGTGGTAGACCGCTTTGGCACGTTCCTCAACGGGTTGTTCCTGGTGAGCGGCCTGGCGGGGATCGCGCTGGCCTACGACTACCTGAAACAGATGGACATCGAGCGCGGTGAGTATTACGCGCTGTTGCTGTACGCCGTCAGCGGGATGATGCTGATGGCGATGGCGACTGACCTGATCATGATCTTCCTGGCGCTGGAGCTGCTCTCCATTCCGTTGTACGTGATGGCCGGGTTCGCCCGTCCGCGCCTCTCTTCGGAAGAGGCGGCGATGAAGTACTTCCTGCTCGGCGCGTTCGCCGCCGGGTTCGTGGTGTACGGCATCGCGATGGTGTTTGGTGCGACCGGCTCCACCTCGCTGGAAGCGGTGATGGCGGCAGCGCGCGATGGCTCAGCGAACATGGCTCTGCTCACCGCCGGTGCCGGGTTGATCCTGGTCGGCCTGGGCTTCAAAGTGGCGGTCGTGCCTTTCCACATGTGGACGCCAGACGTATACCAGGGCGCGCCCTCGCCGGTGACCGGCTTTATGGCGGTCGGCGCGAAGGCGGCAGGCTTCGCCGCGCTGTTGCGTGTGTTCGTGGTCGCCTTCCCCGCCATCCAGGCAGATATCACGCCGATCTTGTGGGCGCTGGCCGCGCTCACCATGACGGTTGGGAACCTGGCAGCCATCGCGCAGCGCAACATCAAACGCATGCTGGCGTATTCCAGCATCGCGCATGCGGGTTACATTCTGATGGCCTTTGTGCCCTATGGCAACGACGCAGTGGTGCGCGATGCGGTGGCCGCCGGTCTGTTCTACCTGGTCGCCTATGCGCTGACCAACTTCGGCGCCTGGGCGGTGGTGATCGCGCTGGAACGGGCGGAGGAGCAGGGGCTGCTGCTGGAAGATTACGCCGGGCTGGGTCGCAAGTACCCCGCGCTGGCGGCGGCGATGGTGGTGTTCATGCTTTCCTTCACCGGCGTGCCGCCCACGCTGGGCTTCCTGGGGAAGTTCTACCTCTTCCGCGCCGTGTTGGAAGGCGGGTACGTTTACCTGGCGCTGATCGGCGTGCTCACCTCGCTGATCTCGGCCTATTACTACCTGCGTGTGGTTGTGATCATGTACATGCAGGATGGCGAGCCACAGGTGCGTCTGGCGCCCTGGATTGGTCTGCTGACGGGCGTGACTGCGGTCGGTACGGTGGCGCTCAGCCTGTTCGCGAGCCCGCTGTTTGATTGGGCAGCCAGCGCGCTGGTGCATCTGTTCTGATCGCTTGGGAAGCAGGTAAAGTGCGACGCACCTACGAGGTGCGTCGCACTTTTGTTTTCATGGGCGAAGTGTTGCTGTGCTCTGCTTTGAAAAGCTGATGGTTCACCGGCCATATCGGGTATCACCACATCCATCACCTCGCGCCGCGAATCCCGAATGACAAGTTGGAGGCCTGCACAACGCCAGCGCGGCGTTGCAGGCGAAACCGCTCACGCTGCGCGATTTGTGGCGCAGTTTGCAATTGCGGCTGTACGATGAGCAGAACCGGCGTATGGTGGGATGGGAGGTGGCATAAAAGGAGCGACGCACTTTCCAAAGTGCGTCGCTCCTGCTTTGCTTACGATGAGGAAAGAAGTGATATGCACCTCAAAGGTGCGTATCACTTTTGTATAACTGGCGGTGCACAGCGCTCAGGGCGCGAACCTGATCGGCGGCGTGGTAGGAGGAGCGCACCAGCGGGCCGCTTTCCACCCACTGGAAGCCAATCTCCAGGCCGTATTCCTTCAATTCGGCGAACTCGTCCGGATGGTAGTAGCGCGCGATGGGCAGGTGCTTGCGGCTGGGTTGCAGGTACTGGCCAATGGTCAGGATGTCCACGCCCCAGTCGCGCAGATCGCGCATCACCGCTTTCACTTCGTCCATCGTTTCCCCCAGCCCGACCATGATGCCGGACTTGGTGAGCACGTCGGGGTCAAGTTTCTTCGCGTTGCTCAACGTGGCGCGCGCCCATTCGTAGCGGTCTTGCGGCTGCACGGTGGGGAACAGGCGCGGCACGGTTTCCACGTTGTGGTTCAGGATTTCCGGACGGGCTTCCATCACGATGCGCAGCGCTTCCAGGCTGCCTTTAAAGTCGGGGATGAGCACCTCAATGGAGCAGCCAGGCACCAGTTCGCGGATGCGACGGATGACCATCGCGAAGATCGGCGCGCCGCCGTCCTTGCGGTCGTCGCGGTTCACGCTGGTGATTACTGCGTGTTGCAGGTTCATCGCTCTGACGGCCTGCGCCACTCGCTCCGGCTCCAGCCAGTCCATCGCGTTGGGGCGCCCGCGTTTGATGTCGCAAAAGCCGCAGGAGCGGGTGCATACATCACCCAACATCAGGAAAGTAGCTGTGCCGCTGCCCCAGCACTCGCCCATGTTGGGGCACATAGCTTCTTCGCACACGGTGTGCAGCGCCTTGCTGCGCATCAGTCGGTGCAGGTTCTCGTAAGTCTCGCCTGCCGGTGCGCGGACTTTGATCCATTCCGGCCGGCGGCGGGGAGTGGTGTCGATTCGTTCCGGGTTGATCCGGTCGCGGGTGGGAGTTCGGGTCATGATGCTCCTTCGACTGGCTTTTTGATCTGGTCACCCAGGCCGTTCACGGCGGCTTTCAGCACGCCTTCGCCTACCAGGTTGAGCAGTTGAGCGCCCAGCAACAGCGCTTTGGTGTGATCGGACATTTGCGAGGTGTAGATGGCCTTCAGCGCGTTGCCAAAGGCGACCTGGTCTTCGTGATCCAGGTTCTGCATCAGGGCGAAGCAGTAAGCGGGCAGGGGCTGATAGGCGCGCTCGAAAGACACGTCTCGCATGATCTGGCCGACCTTGTTGGCGCGGGCTTCGGCGCGAGCGCGGTCCACTTCCCGATCCAGCATGTTGAGCAGGGATTGCATCAGGGTGTACGGCCCGATGGCGACGTCCTGGTCACCCACGTGCATGGTGTACACCGAGGATCGCAACAATACCATGGCGCCCAACCCGGCCACAAGGGCCTGGATCAGAGGAGCGGCTTCCGCTGACGGCGCGCCGAACGTCCAGCCGAAACTGCGTGTCAGCGCGAAGGCGAGCAGCGAAACGGCGGCGTTCAGCAGGATATACAGCAGCGCCGGCCAGGAAGCCAGCACACGGGTCGGCTCATCGCGGTAGCGCGAGGCGATGCCACTCACGCCGACCAGCGCACCCAGCGCCGCCGCCACCAGCCACTCATAGCCGCTCATCTTACTCGTCTCCCGTCAACTCAAGCCGACCGAAGTCGGTCAGGCGCACCACCTCGGCGTGGATGTGTTCGTCGCGTTCGATGGCGATCGCGCCGGCGGTTTCCAGGCGGTTGATCTCTGCGCTGAACTCCTTGAACGACATCTCGGTGTAGCGGATCAGATCAGCGATGGGCACCGGTTCGTGTTCGGCGATCACGTCGATCAGCCGCTTGCCGGAGAGGCCGACGCCTGTGTCCTCTGCCGAGAGCGTGCCGCCCCGCAGGGTAGGCTTTTCCTGTGTGATGCGCTGGGCGATGTTCAGAAAGGTGCTGAAGGAATCCGCTTCGCGCTGTTCTTCCGGTTTCATGGCGTGCTCCTTATTTTGCTCTTCCCTCATCGGAGGTAGGGGGAGTTGAAGGCATCATTTTGCGCGCTTAGTGCACTCGGCGGTGGAGGTGGGGTCATTCTACCATGAAAGTCATCCTGCCCGACGCACGACCACGCGCAACCCTTCCACGGTGACTACCTCGACCGGTGTGCCGGGGGGAATAGGGCCTTCGCCTTCAGCGAGTACTGCCGTCCAGGTTTCGCCGGCAACCTGTGCCAACCCGGGGCGACCAGGGACGATTTCGCTGCGACTGATGCCACGCACGCCATGCAGTGCCTCTGAGCCGGTGCGCACGGGTGCCCTTTGCGCGCGCAAGGCGAAGCTCAAGATGGCGAAGAACATCCCGGCGGTGACCAGGGCCGTACCGACCACCAGCGGCACGGAGACTCGCTGAAACTGCGGGGTGGCGGGCGAGTTGAACAGCACCAGCGCACCCACGATGAAGGAGATCGTGCCGGCGGCAGTCAGCGCGCCGTGGGTAGGGGCTTTGATGTCCAGGATGAAGAGCACGAAGGCGGTCAGCAGGAAGACCAGCCCGAACCAGTTGACCGGCAGCACGCCCATGCCGTAGGCTGCCAGCGCCAGGCAGACCACGCCGATAAAGCCGGATAGCCAGCCGCCGGGGCTGGAGAGTTCGATCAACAGGGCCTGTACGCCGACAGTCAGCAGCAGGAAGACCACGTTGGGGTTGGTGAGCACGTGCAGCAGTTGTTCGATGGGGGAAGGAGGCAGAGGCTGCACCAGCGCGCCGCGGGTGTGCAGGGTGCGTGGACCGGCGGCGGTTTCTACCTCGCGTCCGTCCATCTGCAGCAGCAGGTCGGGCAGGTCCTCGGCGATCAGGTCGATCAGGCCGGCACTCAGAGCCTCGCTGGCGGAGACCGCGCGCGCGTCCTGGATGGTTTGCTCGGCCAGGGTCACGGCTTCGGGGCCGCGACGCTCGGCCAGACTGCGCGCGGTGGCCTTGAGCGCCTCTTTGACCTTGGTCTCCAGCGTCTTGCCGATGTCCTCGCCCTGTGCGCCGACAGGGGCGGCGGCGCCGATCACGGTTTCCGGGGCCATGGCGGCCACATGCCCGGCCAGGGTGATCAGCGTACCCGCGCTGCCGGCCATCGCGCCGCGCGGGGCCACGTACACCACAACTGGCACTGCACTGCCGCGAATGGATTGCACCATGCGGTTCATCAGGTCGATGCTGCCGCCGGGGGTGTTGATCTGGAAGATGACCGCCTCGGCCTGGCGCTGCTTAGCTGTCTTCAACCCGCGATCCAGGTATTCAGCCAGCGATGGTGTGAGCGGGCCAGAGACAGTCAGGTGCAGCACCAGCGGGGCATTGGATTGCGCGTGCGCAGTCGTCAGCGCACCGATCAGCCATAGCAGAGCCAACGCCGCTGTCCACCAGCGGTTGCGATGCGGCATGGTCATCACCTCGCTCCTTGCAGGTCTGCGTGCCTGCCTTTCTATTATAGCCGCGAACTGTGTGGGCGGTGTGCTTGACCGAAGGCGCTGCTTCCGGTACAATCGGGGGGCAAGCGGGCGTCGCCAAGTGGTAAGGCAACGGCCTTCCAAGCCGTCATCCGCGGGTTCGAATCCCGTCGCCCGCTCTTGTTTTTCTGGGGCCCGTAGCTCAGTGGTTAGAGCAGGCGGCTCATAACCGCTCGGTCGCAGGTTCGAATCCTGCCGGGCCCATTGGTTGTCCTTACAGGGCGGGAAGAAGAGGCAAGATTGTTCTTATGCTCGACGAACCAACCCAGGCGTTCTCATGACCTTGTCTGCTTTCCGTGAGGCATGGCGTCAACTGATTGTCCGTTGTGGTGTGGCCGCCTGTTGGGGATATCTCACCGTCCTGGGACTGTGGGGGGT
>CAYSXA010000126.1:0-8612 GCA_964435005.1 uncultured Anaerolineaceae bacterium | reverse complement strand
TACCCAACCGCCCCTACGACGATATACCTGTGAAACCCCACCCTGGAGGGCGCATGGCATCATCGCTCACTCTGATCTCCCCAGAGGCCGAAGACGCCGACCTGGTGTGCGCGGCGCAGGCCGCCCACGTGGCGGTGGTCATCCAGCAGGTGCGCTTGTTGGGCGGGAGCACCCACCCCAATGAGGATTGCCGCAGCGCCCGCGAGCAACTTACCCGGCAGTATCCCGGTCTGGACTTCACGTGCAGTTTCAGCATGGCCGGTTACTACACCAACCTGCACGTGCCCGCAGGGATGAGCCGCGAGGAAGCCGACCGCCTGACTGGACGCCATTGAGCACGTCATGGACGGCCCCTGGGTGCTCACTGTGCGGTGAATCCAAGCCTGACAGGTCTTCGGAAACCTGTCAGGCCTGGGAAAGTCAGGTCACGTTGGCCGCCACGTCCGCGCCGTAGCCGATCAGCTCGCGCACCATGGCGTCGGAGCGGCCTTCAGCGTAGATGCGAAGCACCGGTTCCGTGCCCGACGGGCGGATGAGCAGCCAGGAATCGTCAGCCAGGATGTACTTCACCCCATCCGTGGTGCGCACTTCGACCACGGATTCGCCGCCGATGGCTACCGGGGCCTCGTCCGCCAGCTGTTGCACCAGTTCCGCCTTGGCAACCGGATGCCGCAACCGCAGATCGCGCCGTTCGTAGAAGGCCGGTCCCACGTCGTTCAACAGATCATCCACCAGCTCGTGGAGCGGCGTGCGACTGGCGGCCACGATCTCGATCAACAGTAACCCCATCAGGATGCCATCCCCTTCCGGGATGTGCCCTTTGAAGGAGATGCCGCCGGACTCCTCGCCGCCGATCAGCACATCTCCGCTCAGCATGTGATCGGCGATGTGGTTGAAGCCGACCGGCGTCTCGTGCACGGTCAGGCCGTAGCGCGCCGCCAGCCGATCCACCATGCGCGTGGTGGAGACCGTGCGCACCACGTCGCCGCGCAGGCCGCGCTTCTCCGCCAGGTAGCGCAGCGCCAGCGCCATGATCTTGTGCGGATCGATGAAGCGCCCGCGCTCGTCCATCGCGCCGATGCGATCGGCGTCGCCGTCGGTCGCCAGGCCGAAATCGCCCATACCGGTGGAAATCGCGCCGGCCAGCGCGCCCAGATAGCGGGCAATCGGCTCCGGATGCACGCCACCGAAGCCAGGGTTCATCTCGCTGCGGATTTCGCGCACCTCACAGCCCGTGCCCTGCAGAATGCTCCGGATCACGCCGCGCCCGGAGCCGTACATCGAATCCACCACAATGCGCTGCGGCTGGTCGGCAATCACGTCGAAATCAATCAGCGAGCGCAGGTGCTCGAAGTAATCAGGCAAGGGGTTGAAGCGTTGGATCAGGTTCAAATCGCGCGCCTGATGGTAGTCCATCAGGTTCGGGCCACGAGCCCGTTCCTCGTTGTCGTTCAGGTAAATCTCCACCCGGCGGCACTGCTCCGGCGAAGCCGCCCCACCGTAGGCGGCCTTCAACTTCACCCCGTTGTAACGCGGCGCGTTGTGTGAAGCGGTAATCATCACGCCAGCGATGGCCTGTCGGTGTAGCACCGAAAACGAGATGGCCGGCGTGGGCGCGTCGGACTGCGCCAGATAGACCGTGTAGCCGTTGGCCGCCATCACGCGCGCCACTTCCACCGCATAGCGGTCGCTCAGGAAGCGCGTATCGAAGCCCACCACCACCTTGCGCGGATGCGGCGGCTCTTTAGGGCGCCAGCCTCCCGTATCCCAGGTGTCCGACGCCAGCGCGTCGGCGATGGCCTGCGAAACCATGCGCAGGTTGTGGAAAGTAAACGTATCGGAGATCACGGCTCGCCAGCCGTCAGTGCCGAAGTGAATGGGCATGGCTCACTCCTTACTTGAACAGGTGTAGCAGATCGCTGGTAGTGGATAAAATGAGATGCGCGCCGGCGCGGCGCAATTCGTTCTCCGTACCGAAGCCGCAAAGCACGCCAACCGTCTGAGCACCCGCCGCGAGACCGGCACGGATGTCCACCGTGGTATCGCCAATCACCAGGCACGCCTGCGGCAGCACGCCCAACGCCTGCGCCGCCCAGAGGATGGGGTCAGGATACGGCTTTGTGTGCCTGCAGGTCTGGCCGGTAACCACCACACGGAAAAAGCCGTTCAGGTCAAATTGATCGAGGAACGCCTGCGTACGGTGCTTCCCGCTGACGGAGACGACCCCCAGCGGGTAATGCTGGGCCAGGACCTCCAGCATCTCGCGCACGCCGGGGATGAGCCAGAAGCGCCGCTTGCGACGCGGCAAGGGCAGCGCGTGCAGCCAATCGCCGATGTGGGCGATCAGGTTATCCAGTCCCAGCCGATCTCCCCAACCCAGCACGGCGTTGGTGGGCGATTCGCCCCACATCACCAGCCACCGAGCGGCATCCTTCGGATCGCCACCAGGCAACAACGCGCGGAAAGGGCGCATCATCCCCGCCAGACGCTGTACCAGCGCATCGTCCGTATCGCTCAGCGTGCCATCGACATCGAAGAGCAAGGCCTGAACGCGATGAATATCCAGCATGGCGGCTACCGCAGTGCATTCATCAGCGCCTGGGCCACCTCCGGCGTGGGCGCCAGCACCCAGAGCGTGCGCGCCTCCTGCACGAAGAAGCGCACGCTGGCGCCGTCGGCCTCCCAGCGGTCGCCGCTTCCCGCCCCCCAGCGGGCGTCGGCGTAGGCGCGGAACATCTCAGCAAATTCCGCTGCGTCGTCATGGGTATCCCAACGGGTGTCGAGCACCAGCGCGGTCTGGTCGGTTTCCGCATGGTGATAGACCGCGTACGCGTCGCCGCCCCAACCTTCCGCAGCCTGACGCGCGGGCGTCTCCGGTTGCCGGACGCGCGGGTCGTTCGCGTAGGCCAGCATCAGGAAGGTATACCACTCACCGAGCACATCCTGGTCAATGACCTCCCAACCATCCCCCAGCACGGGGAGCAAATCAGGAAGAGGCACCTGCTGCGGCACGTCGTCAGGGTAGCGTTCGGGGTGCAAAATCTGTTCAGTAGAGCGAGGTGGGTCGGTATACGCCTGATCGATCGCCTCCATGCCACCCTGGTTGTACAGATATTCAACAAAGTTTTGCCCTTCCTGATACGGGAAGAGAAAGTCCGCCTGCAAAAATGCTGGAGCAGCGTCGTACACCGGGCTGCTGTAATCCTGGTAGAAGCGTTGCAGGTCGCGTAAATCCTGCGGAGTAGCGTAGCGGTAGAGCCAGTTGGTCTCGGTGAACGAGGCGTCGCCCTCCACCAGCGCCTGGATCGCCGCGCAGCGTTCCGAATCCGCGTCACACTGCTCGTCGTTCATCCCCAGGCCGTTCTGAAAGTCGTAGTGCTGATCCTGCAAGGCGTGGACGTACTCGTGCGCATAGGTCAGCCGCTCCACGCCGGTGAAATCGGCGTCCTGCACCACATACATCGTCTTCTCTTCGTCGTCGTAGAAACCAGCGATCTGCTCAGTGTACAGCTCCCCGTAAAGCGCCAGCAAGTCGAATTCGGGGTCAAGCAGACCGAACGCGGCAAGCACAAGGGTGTCCTGGCGAGACTCTTCGGGGGTATAGTCCTGGAGGAAGTCCTCGTGCACACGTTGCTGCAATTCCTCACGGGTCAGGATAGTGCGCGTCACCGGCTGGAGCGCAGACAGACCGCGCAACTCCTCCACCTGCTGTTCGATCCTGTCCATCTGCGCGAGCACATCCGGCGAGAGCGCCGGCACCTCGGTCGGCGCGGCAGTGCCTGCTGGTTCCGAGGTCGGCATGGCGGTGGCGGTCACGCCAGAGGGTTCGGTTGCCGTGGGGAAAACTCCCGTGGCCGTCGCAGCGACCGCAGACATCACCGGCGCGCGGTCGGCGGTAAACAACGCCAGGGCGCCCCCACCGATGGCCAACAGGCTGACGCACACACAGGCCACCAAAACGAACACGCCGCAGGTCAACAGGAAACGCCGTGTAGTTTCGTTCACCAAAGCACCTCCAGCACCAGCGAAAGGATAAAGGTCAGGATAGCCGCCGTGCCGTAAAGGTACGTCCGTCGCGCGCCACGGCGGTTGGCCTCTTCCTGCGCCTGGAGCAGGGCGGCCAGGTCCTGCTTGCGGGTGAAGGCGCGTCCGGCAGCGCGCGCCGTGCCGCTCATCTCGGTCACAATGGGGATCACCGCGATCACCAGTAACACCACACTGCTGAAGAAGAGGAAGTTGGAAATTTGCGCCACATCGCGGAAGACCAGCGCGCCGATCAGCGAGACAGTGAACGCCATCCCCAGCAGGCGCAACAGGTCGAGCCAGAAGGGGCGAGAAGATGAATCGGGGGAAGGTTGGGTCACTTGAGCCTCCTGTGTACCATTGTAATCGCAATTGCCATGCGCGGCAATTGCGAGGGACGTCAATTTGTTGCTATCGGGGGTATCCTGTGGTAAAATGCGCTCGCTCAGGAGGGATGGCCGAGTGGACGAAGGCAACGGTCTTGAAAACCGTAGTGGGCCTGTCCCACCGGGGGTTCGAATCCCTCTCCCTCCGCCTGGGCGTGTACCACTGGGGAGGTGCCAGAGTGGACGAATGGGGCCGCCTGCTAAGTGGTTGTCGGGGGAAGACCTCGACCGCGGGTTCGAATCCCGCCCTCCCCGCTGATCTTATGGACGGGCGGTTGCACAAATCCGACGAGTTTGTGCAACCGCCTTGAAGAATCCCCCCGGCAGGCGTGAGCGGGCAGGCAAGGGATGGAACACCCTTGCCTGCCCGCTTGAAAACTCACGATCAGACGAAGTGCGGCGCACTTTGCTTGTGCGCCGCACCTAGCGTTTCGGACAAAGAAGGGCGCAACGTGCGTGAACAGCACGTTGCCCTTTTTTATTCATGGGGGACTTCACCGCGCATGAAGGCGTCAGGGTCGCTCTCGAAGGCACGTTTGCAAGACGGCAGGCAGAAGTACACCCAGCGTCCCTGGTACACCGCGCGCGGCACTTCCGGCACAAAACGAATCACGCCACCACAGGCGGTTTCCACTTCCTCACCGACCTGCGGCAGGGGTGGTTCTGGAGTGCTCATTCCTCCTCCAGCGATTGCAAGATTTCCAGGTCTTTTTGCAAATGGCGACGGCGCAGGAACAGGCTGACCAGATACACCAGCATCCCGCCGTAAATCACGGCGTAGCCCAGCACCATGTAAGAGGACGTATCAGGGGGAAGGTTTTGCCACATCAGTGCACCTCTACTGCATGGTCTTCAGTTTCAATTGCTCCACCCGATCGGCCAGTTTGCCCAGGCGAATGCGCCGCCAGAGCAGGTCGGCGAACAACACGGTGAAGGTGAACAGGCTGAACATGAAAGTCTGGAGCATTTTCGGCGTCATATCGAACGCGCCCTGCGCGGTGGGGTCGTTGTTGCCAACCACAACCGGGTGGATGGTGCGGAAAATGCGAATGGAGAGGAAGGTCAGCGGCACGCTGAGCAGACCGACGATGGCGTACACCGCGCCGAAGCGCGCCCGCCGATCGGGGTCTTCGATGCCCTGGCGCAGCATCAGGTAGGCTGCGTACACCAGTTCCATGATGGTCACCGTGACCAGGCGGGGGTCCCAGGTCCACCATGTGTTCCACACCGGGCGCGCCCAAATCGAGCCGGTAATCACGCCAATCAGCGAGAACACCATGCCGATCTCCACCGCCGAAAGGCCGACGATGTCCCAGTGCCGGTCGCCTTTGAGCAGGTAAATCACCCCGGCCACCCCGGCGACTACGAAGCCCAACATGCCCACCCAGTTGGCGGCCACGTGGAAGTAAAACACGCGCTGCACCTGTCCCATCACGCGTTCCATCGGCGCGTAGAAGAACACCAGGCCGCTGGCGATCACCAGCAGGATCACCGACGCCCAGTCCAGCACGGTCAACCAACGCGGTTTGGATTCCATGTTACTCCTCCACGACGTAATCGAACACCATGTAAGCGACCGCCGTAAAAATCACATCATAGGTAATCAACAGATGGATCCACGGCCAGATGTCGCTCATCTCCAGCCCCTGCAGGAAGCCGCTGCTCCCCTTGACCGCCGCCACCAGCACCGGAATCACCACCGGGAAGAGCAGGATGGGCAACAGAATATCGCGCGTGCGCGCCTGCACCGCCATGCTGGCGAGCAGCGTACCCACCGCCACGTAGCCGATGGAGCCGAGCAGGATAACGGCCAACAGGCCGGGTTGGAACAGGTTTACATTGTACAACAGGCTGTACGTGGGCAACACAATGGCCTCCACAATCAGCATGAAGGCCAGGTTGCCCAGTGCCTTGCCGAAGTAAATTGCGCTGCGATCCACCGGCGCAAGCAGCAGGCCGTCCAGGCAACCCCGGTCGCGCTCAATCGCCATGGATCGGTTCAGCCCCAGCGTGCCCGCAAAGGCGAAAGTCACCCACAACACGCCCGCTGTGACCTCCGTGCGCGCCTTGGCGTTCAGCTCTAGCGCGAAGTTGAAGATCAGGATGACCAGCAGGGCAAACACCAGCATTGCGGAGAGCAACTCGCGCGAGCGCAGTTCGGCGGAGAGGTCTTTCCACAACACCGCACCCGTGGCGCGGAAGAAACCGGTCACGCCGTTCATGATGCGCCTCCCTGGTGCACGGCCTGGCGGTAGAACGCCAGCAGGTCGTTCGGGCCGATCTCGTCGCGGCGCACCGAAGCCACAATTTTGCCGCGCGAGAGCACGTCGAAGCGCGAGGCCAGATCGGCAGCGCGGCTCAGGTCGTGTGAGGTCATCACCACCGTGCGCCCGCGCGCAGCCACCTCACGCAGCACATTGTCCAGCATGGCGCAGGCGTCCTGATCCAGGCCGGTGTGTGGCTCATCAAACAGCATGACCTCCGGGTCATGCAGCACCGCGCGTCCAATCGCCAGACGCTGCTGCATCCCGCGCGAGAAGGTGCGAACCAGGTCACGCCGGCGCTTCGCCAGCCCGACGAGTTCCAGCACCTCGGTGACGCGATCTTCCAGGTTGGGCACGCCGTACATGCGCCCGTAGAAGCGCAGGTTCTCCTCAGCGGTCAGGTCGCCGTAGAGCAACGGCTGATGCGAGACCACCCCTAACCGGTGACGCACCGCCGCCGCCTGGTTGGGCAAGGCATAGCCTGCCACACGCACCTCCCCCATCGTGGGGCGGGAGAGCGAAGCCAGGATGCGCAGGAAGGTGGTCTTTCCGGCGCCGTTCGGTCCGAGCAGGGCAACGAACTCGCCCTGCTCGACCTGAAAATCCAGCCCGCGCAGCACGGTCTTCAGCCCAAAGCGCTTGACCAGTTTGCGCACACGGATCATGCGTCTTCTTCCTGATCCAGCAGTTCTTTCAGGCGGGCTTTGAGCGCCGCGCGACGCGCCAGATACGTCTCTTCTGGCAGTTCGCCGTCTTTGTACAGGTCATCCAGCGCCAGGATGGCGTCCATGATCATCTCGGCGTCGGCGTCTTCCGGCAGGTCGTTTGCTTCCACATCCACCAGATCGTCCTCTTCCTCCTGACGCGTGCGGCGGAACAACCAGAGCCCGGCACCGACCAGCGCCACCCCAAAGGCCGCCAGCCCGATCGCCAGCGTGTTGCCGGAGCCACCCTCCACCACGTTGCTGCGGGAGGGCTTGCCCTTCAGGGTGATTTGCAGCGTATCCCCAGGCTGCAGCGTGGAGCCGGTGTACATGTGGAAAGGCGTGCCCTGCACATCGCGCGTGCCGGCGTCGGTGAACTGCTCGCCACTGGCCTTCACGCCATCCTCCGGTAGCAGCACCACCACGGCGTTGACCGGCAGGTTGACCGGCTGCACCAGATCCAGTTTGCGGTTGTAGGGCATGTCAAAAGCGAACAGCACCTGATAGCGCCCCGTGCCGGGCGGGACCGGGCGCGTATCACCAAAACCCTCAGCGGTCTGGACGTAGCGCCCGCCCAGTGCCCCGTCCTGGAATTGCAGGTTGCTGTAGCCCTCCGGCAACGGGAAAGTGACCACCGGTTCGCCTTCCGCCGCGGACACGATCACTTTATCCGTGGGGTTACTGATCACGAACAGTTCCACCACCTGCACCACATCGGGGGTGGAGAAATCGAAGAACACATGCAACCGGTCCACCTCCAGTACCGAGGCATCCGTGCTGGTATCGTAAATCGTGACCGGCATGTTGAAGTCCTGCGGCTGGTCCTGCACCAGGGCGATGTCCGAGTTGAAGGAGAAACCGCCGTAACTGGTGGTGACCAGGAAGGCCCGCGCCGGCGGCATGGGGACGTTTTCGAACACGAAGGTGCCGTCGGATTGCACGGTGGTGGTCAGGGTTAGCACTTCCTGCATGTTGTCGAAGCCGCGCAGCGTGACCTCCAGGTCGGCGGGAACCTCGCCGCCGGAGCCGTTGACCACCTGGCCGGACACCGTACCGGTCGGCTCGGCGGCTTCCGCCGTGGCCGCCGGGGTCGGTTGCTCCGCCGCCGGGGTGGATTCCGGCGTGGCGGCTTCGCCGGCGGTCGTCGCCGTCGGTTCCGCCGCCGCTTCCGTGGCCGTCAGGGTGGGCTGCGCGGCAGTCTCGCCGCTGGCCGAGGCAAACGTCCACGCCCGCAG
>CAYSXA010000125.1:0-8654 GCA_964435005.1 uncultured Anaerolineaceae bacterium | reverse complement strand
ATCAACCGCCCCTTGTCCAGGAAATAGGCCTGCATCGGCCCCCAGCGGTTGGTCACCGCCAGACCGGGCCGGGACGGGCTGACGCGCTCCGCGCCATCGCACCCCATGCGCCGTGCCATGTCCTTGCTCTGCACGCGGAACATGACCACCGTGCGCACCTGGTCACGCAACAGCCCTACCTCGTCCTTGGTGAACTCGTGAGCGGCGAACACCACGTTGACCCCGAACTTCCGGCCCCGGAAGCCGATGGCCGCCAGCAGGTCGCCCGCCGCCCCGCGCCCGCCGCCGAGTGCCTTCAGCGTGGCGCTGAACTCGTCCAGCACCAGCAGCAAGCGCGGCAGCGGCTCCTGCCCGGCCTTGACCGCCAGCCGGTTGTACTCGTCCAGGTTCTCCGGGTAGCCGGGCATGGCCCGGAAGCGCGCCGCCCGACGGTCGCACTCGCCCAGCGCCTCCCGGATCAATTCCAACGCCTCGGCGGGCGTGGTCGCCAGCGGCGCCGCCAGCGCGTCGTGCCCGGCCAGCATGGGGAAGGTGGCCTGATCGATGTCCGCCAGCAACAGCTGCATGCCGTCCCGCAGCGCCTGGTACACCAGCAGACGCAGGAACATGGACTTGCCGCTGCCGGTCATCCCGGCCACCATCAGGTGCCCCAGATCGCCCCAGGCCACGGCGATGGGCCGCCGCAGGTAATTCAATCCCAGGGCGGCCTTGCCGCGCTCGGCATCGTCAGGATAGTCCACCCGATGCGGCAGGCCGCGCAGCGTGGACAGCGGTACCACGTACCGCAGCCCCGTGCTGTTCGACAGGTACACCCGTTTTCCTTGTAGGTTCGTGCTGATCTGGTGCAGCAGGTCGCTGCTGGCGTACGGCTCCAGACGCCCCAAGCGGGTGGTGTCCAGTTCGGCGATCAGCATCAGGATGCCTGCATAGCGCGTCAGGTGGAACCCGGCGAACGTCGGTTCCAGTTTGCGCTGGATCAGCGTGCGTTGGATGCGACGGGCCACGTTCTCCGCTTGCAGGATGTCCCGTCGGCGAATGTTCAGCTTCCTGGCGAGGTCGTTCATGCCTCACCTCCTTCGTCTTCCACGATCTCGCCTTCCACCACGTCGAGCAGCATAGAAGGCAATACGTCCCGGGCAATGGGTTTGGCCTGTCCCGGCGGCAGCACGTGGATCCTGACCGGCGGTGTCGGGACGTGCGGTTTGGCCTGCATCTCAGGAGCCAACAGGCGCGCTGCCCGCCCCGGCGAGATGCGCTTCCGCCCCTCGCCGGGCAGTCCGCGATGCGCCAGATCGATTGCCTGATCCCGCGCCACCGTGGCTGGATCGGCGGGGATGGGTGTCGAGGGTTTCCCATCGCTCAGGTGAAGTACCGGCGCAGGGTTGCGATCCGGGTCGTAGATCGTGTTGCCAATGATCATCAAGCGAGCGTCACCGCGCGCATCGCGTGAAACCAGGATGATCCGATTACGCCGCAGGATGATATAGATCAGCACCAACAGCACAATGGTTAGCACTGCCCAGGGAGCAAAAGCCTGTACCCGGTTCGTCATTCGCTCGCGCTCCACGGCCAGCGTCACGCTTTCCGCTTCTCCGGCGACGATCGTGGAGCGGGCATTGGACTCCGCGATCGTCACCGTTGCCTTGGACTGGTTGTCAATCGCAGTGGAAGTGATGGCCACCAGCGTGGAGGCGTCCGCCAGTGCATCCAATGTGCTTTGCCGTGACGCTGTGGCCGTTTCATTGGCCCGGGCTGCGGCGACCGTGATCGCCATTACCTCCGCCGTGGCCGTCCAGTGAACGACCGCCTGGGTAGCCTGCCAGTTCGCCGTTGCCTGAAATCCGAACCATTGAGCCGTCTGCTGGGCCGACCGCGCTATGGCCTGCGCCGCTTGTGCCGTCGCGTCCATCCGGGCATACTCGGCCAAAGGGTCCGGCGTGGGAGTACTGGAGGCCGTAGGGGTGAGGGTGGGTGATGGCGCAGGTGCTACCAAGGGCGTATTCGCAACGCCTGGCGCGGTTCCGGGTGCAGCCGGTTTACAGCCAGCCAGCCAGACGACGAGGACTGCCAGGAGCAACATTGTGTAGAATGGACTGAGCCGTTGGCCTCGTTCGACCGGAGGGGAACCATGCAACGTTTTTCTGCCCTTTCGACCGTGGAGATCTTGGGGTTGGTCGCTTTTGGGTTGCTGTTGGGTGCTGCCCTGGGCATCACCGCCACATGGCTTTACTACGATAGAAGCATTTCTGCATCGTCGAGCTCGCCGACCGTGGCGCCCACCGCCACACATACCCTGGTGCAAACGCACGGAATGCTTCCGCTGACCGTCGGAGCCAGGGACGTGGAGGTGAGCGTTCTCGAGGCCCGCCTGATGGACTCCTGCGGCGGACAATCGGCCCTGTTCGCGCCGGGGTACCGCCTGCTGAGCCTGCTCGTGCGTATGAGCAATCGCACTGACTTCATTCTGCCTTTTTCGTTCACCCTGCGCGACAGCGTGGACAACGTTTTTCGGGAACCCGCGACCCCTGACGCCGGGGACTGCTTTCAACCACCCAGGCAGCGAATCTTCGTCGTATCGCCCGGCGAAACGGTGGAAGGCCCTGTGTTGTTCGCCCTCCCACCGGCAGCGCTGGACGCCAGGCTTCACCTGCAATGGCAATCCGACGCGCTTCTCTTGACGATGGACCTCTTCCCGAACCGTGAGGCGATCCGGGAAGTTCCCTGAACCACGTCGTGCTTTCATCCCAGCCATCCTTCGGGCAGATCGTCTTCGTCTTCCCCGCCTGCTCCCTCCACCGGTTCAATCGGCGGCGGAGCGGGAAGCGAGACCGGTCGCATTTCCTGTAACAGTCGCAACGCCTGCAACTGCACCAACGCCTGGATCGCGTCCGTGCCCGCCGTTTGGGGCAAGGCGGGGGCGGGATTGGCTTTGGGCGCCTGCTTTCGCCACCGGGCGTTCGGCCCCGGCTCCCAACGCCTGCTGTGCTGCAACTGCACCCGTTCCAGCTTCAGCCGCAGGTACAGCGCGTACAGCAGGACGATCAGCAACGCAACGACCAGCAACACGATGGCTGCCACTGCCAGCGTGCTGCCCAGGCTGGCGATCCTGGCCGCCTTCCCCACTTCGATGGCCGCCTGGGCCTGTTTGGCCGCCGCCCAGGACTGGGAGAAGTCCGCCAGCCCCCACACGATCAGCACCAGGGCGATCAGGACCACGATCAACACCGCCATCCCGCTCATCCGACAATCGCTCCTTCCGGCCGTCCGGCCTTCCGCCGGGCCGTCCACTCCCGATTCACCGTTTTGAGCAGGTCGGGAACCGCCCACGGCCAGAACACGCCGTACAGGGCAAACCCCAGGCACACGGCCCGTGTGATCGGGTCACCCGCCACGGCGGTCATGATGCCGCTCCTTCCGATCAGGTAGATCACGCCGCTTTCCGAGACGCGCACGTCCTGCGCGCCCAGTCGTTCCAACGCAGCGGCGGTTTCGTGCGGCGCTTCGTACGAGCGCCAGACCAGATCGTTCAACTGCGCCGCCAGCTCGGAGGGTTCCCAACGCTTACCCATCGCCGATCTCCATGCGCCCTTCGCCTGCGATCCGGTTGAGTTCCTGCCGCAGGTCGTCTCTCGTGATGCGCAGATGCAGGTTCCCGTTTCGGAAGCACCGAAACCGGAAGTAGTCCGTTTCACCTCGTCCATCGCCGGTCTGAATCGCATCCACCAGCGGGGACTTGTAAGCACTCTCCATGTCGCGCAGGCGTCCGTCCAGCGCGTGAAAGGCACGATCCACCACACGCAATCGAGGCTCAGCCCACCGGCTGACCCGGAAGCCGCCGCCGTAACCGTTCTCCACCGCGCCGCTCAGAATGACCTTCTCCGGCACCCGCCAGCGCGCCTTCTCGTTCGTCTTGTACGTGCTCCATCGGCTCTTGCCCGGTCGCAAGTAATCGAAGGCTTCCTCGAACATCTCCCGGAGCAGTTCTTGTGCGTCCAGGGAGAGGAGCAGCTCCATGACCGCTTCCGGGGTGGGGTCGGGCACCTCGTGCTGGCGCAGGTTCTCCTCGAACGCTTCCAGACGCTGGTTGGAGAGCATGAGCTCCACGCCGGAGTTCGCCAGCAGCCAGCGCCAAGCGCGCCGCCGGACGTCGTTGATCTGCACACGTTGCAGGTCCTGGATGCGATCGGCGGCGTAATGATGGTATGCAGGTTCCAGCAGCTCGCCCAGCGACGCCCGCGCCTGGATCGCGACCGAAAAGCCGCGCTGCATGGCGTCCATGTGCTGCCGGTAGACTTCCAGGAAGTCCATCAGACCGGGACGAAGGGCCAGATGGGTAGTCTGGACGGTCATCTACGTCTCTCCGGAACGAACTCTCCTGGCAACGCGTCCTTCCTTTCGCTCACGACCAGCCGCGTTCCTTTCGATTTCCAGCCGCCCGTTGCGGTAACAGGCGCTCGCTCCTGTCTTCACGTTCCGCCAGCGCATTCCTTCCGGCCAGGTGCGCATCCTGGCCCCGGTGGTCAGGTCGATCAGGCGAAAGCGCCCGCCCTGGAACGCCCGCTCGGGGGTGGGGTCGTACACCACTTCCCAGGTGTAGAAGGAGAGGGCCTCGTCGGGCGCCCAGGTACTCACGGTGCCGCTCCTTCCGGTTCCGTCCAGGTCGCACCCAGAGCCTCCACGATGCGTTTCAGGGCCGCCATGCCGTCGCGTACCCGTGCAGCGGCATCGCGGTCGCGTGGCTGCCCATAGGTGGCGCGGATGGCGTCACCCAACATGAGCAGCGCCAGCGTGACCACTGGCGGGAGGGGATTCCCGTACCGGGCGTGCAGCTGCTCGACGATGTCCGAAGGAAAGTTGATCAGGGGGGAGTGCACCTTTTTGGCAATAGCCGCCCAGATCGGCGCGTCAGGCTGAGGAAAGGTGGGCAGGACGGACGGCACGAGGTCGATGATGGCCATGGTCAGGGTTCGTCTTGCCTCACGCTGCCAGGCGTCGACCTGCTCCCAGGTTGGTTGATGGCTCTGGGGTGGGGCGTCCAACAGGTGCGGCTTCACTGTCCCCACGGTGACGAAATCCGAGCCCAGGTCAGGATGCCACCAGGGCCTGCGTCCCCCTCCGGCATTCATCAGGCGGAGATGTTCCGCACCCTCCGCGATCCATTGGCGAAAGTGGGCTGCCGTACGCTCCGTGACCCGGGCCGCCCGTTCTCCCTCCCCGATCACGGGGATGCCTGTTTCCCCGGAAACACGTCGGAGCTCGCTGTCGGCAAAGCGCCCTCGGAGCGTTTCCCGGCAGCGCGCGCGTT
The DNA here is from genome assembly GCA_964435005.1 of uncultured Anaerolineaceae bacterium. Classification (GTDB taxonomy): domain Bacteria; phylum Chloroflexota; class Anaerolineae; order Anaerolineales; family DRMV01; genus CAYSXA01. Next base: position 3,349 of record CAYSXA010000125.1, on the reverse strand, counting down.
CGGCGTTCGCCTCACTATCCAGGGCACAATAGCGCCAATTGGTGTCCTTCGAGTGCACGTGATGCGGACATTGACCACACGTGACGTTCTCGTCCCAGCCGGATGGCGTCTCCGGCGGCCAGGGAATACGCTGGCTGTCCTTCAGGCTCCACACGAGGGTGCGCTCCGGCATGGAGGTACGTGCGTACTCCTGCACCAGTTCCCGCACGGTATCGCCGCTCGCGCCGGAACCGTAGCCGCAGGCGCGCAGGTGTTGCAACAGGTAGCGCGCCCGCCGTTCGGGAAGCTCCCCGCTGGCCACGGCCTGTTGCGCCTCGGCAGGCAGTTGCAACAGCCGCCGCCTGTTGGCAACCCAGGCGCGCGACTTCCCCAGCCGCCGGGCGATATCCGCGTCCGAGAGCCCCAGATCGTGCAGGCGTTGCAACGCCTGGGCACTTTCGATGGGGTTCAACGCCGCGCGCTGCTCGTTGGCCGCCAGCGCCCGCGCCAGCCGGTCGGCGTCACCGTAGCCGTTGGGCTCCATCACCAGGACATGCTTCCCGATTTCCAATTGCTTCCAACCCAGCACGTCCCGCATGGCGCGCAGGCGCCGTTCGCCGTCGTCCAGCAGATGGTATCCACCTGCAGGCGCGGGCACGACCTTGATCGGCTGGATCAGTCCGTTCGCCTCGATGCTCTCCGCCAGCGCCCGCAAGGCGTCCTCGTCGAAGTCCCGACGGGGCTGGAAAGGGCTGGGACGGATGTCGCGAATGGGAATCGTCTTCAGGCTGGGGCTCATTCAACTTCCTCCCAGCGTCGCCATCCGGGCCAGGGTGATCACGTCCACACACGTCGCTTGTCGTCCGACTTCACGCCGCAGCGCCTCGATCTGCTCCCGGATCGCCGGGCGGTCGGGTACGGTGTACTCGAGCAGCAGGTCCTTGGGTACCAGGAACAGCAAGGCCCGCACGAGATGAACCTCTGGAACGTAGATGGCCAGGTAGGAGATGCGCTTCGCTCGCCGCTTCGGCAGGGCCGGAAGATGACCGTGCGGCGCCTGCGCCACGCTCCATGCCGCGCGTACCCAGGTCGTCCCTTCCGCCGCCACCAGCGGTGTCCCGAAGCGGAAGTCGCCCATGCTCCTGTAGTACCAGTCGTCCGTACCGGGATACCGCCGCTTCACCATGACGGGGAATTCGGTCTGCGTGGAAGGGCTGCCCGTCCCACGAAACCAGAATCCCCGGCAGGGAATCCCTGCCGCCTTCAATTGGGCCTCGAGCCACATCACGACCTCCGCCCGGCGACCGGAGCGTCCATCAGGGCCCTCAGGTCGATGTGCTGCGTTTCCAGCGGCGGGAGCGTCACGCTGGCGAAGAGCCAGTGCCAGCCGTTGCGTTCGGCCTGCTCAGGCTCCCCCAGGGGAGGAACCAGATCGGGCAGGCGCTCCACCACCACCCGCCATTCGGTGAGAGAGGGGTACCCTCCCAGGCGCGCCAGGCCGAGGTACAGGCGGTGACTGGCTTGCGTCCGTTGCACCTTCATGGCGAGGTGCAGCCCGTTCCTCAGGACGTGGCGCACGTTCTGCCCCGGACGCGCTGCGGCGTCCTGGAACATGGATTGCAAGCGACGGTGGAGTAAATCGTCGTTCATGATCCCTGCCCTGCTTTACTCGATCTGGATACGACCATGTTCCGACTGCAAATAGAGAATCGTGGCGCGAAGGTTGTCTTCGATGATGCGAATGCACGATGCACAGAACCACACCTCCTCCTGTAAATCCGGTTCCGCTCGAACGAGATGATTGGGGAGGTACCATCGCGGATACCGGCTGTCCTCGTCTCCTGGCACCCCCCTGACCAGCAGAATGCTCAGATCTGCTTCCTTTCCGCAACACGAACAGGGTCTTCCCATGGCTTTCCTCACCGGACGAAGGTCAAATACAGCCGCACTTCCCGTCTTCCCCGCCGTCCACGTGGGCGATTCGGGTAAGGGCGGCTCCGATCCACCGGCGACCAGCCGTTCGCGCGCATGGCCCGATCGATGATGGCAGCCACTTCGTCTTCCTCGCCGACCGGCGTCGAAACCCGAATCTTGACTTGTTTCATGGCGCCTCCTCGATGTGCGTTTCGGCGGCTGGCCACAGGGAGAGCTGCCGCTCACGCCGCCGGGCAGCCGGGTTCAGCCACAGGCTCTCCATCGCCCGCGCGCCGTTCTGGTTAACGGTGGGCATGTCGTAACGCTCCCATCCCCGTTCCTCGTACAGTTCGGTGTATAGCGGGTGGGCGTAGCCGCTCAACACCACCATGCCCTGCACCTCCGCCAGCGCTTCGGCCAGCGCGCGATGATCGTTCTCATCGAACTCGCATCGGTAGGCTCGCCGACGCAAACGAACCGCTGGCAGGTACGGCGGGTCGCAGTAAAACAGCGTGTCCGGTGCATCATAGCGGTTCAGGACACGCCGGTAGTCGGCTTGTTCGATCAAGACGCTCTTCAAACGGGAAGCGGCAGACATCAGGCTTTCCGGCAAACGATTCCATTGCAGCACCGGCTGAGAGGTATCTGTGCGCCGATAGCGCAACCCGGACTTCCACGGGTCGCTTGGCCCCCCGATGGACATCCAGGCGCGCACGGCGAACCGCCGGGCCCGTTCCAGCGGGTCTGCCACCGCCTCCCACGCCGCATCCAGCTCCGCCCGCGCATAAGGAGTCATCTCCACGGCCCGGGCCAGCTCTTCGGGGTGCTCGCGCAACACGCGGAAGAAGTTGACCACGTCGCCGTCCAGGTCGTTGTAGACCTCCACCGGCGAGGGACGTTTGCGCAGCAACACCCCCGCGCCACCGCCGAACACCTCCACGTAGGTGCGGTGCGGCGGGAAGTGCCCAATGATCCACGGTGCCAGCCGCCACTTGCCGCCGTGATAGCGCACGAGAGGGGTGGATACGGTGTTCATTCGGAGCATGATCAAGAAGAATCATCCCCCACCGGGCGGGGCGAAGGCTTCCCGCCGGTGGGGGAAACGTCGGGGTGTTCACGACCGCACGCCTGGCACACCGCGCGCAGGCGACGGGAGCGACCGTGTCCCGTGGTTTCTTCCACGAACACGATCTCTTCACCGCAAGCGGTACAGTGCAGGCGCAGAAAGTCGGACATCAGAACCACACCAGTTTCAGACGCGTGTCCGTTTCCAGGATGATTTCGTTCGGTTGCAGTCGGTTGGCGATGTAGATGATGTCCTGAGCGCTCGGCGGGCGAGAGAGCACGAACGTCAGTTCCTCCGCCTCGTCCGCATTCCACAGGATGTCCTGCGTGCCTTCCGGCGCGGCATCCAGGATGGCCTCGCGCTCCGGCATGGCGTTGACCTGTTCGTAGT
>CAYSXA010000124.1:0-8660 GCA_964435005.1 uncultured Anaerolineaceae bacterium | reverse complement strand
GGCCTGCATCGGATCGGGCGGCTCCGCAGGTCGCGAAGGGCCAATCGTGCAGGTCGGCGCGGCGTTTGGCTCTGCGCTGGCGCAATGGCTGCACTTCTCAGAGACCCGCATCCGCAACCTGGTGGCCTGCGGTGCGGCGGCGGGTATCGCCGCCACCTTCAACGCGCCGATCGCCGGGGTGCTCTTTGCGCTGGAGATCATCCTGGGGGAACTGGTTCTGGAAGACCTGGGTAGCGTGGTTCTGTCGGCGATCACGGCCAGCACGGTGGCGCGCGCGGTGCTCGGTGACCGCCCGGCCTTTTCTATTCCGGTCTATGCGGTGCGTAATCCCTGGGAGATCGTCCTGTACCTGCTGCTGGGGGTGCTCGGCGCGGTGGTCGGCGTGGTGTTTATCCGACTGCTGTACTTCATGGAAGATTTGTTCGACCGGTGGCGATTCCCCGATGCGCTGAAACCTGCTGTGGGTGGTCTGCTGCTCGGCGTGATGGGGTTCCTTTACCCCGAAGTGCTGGGCCTGGGCTTCATTCCGCGCGATGAACTGCGCCTGGGGTTGCCGTTGATTTCCAACCTGCCGCACGTGTTTGGGTCGGGTTTTCCGGTGGTCGAGGCCACGTTGTTGGGGCATCTCTCGCTGGCGTTGCTGGTCGTGCTGGTCGTGCTCAAGCTGGTGGCCACGGCGATCACGCTGGGGTCGGGGAACTCCGGCGGAGTGTTCGCGCCGGCGTTGTTCTCCGGGGCGATGATGGGCGGCGCCTTTGGCTGGGCGGCGCGGGGACTGTTGCCCGATTTCGCCGCCGGGCCGGGGGCCTACGCCACGGTGGGCATGGCGGCGGTCTTCGCGGCGGCGGCCCGTGCTCCGCTGACTGCCATCCTGATCGTGTTCGAGATGACGGACGATTACCGTATCCTGTTGCCGCTGATGGCGGCGGTTATCGTGAGCACCATGCTCGCGGAGCGCATTCATAAGGAATCGGTGTACACACTGAAACTGGTTCGGCGCGGCATCCACCTGTTCCGTGGACGCGATCAGGATGTGATGGCGTCCGTCCGGGTGGAAGAGGTGATGGATCGTAACCCGGTTACCGTGACGCCCGATATCCCGGCGGCCACGCTCGCCAGCCTTTTTCTGCAGACGAATTGCCACGGATTCCCTGTGATCGATGAGCACGGTGATCTGTGGGGAATTGTCTCGCTGGAGGACTACCGCCGTGCTATTGGTTCTGGAGGGACGCCGTCGCCCGATCTGCTTGTGCGCGATATTGCCACCCGGAGCGTGGTGGTAGCCTATCCCGATGATACGCTGCGCATGGTGCTGCAACGCATGGCGCCCCGCGACATCTCTCGCCTGCCGGTGGTGGCGCGGGACAATCCGCGCAAACTGATCGGCGTGATCAAGCGCAACGACATCGTCCATGCCTACGAATTGGGTATGGTGCGGCGCGGTTTCGTGCTGGGGCGGCTGCCCGGCACCCCACCCGGTACGGCCAGCGCGCAGTTTGCTCTGCCGCCTGATTCCCCCCTGGCCGGACGCACGCTGGCGGAGTTGCATTTGCCGGATTCCGTGCTGGTGATCCACGTACATCGTAACGGTGAGACGATCCTGCCACACGGGGACACCCGCCTGTTGCCCGGCGATACGGTGACGCTGCTCTCCCGCGATGGCGACCTGGATGCGCTCGATCGACTCTGGCGCAAGTTGAACGCCCCTAAACCGGAAGAGTGAACGCCCCTGGCGTGATGTTGGTCAACCGGCGCCGATTTTTTCCTGGAGGGTTACGATGCCAATCTGGTGTCCTGAGTGTCACGCCATGCTTCCTGAGGGACTGGAGGAGTGTCCGCGTTGCGGGGCGCGCCTGGGCGTGGAAGGCGAACCCGTCGTCGGTGGGCGCGAAATCTTCTGGCTCAGCGCAGTGACCATTGGCTTTGTGCTGATCGCCCTGCTCGTGCCGGTGGCGATCGGCTTGATTTGCGTCTCTCTGGCACGATAACTGTCGAGGAGGAGCATTGCCATGAACTTTGACCTGACCGACGAACAACGCATGTGGCGTGACGCAGTGCACGACTTCGTGTCCCGTGAGATCAAGCCTAAGGCGCACGAGTACGCTGAGCGCCACGAGTTCCACTGGGACGTTATCCCCAAGATGGCCAGTTTGGGGCTGTTGGGGCTGAACGTGCCAGAGGAGTACGGCGGTGCGGGCGTGGACGCGGTCAGCGCGGCGATCGCGATCGAAGAACTCGGTTGGGGCGATGGCTCGATGGCGCTGGCGATGGCCGCCCACAACGGCCTGGGCTGTGCGCCGGTTGCCATGTTTGGCACGGAAGAGCAGAAGCGAACCTACCTGACGCGCGCGGCCAGCGGTGCGGGCAAACTGGCCGCGCTGGCGCTCACCGAGCCGGGCGCGGGCTCCGACCTGAAGGGCGGCGTACGCACCCGTGCCGAGAAGGTCGGGAACGAATGGGTCATCCGCGGGAGCAAGATGTGGTGCACCAATGCTGGTATCGCGGACTACATCGTGGTGCTCTGCCGTACCGACCCCGCTGGCGGCTCGCGCTCGCTGAGCCAGATCATCGTGCCGACGGATACGCCCGGAGTGCACATCGGCCCGCCGGAGAAGAAGATGGGACTGTGGGCGTCTCCCACGCACGCGGTGACCTTTGAGGATGTACACGTGCCGCTGGGGAACCTGGTTGGGGAAGAAGGGCGTGGCCTGCATCAAACGTTGCAGGTGCTCGACGGCGGACGCATTTCCATTGGCGCGTTGGCGGTAGGACTGGCGCAGGCGGCCATGGAGGCCGCGGTGGACTACGCCCGCCAGCGGGAGGCCTTTGGCGTGCCGATCGCCGAGCATCAGGCGATCCAGTTTATGCTCGCCGATATGACCACCGAAATCCACGCCGCACGGCTGATGGTATACCACGCGGCCTGGCTGAAGGGGGAGGGGCGCGACTTCAGTCAGGCGGCTTCAATGGCCAAACTGTTCGCCACCGAGATGGCCGAGCGCGTGTGCCGCAACGCGATTCAGGTCCACGGCGGGTATGGTTACAGTCGTGAGTACCCTGTGGAGCGCATCTACCGCGATGCACGCCTGATGACCATTGGCGAAGGGACCAGCGAGATCCAACGCCTGGTGATCGCTCGCCGGCTGCTGAAGGACGCCCGTCGGCTGATCTAAGCTTGCTGGATCCCGGGAATCCACGCGGCGCGGAGGTCATCCGCGCCGCGTTTGCGTTCAGGTTATTGGCGATTCAGGTACCACTTGTAGCCGTAGTACCAGATGATGCACAGCACTGCCGTGATCCCCCAGATGGGGAAGCCGGCTCGGAGCGCCAGCCAGGCGTTTCGGTTGGTGAAGAGGCCGATGTACGTTGTGATCGCGGCAAACACGATGACAAACGTGCCGAACAGCCAGAAACGCATCAGGTTAAGCAGTTTCTCTTTGTTTTCCATGGTGATCTCCTCCTTCATTAAACATAGCGTGCAGATTGGAAACGATGCTGAAGTCATTGTAGCATAAGCAGAACGTCGATTCAATACCCAAATCAGCGGTGTTTGCTCTGCAGGCCTGCTGTGCCTGTCTTGACGAGCCTTCAGCCAGGGTGGTAAGATGAAGCCCATGAACCTGAGACGACATGACTGGAAGATCACTGGACGCCCGCGGCGGCCGACTAACCCCTGGCGGGTGATCGTGCTGCTGCTCTTGATCGGGGCCGTCTGGTACGTGAACCAGGTGGTGGTGCCGGCCACGCCGCCTTTGTTCGTCCCTACACCGACGCCGACCACCAGTCCGGAAACTTATGTGGCGCAGGCCGAAGCGGCGTATCAGGAAGGCCGGCTGCGTGAGGCGATCCGGCTGTATCAACAGGCGATATTGGCTGATCCGGCCAACCCGGAGCTGTACATTGCTCTGGCACGCGTGCAGGTTTTCAACGGCGAGTATGAGGCGGCACAGACCAGCGCTGAGAACGCGCTGCTGCTCAATCCTGACTTGCCGTTAGCGCATGCCATGCGTGCGTGGGCGCTGGACTTCCAGGGGAATCTGGCCGAGGCCGAGGTGGAGATCAAAAAAGCGCTGGAGCTCGGCGAGAATAACCCCATTGTGCATGCGGTTTATGCTGAGATCCTGGCCGACAACGGCGCTTATGTGGAGGCCGGTAACGAATCGCGCCGCGCACTTGACCTGGGCCCCAATCTGCTGGAGACGCATCGCGCTCGCGGTTATGTGCTCTGGCTGACCGGCAACTGGGCGCAGGCCATTGAGGAGTATCGCGCGGCGCTGGCGATTCATGACAAGATCCCGGATCTGTACATGGCGATTGGCTACAACTACCTTGCCTTGCAGGAGTACGAGCAGGCGCGAGATGCCTTTCTGCAGGCAGCGGCGTTGTTGCCTGAGAATCCAGAGCCGCTCTCCGCGATTGCTCGATCCTATGCGGTGGAAGGGGAGTACGGCAAGGCCGTGCAGTATGCACAAAACGCTTTGAAGAATGACCCCACGAACGCACGCCTGCATGGCAACCTGGGCGTGATGTATTACAAGAACGGCGACCTGAACAGCGCTGTTGCGGAGCTCAGCCTGGCGGTGCACGGCGGCACCACCGAAAGCGGTCAGGTGGTCGAAGGGTTGCCGCTGGATTATGGCCGGGTGGCGGAGTACTATTACACTTACGGGCTGGCCCTGGCGAAGTCGCATCGCTGTGGTGAGGCGTTGCCGATCTTCCAGGCTCTGTTGGCCGGTGTGCCTACAGATGAGATCGCGGTGTTCAACGCCCAGGAAGGGATCCGCATCTGTCAGGAAGCGGCTGGCGAGCCGACGAGCACCCCGGCCCCATGAACCTGCGAGAGACACATCCCACCTTTCATTCCCGTGGGCAAGGCACCAATCCCTATCGTTTGATATTCTGGGTGGTGCTGATCCTGGCGGCGGTGTGGGTGTTGCGTGGTTTGCAAAGTGGGACGATCACCTCGCCGCTGGCGCCCACGCCCACCCCGACGCGCACGGCGAAATCCTGGGTGGAGGAGGCCGCGGCGCGCTTCAGCGCGGGCGATCTGCAGGGCGCGATCGATGCGTACCGCGAAGCGCTGCGTCTGGAGCCCGAGAACGCCGAACTGTGGGCGGAGCTGGCGCGCATCCAGACCTATTCCTCTAGCCTGATGACCACCCGGGCGCAGCGCGTGGCCCGGCTGCAGGATGCAATGGCCTCGATCGATCGGGCGGTCGAGCTCAGCCCGGACGATCCGACCATCCTTGCCATCCGGGCGTTGGTGTTGGACTGGAACGCTTCCTACGCGCCGGACCAGAAAACCCGGGAAGCGCTGCTCACCGAAGCAGAGGTGGCCGCCAAACGAGCGCTCACGCTACAACCCGAGCATCCGCTGGCGCTGGCGTACTACGCGGAAGTGCTGGTCGATGAGCAACAATGGTCGCAGGCGGAGCAGTTTGCCCGTCGTGCGGTGGAACTCGCTCCCGATCTGATGGACGCTCACCGGGTCTATGCCACAGTGATGGTTTCTCTGGGGCAATACAATCTGGCGATTCAGGAGTATCTGAAAGCGGCTGAGATCACGCCAAACCTGACTTTTCTTTACATCAACATCGGTGTGAACTACCGTCACCTGGAAGTCTACAACGAGGCGCTGCGCTACTTCGACAAGGCGGCGAAAATCAACAAGCAGAACGGTATCGAAGACCCGTTGCCGTACATCGCCATTGCCAAGACGTACTCCCAGATGGGGGAGTTCTTCATCGCGGCGCGCAACGCCGAGCGGGCGATTGAGATCGACCCCACCAACGCGAACACGTATGGACAACTGGGGATCATTTACGTGAAGTCGCGCAACTACGAGGGCGCATTGCCCGTGCTGAAGTGCGCGGTGGAGGGCTGCACAGCGGCGGAGAACGAGGTCGGCGGGGTGGCCGTGGAGCCGTTGCCGCTGGACAACCTGACCGTGGCGTTCTATTATGCCCAGTACGGCTCGCTGCTGGCCGCTTTCGACCAGTGTGATCATGCCATGCAGGTGTTGGAGGAGGTGGAACAGGCGTTCCCCGACCCGCTCATCCTGGGCATCGTGCAGGAAAACCGTGCTATTTGTGGGGGATAACCCGGCATGGTGTGTGTTTCTCATCAAAATATCAGAATTTTGTAAGAATTCCCCGGCGCTCTCTTGACGCATGCTGGAAAGGTCGGTATCATACGGGCGCGAAGTTAGCACTCTTGATTTCTGAGTGCTAACTTGCTTGCGTGTCACCAAATATCCTTTCCAGAGGAGGCTGGTATGGCTTTGAAACTTAAACCCCTCGGCAACCGTGTGGTGGTCGAACCCATGGAAGAAGAAGAGGTGACCGCCGGCGGTATCGTGCTTCCCGAAACCGCCAAAGAAAAGCCCCAGAAGGGCACGGTGCTGGCGGTAGGCCCCGGTGAGCGGGATGACAGTGGCAAGCGCATCCCCCTGGACGTGAAGGAGGGCGACAAGGTGTTGTTTGCCAAGTACGCCGGCACCGAGGTCAAGGTGGATGGCAAGAAATTGCTCATCCTGCGCGAGAGTGACCTGCTGGCGATTATTGAAGGCTGATCACAGAAAGGAGAAGAACCTATGGGTGCGAAGCAACTCGTTTTCGCGGAAGAGGCTCGCCGTCGGCTGAAGAACGGCGTGGATGTTGTCGCCAACGCGGTGGCGACCACGCTGGGGCCGAAAGGCCGCAACGTGGCGCTGGATCGCAAATTCGGCGCGCCCTCGATCACGCATGACGGCGTTTCTGTCGCCAAGGAGATCGAGCTGGAAGATCCCTTTGAGAACATGGGCGCGCAGCTGCTCAAAGAGGCGGCTACCAAGACGAACGACATCGCCGGCGACGGCACGACCACTTCAACCGTGCTGGCGCACGCCATTGTGACTGAGGGTTTGAAGAACCTCGCCGCTGGCGCCAACCCGATGTTGCTCAAGCGTGGCATTGAGGCCGCGGCCAAGGCGGTGGCCCAGCGCATCAGCGAGCAAGCCATTGACGTGGCGACCAAGGAAGACATCGCCAACGTAGCCTCCATCTCCGCCCAGGACCGCACGATCGGTGAACTGATCGCCGAAGTGTTCGACAAAGTCGGCAACGACGGCGTGATCACTGTGGAAGAGTCCAAGGGCCTGGAATTCGAGACCGAGTACGTCGAGGGTATGCAGTTCGATCGCGGTTACATCTCGCCCTACTTCATCACCGATCCTGAGGCGATGGAGGCCGTGATCGAGGAGCCGTATCTCCTGATCCACGACAAGAAGATCTCCGCGGCGCAGGACCTGGTGCCGATTCTGGAGAAACTGGTGCAGACCGGCAAGCGCGACCTGGTGATCATCGCCGAGGACGTGGACGGCGAAGCGCTGGCGACGCTGGTACTGAACAAGCTGCGGGGTATGCTGAACGTGCTGGCGGTCAAGGCGCCGGGCTTCGGTGATCGCCGCAAGGCCATGCTGCAAGACATCGCCATTCTGACCGGCGCGACCGTGATCTCTGAGGAGACTGGCCGCAAGCTGGAGAGCGCGACCATTGCTGATCTGGGCCGCGCCGAGAAGGTGGTGGCCACCAAGGAAGACACCACGATCGTCGGCGGTAAAGGCGATCCCAAGCAGATTCAGGGTCGCATCGAGCAGATCCGTGTGGAGATCGAGAAGAGCACCAGCGACTACGACCGCGAGAAGCTGCAGGAGCGCCTGGCGAAGCTCTCCGGCGGCGTGGCGATCATCCGCGTGGGTGCGGCCACCGAGACCGAACTGAAAGAGAAGAAGCATCGCGTGGAGGACGCTGTCTCGGCTACCCGCGCGGCGATTGAGGAAGGCATCGTGCCGGGCGGTGGTGTGGCGCTGATCAACGCCATGGACGCGCTGGATGACCTGAAGATGGACAGCGACGACGCGCAGATTGGTGTAAACATTGTCCGCAAGGCGCTTGAGGTGCCCATGCGCCGCATCGCCGAGAACGCCGGCAAGGACGGCTCGGTGATCCTGGACACGGTGCGCCGCGTGCAGAAAGAAAAGAAGGACCGCAACATCGGCTACAACGTGCTGACCGATGAGTACGTGGACATGATCGAGGCCGGTATCATCGACCCGGCCAAGGTCACCAAGGGCGCGCTGGAGAATGCCGCCTCGATCGCGGCGATGATCCTGACCACCGAGGCGCTGATCACCGACGTGCCTGAGCCGGAGAAGAACAGTGCGCCGCCGATGCCGGAATACTAAACCGGTAACGGAGTAGATACGAAAAGCGACGCGCGGGATAGCGCGTCGCTTTTTTGTTCGGGGTTGAGGTGGACGGGCTGAAGCCTGTCCTACACTACACAGTCATGCGCACTCGGAAACGGTGAAACTCGCCGCTGGCAGGGAGCCAGATGCTCTCCACCCGTTGCACCCAGGCGGAGGCAGGGCCGCGATGCAGTGCGGCGAGCAACCGGTCCAGGGCGGGGCGTGGGCCTTCGGCGACCACTTCCACAGTTCCTTCGCGGCGGTTGCGCACCCAGCCCTTCAGGCCGAGTGCGTGTGCCTGCTCGACCACGAAGTAGCGGAAACCCACGCCCTGAACCCGTCCGTGGACGATGGCGTGCAGGCGTTCCTCTTCGTTCATCTTTACACTCCGTGTCAAGGGTGGTGTGCTGTTCGGGTGCGCTGCGCTCTTGCT
>CAYSXA010000123.1:0-8707 GCA_964435005.1 uncultured Anaerolineaceae bacterium | reverse complement strand
TATCCAACCCAACCTGTTCGTAAGGAGAAAGTCCTATGTTCATCGACTATCTGACTCTGATCATGATTAACCTGGTTGCAGGCACCGCTCTGCTGGCGTACTTCGTCGCCACAGGCCTGAAACCGAACAAAGCGGTGGCTGTAGGCTTCGGCATGGTTGGGTTGCTGGGCACCGTCCTGGGTCTGCACCTGACCTTCAACTGGCCGCTGCCTGGAAGTTACAACATCCTGTTTGGGGAGTCAACCACCCTGTTCGGCATCGTGTTCCTGGGTGCCGCCCTGGCGCTTGCCAAAGAGTGGGACCTGTACCCCATCACCCTGTACGCCTTCTTTGCCGGGCTGTATGCAGTCGTCGCGGGCTATCAGATCATCGCACAGGGGCTGACCAAGCACCCCGTCCCCTCAGGTATCGGCTTCATCCTGGCCGGCCTGGGTGGCGTGCTCTCGCCGCTGGCCCTCAAATGGAAAGATAACAAGACTTTCCGCATGGTAGCATTGGTGGTGCTGGTCGTCACCATCCTGCTCTGGGGCTACACCTGGTACGGCGCACTGGGCGGCCACATCGCCAGCTTCGCCAAATGGGCACCGCCCACGATGGGTAAGTAAGGCTGCTATCTGCACCTACAAAAAAGGGCGACGAAAAATCGTCGCTCTTTTTTTGCATCTTCTTCAAGACGCTAATCGTCCCAGCAAGGCACAGTTTGCCCACACAGCCCCCTCGCGGCGCGTGGTGCTCAGCGGCTCACCAGCGGCAGGTAGATCGCATAGGGGGGAGAGTACAGATACCGCCACACCACCATGTCAAAGTCATAGGCGCTGGAGTCGTCCACGTCCGAGTTACTGGCAACCACGATCTTGCCATCCGGTTGCATCAGCACCCGCCGTCCGCTGATGTTATGCGTGCCATAGGAGGTGGTCACCACACCGCCGACGCCGAAATTCGAATCGGGGGTGCCGTCTGCCAGGAAAACGTTGACAACGATCACGCCGGGCTGACCGGGCGTGTAACCTGACCCCACGGTGACGATAGTATCATTGAGACCCAGCGTGAAGTCGGCAAGCGAGGTGGAAGCGTAGCCCGGCACTGTGTAGGAGACCACATTGCTGCTGTTGTTCGGACCAAAACTGAGGTCCGGGCTACCGTCGCTCTGATAACGCAGGAGCGTGCCGCCGGCGCTGCTCTGCCCACCGAGGAGTATCCTGCCGTCTCGCTGGACCGCCACGTTGTAGCCATAATCGTTGAAAACATCCTGTGTCACCAGACCACCGGTGCCGAACGAGGTATCCAGGCTGCCGTCGGTATTGTAACGGGCCAGGGCAAAGTCTGAATCGCTGGAGGCTCGCGCATAACCACCCAGCAACACCTTGCCGTCTGTCTGGACGGCCATTCCCCAGCTGATCGCATCCCGACCAGGGAAGGTGGTGGTGACCACGCCGCTGCCGCCCAGGGTGGTGTCCGGGGTGCCGTTGCTCTGGTAGCGTGCCAGCAGGAACTGGTCAAAGGCGCTGGACGAGGATGGCGGCACGGCACCGCCACCGGCCAGGATACGGCCATCCGAGAGCACAGCCACGCTCAGGAAGAACGCCGAACCCGGCGGCAGGCTGGTGGTGACCACGCCACCCGTGCCGAAGGTGGTATCCAGGCTGCCGTCTGCGTTGTAGCGCAGCACGAGTGCGGCGTCCCCGCTCAGTCCGGCGGCCACGATTTTGCCGTCCGGCTGTACGGCCACCGCGTAGGCCGTATCGTTCACCGCGCTCACCGCCGTGGTGACCACGCCGCCTGCGCCGAAGGTGGTGTCTAGGCTGCCGTCGGCCTGGAAACGGGCCAGCAGCACGTCGGAGTTGCCGGTGTTCCAGTTCGTGTACCCGGCCACCACGATCCTGCCATCCGGTTGACGGGTGATGGCCCGCGCGATCTGACTGCTGCCAGGGAGCACGACTGCCGAATGGCCGCCGGTGCCAAACGTGGGGTCCAGAACCCCGGAGGAGACCACAGGGCCTGCCGAAGCCGACAGAGCCTGCAAGAGTAACATTGCACCGGCCAGCGCCAGCGACAATCCGATCAGGGGACGCCATCGGGTGTTCATAAAAACCTCCTCCTCTGTATGCCCCAAACCTTCGTCCGTTCAATCGCCCCAGCAGGAGCGGGTATCTCCTCCATGAACGGTCACCTGCCACCCATATCGTGGCGAAAATTCCACGGCGTAACGTTGCAAAACGGGGTCCAGGCGCAGCCAGGCGTGTTCGGCGCGCCACCGGCTGAACATGAAAGAACGCCAGTCCTCCACGGGATTGTTCTCCTGAATCGCCTGCAAACAGGCGAGATGTCGTTCCAGCCGTTCGCGCAGGAAGGGCGGAGTACGGTCGTCCAGCACCGCCGCGGCCTGGGCAGGGATGGCATCCGCCGACAGGCGACGCAGGTAGCCCATATCCAGCGACGCGCCCCCCATTGCGCGCCGGATATTGTGCCGCGCCACGAAGCCATCCACGTTGATCCCATTCAGTGTGACGCCAAATCCCATCGCCGCCACCAGCGCCGCCAGGGGGAACAGGCGCGCCCGCCCCTTCCATTCCAGCACAGCGGCCGCTGCCAGCAAGGCGCCCAGCCAGACCATGAACAGATGTGCCACCGTCCGCGCGCGGGTGAAGCCATAGGCGTTCTCGTACAGCACCAGCCGCTGGTAAGCCGAGACCAGAATCACCAGCACCAGCGCGACCAGCACCGAACCCAGGACGGCAAAACGGCGTTGCTGTGCGGCCTCGCGGCGCGTGATCCCGCTCAGGCCCAGCAACATCAACAGGCTGAAGAAGGCCACCCACACCAGTTCACTGAAGCCACGCCGCGCGTACTCCGCATAGGTGAACCCCGCCGCCGTGACGTTGGCCCCTCCGCCAAAGAAGTAGCGGAACTGCACCGCCACGAAGAAAGCAAACAGCGCTTCCACGGCAAGCAGCACCACACTGGCTTCGGTCAGCCCCAGAAAAGCGGGCAAGCCGGAGCGCATCCGCTCATCCGCGCTGGCGGCCTCCGCGTGGAGGAACGCCCCCGCCAGCAGATAGGCCACTACCAGGATGATCGCCAGCCGCAGCAGGTACTCGCCCAGCCGCTCCAGGTCGAAAACCTGCAACAGCGCGTTCAGTCGGTCGGCAAAGATCGGATCGGCCTCAGCGAGCAACGCACCGAACACCAACAGCAGTGGGATCGCCAGCAACAGGCCGCGTAACACGGGGAGCAGTTGCCGGCGCAGTGGCTGGCGATCGGCGCTCGCCTGGCGGCGGACTTCTGCCATGAAGATCAAGGGGCGAATCGCCACCCCAATCGCCAGCGAGAAGGCACGCTCCAGGTAGTCCAGCAGGCCGTACTCCGGCCAGCGTCCGCCGCGATAGGAGACCACAATCAGCGCCAGGGAAACCAGCGTGAGCAGCACATTCATCGCCACCGTGAACGGTTCCAGGCGCACGGCAAACATCAGCGCGAAGAACAGCGCGGTCACAAACAGGAAGCGCGTACGCGGCGCTGGCGTGTACCCTTCGCGGGTGAGCAACCACACGCCACCCGCCAGGCATCCCCCCACATACAACGCGACCGAGATACCAGGCGGATGCTTCCAGAAGAAGAAGTCGAACGCCCACCCCAGGGCAAGTGCCGTCCACCAGAGGCGGTCAAAGCGCATACATCTCTCCAGAATATATCCAAGACCCGTCAGGTCTGTTCAGGTATGCAACTACACCGTCATCCCCGTGAAGTGGAAGGATTCGATCTTGAGCGCCGGGGCAAGCACACCGCCGCCCAGGAACTCGTTGAGCAGCAGGCGGGTTTCACTGCCCACCGCCTGCACACTGGCCAGCGCCGGCACGTATCCCTGTGTGAAGCGCAGGTTCTTCACCGGATAGGTGATTTCGCCGTTCTCGATGAAGAACACGCCGTCACGGGTCATGCCGGTCACCACACAATCGCGCGGGTGCACCAGCCGGGTGTACCAGAAGCGGGTGATGTACAACCCGCGCTCAGTAGAACGGATCAGGTCTTCGGTGGAAGTTTCGCCCGGCTCCAGGAAGAGGTGCATGGCGACCGGCCCCAGACCGCGGGCGGTCGGCGGGAGGGCGTGGCCGGTGCTGGATCGCCCTTCTTTGGCCGCTGTGCGTCGGTCGTACACCGGCCCCTGCACCACGCCCCGATCCACGATCACCACACGCTGCTTGGGCGTGCCCTCAAAGTCGAACGGCATGGGCACCCCGCGCGGATCCAGTCCATCGTCCACCAGCGTAACCAGCGGGCTCATCGCCTGCTTCCCAATGCGTCCGCTCATCCAGGAGCGACCCTCCTGCACCGAAAGCGCGCCCATGCCGTAGAAGTTCAGCATCTGCATCAGGTCGGCGGTGGCATAGGGATCGAGCACCACAGTGTACTCGCCGGGATCAATCGGGCGCGGGTTGCGTCCGCGCACCGCCTTCTCCACCGCTTCGCGTCCCAGCGCCTCTGGATCGAGCACTGCGACGCGCCAGTGCGTGCTCTGCGCACGCCCCGAAGAATCCTCGCTCATCACCACGGTCTGGAAGTCCGCGCCGGTGCCGGTATGGTAAGCGACCAGCCCCTCGCTGTTAGCGATCACCATCTCGCTGTAGCCAGTGGAAAAAGCCCCCGACGCTACCAGACCCTGCTCCTTTGCCAATCGACAGACCAAACCCACCGCGTCAGCGCGCTTCTCCGGCGCGAAACCAGCGGTCGCCTCGTCGAACGCCTGTACCTGCGCGTACTCTGCCGGCGGTGTCAGGCCAGGGAACTCCGGATCGGGCGGGGAGACCTGCACCGCTTGCTTCGCCCGCGCCACGGCCTCGTCCAGGGCGGCGTCGTCCAGGCGGTTGGTCACCGCCATGCCCAGCCGACCCTCGCCATCGCGCAGCCGGATGAGCACGGTCACGTCCCGCTCAGCCACGTTCTGGTGGATGTAGTTGTTCGCAAAACGCGTCAGGGCGCGGTCTTCCGCATAGACGTGCACCTCGGCACGGTAAGGCGCGCAACGGCGCAGCACAGCCCCGGCAATTCGACGTAAGGATTGCTCTCCCAGCATGATGACCTCCCTCATTTGAACACGCCCACGCGCACGTTGCGGAAGCGTGCCGGCGCCGCACCATGCCCGGTGTGTGCCACCTGTCCGGGCTGCCCTTTGCCGCAGTTCGGCGTGCCGTACATCTGCCAGTGATTCTCGTTGCACACCGCATCACAGCTGTTCCAGAACTCCGGCGTGATGCCGGTGTAGGTGCAATTACGCAACATGCGCCCCAGTTTGCCGTTCTTGATCTCCCAGCCGATCTCTGTGCCAAACTGAAAGTTGTAGCGCCTGTCATCAATCGACCAGGAGCGGTTGGTCTCCATGAAGATGCCCTCTTCCGTGTCAGCGATCAGGTCGTCGAGCTCCCATTCGCCCGGCTCCAGGCTGACGTTCGTCATGCGAATCAGTGGGATGCGATTCCAGCTCGAAGCGCGCATGCAGCCATTCGACACCTTTCCCATCCGGGAAGCAGTCTCGCGGGACATCAAGTACCCTACGAACAGGCCGTTCTTCACAATGGGCGTGGACTGCGCCGGCACACCTTCATCGTCCCAGCCAAAGGTGCCCAACCCCAGCGGACGCACGCTGTCGGCGGTGATATTCACCACCTCCGAGCCGTACTGGAAGGTGCCCAGTTTCTCTGGGGTGAGGAACGAGGTACCCGCATAAGCCGCCTCGGTGCCGAACACCCGGTCAAGTTCAATGGGGTGACCACAGGATTCGTGAATCTGCAAGGCCACCTGATCGCCGCCCAGGATGACCGTAGTCACGATGTCCGTAGGACAGGGGTCGGCTGTGAGCAGGGCCACGGCCTCCTCGGCGATCTGGCGGGCGTGGCCGGGGAGGTCCCAGCGCACCACGGCTTCCCAGCCGGCGGTCAGCTGCTGACGGCCAAACGAGGTCGGGTAGGAGCGCGTCTGCACCTCCCCATCACCGACCGCGGTCGCCACAATACCGCCGCCAGCCTCATAGATCGTCTGCTCGGTGAATGCCCCTTCGCTGTTGGCGAACCACTTTTGTTCACGGATGAAGGTCAGGTTCCCACGCCGGACGCGCACGCCCTCCACTTCCGCCATGATACGGTCGGCCTGGAAAAGCACGTCGAGTTTCTCTTCCAGCGAGACGGTGAAGGGATCCACTTCGATGGGCGTCACGTACGTGCCCTGGCTGGTGACCGGCGGGCCGAGGTCAATGGCTTCGCCGGGCACGCGTGCAGAGGCCTGTGCGATGGCCACCGCCAGCGCAGCCACCCGATCGACCTCCTCCGGCGTCAGGTCACGGCTGGAAGCAAAGCCCCAGGCGCCGTTCACCAGCACCCGCACCCCAAAGCCGATGTCCTCGCTGAAGTTCAGGTTCTCCAGCAGGCCGTTCTTCACCGCCAGGCTTTCCGTGCGGTTGTGTACCACGCGAATATCCGCGTACTGCGCGCCCTTCATCCGGGCAGTTTCCAGAGCGCGGACCATCAGGTCTTTCACATTGAACCTCCTCTCTACTCCTTCTAAGTTCAGGGGAACCCACCAAATCTTCCAGCAAAATGCCGTAGTTTCCAAGGGCACATCACAGCTTTTCCACCATTATCCCCCGACAACCCAAAGACGCGCCACTCAGTCTGGCAAAAACTGCTGGACGACTGCCAACAATTGTTCGACCCGGAACGGTTTGTGTAGATACGCCTGGAACCCTGCCTGTCGCGTCTCTTCCTGAATACCCTTGCGCGTATGCGCTGACATCGCGATCAGGGGAATATCGCACGTACGGGGGTCCTGCTTCAGATAACGGGCGACATCCAGACCATGAAGCTCCGAGAGCGCCAGATCGCAAAGCACCAGATCTGGGCGTTCGCGCTGAGCGGTCTTGACTGCGTGGAATCCATCATACTCCACAAAAACTTCATAGCCCTGGCGCCCCAGCATGATCCAGACCAGTTCAGCGATCACAGGATCGTCTTCCACCACCAGGATACGACGTGGCCTTCGGATCAGCCGCCGTAAACGCGCAAACAGACCGCCTCTCAAACGGTCTGTTTGTCTTTCATCCGAAACGTTCCTCTTTCCAGACATCAGCCTCGTTATGATACCCCGCCTGTTCCCAGAAACCCGGTCGGTCTTCGGCGACGAACTCCAGGCCACGCAACCATTTGGCTCCCTTCCAGAAATAGGTCACCTTGAGGTCTTCGCGGCCTGGGATGAAGCCAATCACACCGCGGAGCGGATAGCCGTGTTCCGGCGTAAGTGGTTTGCCATCAAAATGAGTCGCCAGCAGGAAATTATCCGCCAGCACCACCTCCAACGGCAGATTGGCCGTAAAACCATATTCCGCATGCTGGATCACGTAGCGGGCAGTGGGTTTCAGGCGGATCACCCCCTGCTCCACCAGGGTGCGGACGGAAACGCCCTCCCACACCGTGTCGAACTTCGACCAGCGCGTCACACAGTGGATGTCCATCTGAATGCGAGTGCGCGGCAATTGCTGGAATTCATCCCATGTCCAGCGCACCGGCTCTTCCACCTCGCCCCAAACGCGAAAGTCCCAGGTCGCCGGGTCGAAGGGCGGAATAGGGCCATAGTGCAGCACGGGGAACTTCTGGGTCAACGACTGGCCGGGGGGGAGCCGCCCTTCCCGGCGCATCCGTTCTTCCAGTTCGCGGCGTTGGAACAGGCTCATCGGTCGCATCACCTCCGATGCAGATTATATCAGGATGATGAAGCACTCGCAGGGGCGACCGGACGGTCGCCCCAGGCGGGCCTCATCACGTACAGAAGGATGGACGCCGCCGACCCGAATCCACCCCTGACCGGCGTACCACCATCACAGGGTGAACGACTCGCCGGGCTTCAACACATGCACTTCCGCGCCAGCTTCCGCTTTCACGCGGTCGGCCCAGCTGACCGGATCCTGAGCGATCAGATCCCAGGTGTTGTAGTGGATGGGGATCACGTGTTTCGGACGCAGCAGTTTGACCGCCCGCAGCGCATCCTCCGGTCCCATGGTGAAATTATCCCCGATGGGGATGATCGCCAGGTCGATGCCTTCATCGCCGATCAGTTGCATGTCGCCGAACAGACCGGTGTCCTGCGCCATGTAGATCTTCTTGCCGTCGTTGGTAGTCAGCAAAAAGCCCGCGGGGTTGCCGCCGTAGGAGCCATCGGGCAACGCGGAACCGTGCAGGGCAAGCGTGAGCTTCAGGTAGCCAAAGGGGTGCTTGAACCCGCCGCCCAGGTGCTGGGGATGGGTTTTCTCCACGCCCTGGTTGCCGAACCAGGTGGCGATCTCGAAGTTACTGATCACCATAGCTCCTGTGCGCTTGGCGATCGCCACAGCATCTCCCACGTGGTCGCCGTGCCCGTGGCTGACCAGGATGAAATCCGCCTCGACTTCATCCGCGGACGCAGCAGCGGCTGGGTTGCCGGTGAAGAACGGATCGACCAGGATTTTGTGTTCGCCGGTGTCCAGCCCCAACGTGGCATGCCCATACCAGGTGATGGTGATACTCATCGTGACCTCCTTTCCTGATAGTAACGTCCACGTAGATAGTATAGCCTCGTTTTCACCGCAGGGTCAACCGGTTGAACTCGCTTATCCAGGCTCGGTAGCCTCCCTGTAACCCACATTCCGCACGAAATAAAGTGCGATTCTGATAATTTGTTGCCCACT
>CAYSXA010000122.1:0-8799 GCA_964435005.1 uncultured Anaerolineaceae bacterium | reverse complement strand
CCACGCCCGAACGTGGAGAGATGCCGTCTCCTTTCCAAGTCCATCCCCGGCGGGGGATGTCGGGGGGCCGGGACGTTTCCGCGCCCGACCGGGGCCGGATGGCCGGCCAGGTTGCCATAGGCGGATGCCCACAGGCAACGCGGCTCGGAGACCATGTGTTTCAGTTGCTCTTCGCCTGGCGAGTTTTCCTCGCGCTTTTGCTGCGTCTTTCTCGCTGACAGACGCAATGATGGCAGCCCCATTATACCCCGCTGCGTCCTCTGAGCAAACAGGTTTTGTGCTATCATGGATGTGATCACGCCAGGTGGGAGGTTTGCGATGGTGCGAAAAAAACCGTTTTCCTGGAAGAGGTGGCTGATCGTCAGCCTGGTGTTACTGCTGGCCTCCGCCGTGTTTTTTGGAGAGGTGCACGCCGATGTCGCACCGCCCCAGATGCCACCGGGGGCCAATCCTTTGCCCGAAGAGACCACCCAGGTACGGATGGAATCGGAGACCGTGCTCATCGAGGTGCGCATGAACACTGAGGGGGATCCCGGACACGCGCGGGTGACGGCTACCTTTCACATGCGCAACCTGGGGACGGAAGACGAGGTCATGCCGGTGCTCTTTCCGGTGGCGTTTGACGATGGCTTCAGTGCCTATCCACAGATCGAGGACTTGCGGGTCAAAGTGGATGGTGTCCTCGTAGATACTACGCCGGTAATGCGCCCGGAGTATTTTTACGGCTTCAAGGACGTGCGCTGGGAGCAGTTCACGGTGCGCTTCCCTGTAGGGCAGGAGGTGGTCATCGAGGTTTCGTACACGCTGCGGGCGACACAGATGTACGACGAAGCGTTTGTGAACTATACTTACGTGCTGGAGACCGGCGCTGGTTGGAAGGGCACGATTGGTAGCGTGGACATCATCCTGCGCCTACCCTATCCAGCCAATGGAGGCAACGTGCTGCTGGAGGGCTCAGTGGGGTGGAGGGAAGCGCCTCCCGGTGGCGTGGTAGAAGGGGATGAAGTACGCTGGCATTTTGACGACCTGGAACCAACGCGAAACGACAACGTGGTCATCACCCTGGTGTTGCCTAGCGTGTGGCAGCATGTGTTGAACGAAGAAGCGAACGTGCAGGCCTATCCCAATGACGGTGAAGCCTGGGGGCGGTTGGGGATGTACTTGAAAGCGGCGCTTCGTTTCAAGGGAAAGCTGTGGTGGCGCGATGATCCCGGCGCCGAACCGCTGTACGACCGCGCCGAGCAGGCTTACGAGCGTGCGGTGACCCTGTTGCCGAAAGACCCACTCTGGCACGCGGGATATGCGGATTTCCTTTGGGGGCGCTACCACATGCGCTCAGGCGGCGTGTTCGATGCGATACAGTCTCGGCATGCGCCCGACCCGGAGGCTTGGGAGAAAGTCATTCGCGCGATGCAGGAGTTTCACACGGCGTACACGCTCGCACCAGACAATGAAGTCATCCTTGATCTGCTGTACATGGTTGAGGGATGGGATTTCAAGAAGGAATTTTTACGACGTACCGATGATGGATACGATTTCCTGGCCCTGACGGCCACACCGTATCCGCCGCCTGGCCGCTCCATTCCGCCGCTCACGTCCACGCCGCGCCCCACGCCGACGGCCACCCGTCCGGCGACTGCCACGTTGCCTCCTTCGCCGACGGTTACTCAATCGCCGACGGCTGCCCAATTACCCACCGCCACGTCCTCGCCGGTATCCTCTCCTGCAGCGACGCCGACGCCTGCTGGCGCGTTGCCCTTCTGCGGCGGCTCGCTGCTGTTTGTTTTGCTGGCGCTGTGGGGGGTGTGGGTCTCCCCTCGGCGGTGAGGGAAAACCACAAAGTCGCAAAGCACACAGAGGCTTTATGAAGTGCACAAACGAACGCTTTGTTTGTGCACTTCGTTTCTTTGTGGTGAAGACTGCGGGGGTTACAGTGCGCCGTCGTCGGTCAATTGCGCAATCGCGCGCTGGTAGTCCGGGCGTTCGTAGCGTAGGGGATGGAAGACAGGCGCGCCGTCGGGTAGCGGCGCGCTGGCGACGTGCGCGGCAAGCAGTTCGCCGGCGGCGCAGGCGGCCATCATGCCGAAGCCTGCCAGCGCGCCGACCACGTAAGCGCCGTCGGTGCGCAGCGGCCCGATCAGCGGGCGGTTTTCGCGCGTGCGGGTGTAGTAGCCGCCGTCTACGATGGGGCGCGGTAGGCGCTGGAAGTAACCCTGTACACCGGGCAGCATGGCGGCCAGCCCGCGCAGCACCACTTCGGGGAAGATCGGATTGTCGGGCAGGGGGAAAGTTGGCTCGACCGGTTGTGTGTGATAACCCCACAACGCCAGCGCGATTGGGCTATCGGCGCCGCCTTCGGGGCGGGTGTGCGCTCCTGGCGGCATTTCGTCCAGCAGGAAAGCCAGTTCGGGGTCGCTGGCGAGGAAGTCGCGTTCTTCCTCCGTCCAGGGCAGGCGTTGTGGGTCGTTCCAGATCAACAACGGCGCGTCGCGCGGCACCACGCCCAGTGTGTCGGCGAAGGCCAGTTTACGGTGGCGCTCGTGGAACACCGGCAGGTCTTCGCCCAGCAGGTGAGCAACCTCGGTCACGAACGGGCCGGCGGCGTTCACCAGGCAGGGCGTGGCGATTTTCGCCGGCGCGCCTTCGCCGCGTAACTGTAACGCACGCACCCGACCGCGGGCGACCTCCACGCCGACCATCCGCGCGCGGAGCAGTGTCGCACCGTGAGCGCGGGCTTCCTCCAGCAGGTATTGTCCCAGTTGCTGCCCGCTGAACCAGCCGGCGCGATGCACGAACAACCCGGCGGCAGCCTGCTCGCTCAGGTAAGGAAAGGTATGATGCAGCGAGGAGCGGTCGGGGAAGAAATCCAACCCGTCCGGGGCGTCGGGGTTCGCGCCGATCCGCAACGGTCCGGCTCCGGCGGCCGTCAGCCGCTCGGAGAAGAGCCGCAGCCGTTCCGGGGAAGCCGAAAGGTAGAGGTAGCCGCGCCGGTTGAGGTGGAAGCGGTTCCCTGCAGCGCGCGCCAGATCTTCCAGCAGGTGGATGCTGCGGTTCATCAGCGCCGCCATCGCCGGGTCGGGCCAGGCGTTGCGGTAGCATTCGGTGGACTTGTCGCTGGTCAGGCTGAGCGGTGGGCGTTCGTCCACCAGCAGCACCTCGTCCAGCCCATGCTCTACTGTGAGGAAATACGCCGCCGCGACGCCGGCAATCCCTGCGCCGCAAATCACCACCTGCGCGGATTCCATGTCTTGCTGGCCTACCCTTTCACGCCGCCAGCGGTCAGCCCTTCTTCCAGGAAGCGTTCCAGCGCCAGGAAGAGGATTACCACGGGCAGCGTCATGATCGTGGACGCGGCCATCACCACGTGCGGTCGCGGGCTGGGGGCGTTGTAGATGGCGTTCACCTTGATCGGCATGGTGAACAGGTTGCGGTCATTCAGGAAGACCAGGGCGTACAGGAACTCATTCCAGGCGATCATGAACGTGTACACAAACACCGAGACCAGCGCGGGGATGGCGAGCGGCAGCGTCACTCGCCAGATCACTTCCAATCGCCCGCAACCGTCGATCAGCGCGGCCTGTTCGATTTCATCCGGGATGGTGCGGAAGTAGTTCGTCAGCATGTAGAGCGCCACCGGCAACGTCTGGGAGAGGTAGGTGACCACCAACACCCCCAGGTTATCCTGCACCTCGAAGCCCAGCCGGTCGCCGATTTGCGCCATCATGGCGAACAGTGGGATGATCAGCAGCACGCCGGGGATCAGATAGACCGCCAGCACGCTGTTCAGCAGCACTTCCTTGCCGCGCAGGCGGAAGCGGGCGATGGCGTAGCCTCCTAACACGCTCAGGATGACCGCGATCAGTGCGGTGGGCACGGCCACCTTGATGCTGTTCAGGATGTTCACGCCGAAGTTTTGGAAGTGCGGCGCGTTCGGGTCGAACAGCTCGCGATAGGCGTCCAGGCGCAGCCCGCCGGGGATGTACACCGGGTGACGCCCGGCGATCTCAGCCTGTGTCTTGAACGAGGAACTGACCATCCAGTAGAAGGGGAAGAGCACGCTCACCAGCATGAAGGTCAGCGTGATGGCGGCGATCAGTTGCCCCAGCCGCAGGCGATGGGCCAGATACTCGATCAGGTTCGCGGAGTCGCTCATCTCAGGCTTCCTCGGAGCGCATCACCACGCGCAGGTACACCACGATGAACAGAATCAGCGTGACCACCAGGATCATGGCTGCCGCCGCCCCGGCGCCGAAGTCGCGCAGGCGGAAACTGAGTTCGTAGATCAGCACCGGCAGCACTTTGGTGCCGAACCCACCGCTGGTGAGCAGGAAGATGTCGTCGAACTTGTTGAACGTCCAGATCAACCGCAGCAGGAAGATCGCGCCCAGCACGTAGCGCAGTTCGGGCAGCGTGATGTACAGGAAGCGTTGCCAGACGTTCGCCCCATCCACCTGTGCGGCCTCGTACAGCGTATTGTCGATGGCCTGCAGGCGGGCCAGGATCATCAGCATGGCGAAGGGGAAGTAGCGCCAGCTGTCGAACAGGATAACCAGCGCCAGCGCCAGCCCGCGCTGCGCCAGGTAAGCCTTTGGCATCTGGATCAGCCCCAGGCGCATCAAGATGTCGTTCAGCACGCCAGAGGGACGCGGGTCGAGAATCCAGCGCCAGGCGAAGGCCACGCTCACGATGGGGGCCACGTAAGGGATCAGAAAAGTGGCGCGCACCAGCCCGCGTCCGCGGAAGGGCTGATTGAGCAGTAGTGCGGCGATCAGGCCGAAGAACAGCGCCAGCGTAGTGGCCGTGAAGGAGTACACCACGCTGGTCACCGCCGCGCCCATGCTGCGCAGCCCCTGGAATTTGAAGGAAAAGTCGTTGAATACTTTGATGTAGTTCTTGAAGCCCACGAACGGCGCGTGGAACACGTCGTTCAGGTTGTGCAGCCCTACGTCGTGGAAACTGATCCACACGCTGAAGATGGTGGGGAAGAGCACCAACCCGAACACAAGCAGCATGGTGGGGAGCAGGAGCAGGACGCCAAGCCGCTGTTCCTGCGCCACGAGTGAGCGAGAAGTCAGCCAGCGTTTGGTCATGTCGTCTTTCCTTCTCTTTCTCCCAGAGGGCCTTTCCCCCTGTGCTGGGGAGAGAGAAGGGGCAACGCACGTCGAGCGCGCGTCGCCCCTGTTTTGGCTTGGCGATGTTACTGTTGCCGCTCGGCGAGCAGCGCTTCCACCTGCTGTTGCAGCCACTCCGCCGCCGTTTCGGGCGTCATGGTACCTTCCAGCGCGATGTTGCTGATCGCCTGCGGGATGAGCAGTTTACCCTCGATGTCGCCGATCACCGCGCGCTGCGTGGCGTCGTAGTCCGGGCGGAACAGCCAGCGCTGCATGGTCTCGAAGCCGTTGGCGATCTGGTTCAGGGTCTCATCCGAGTAGTAAGCGAAGAACGGGCTGAGGCCCTTCCAGCCGTCCACGGCGCTCTTGAGCACGGGCACTTTGCCGAAGGGGGCCAGCGCCAGGATATCGATGTAGTTTTGCCCGGTCATGAAGAACTTCACCACGTCCACGGCGACCGGGTCGGCGTCCTGCATGATGCCCAGCGTGACCAGTTGGCCGTAAGAAGCCTGGCCGTTGGGGCCTTTCATCATCGAGGCGAAGCCGGTCTTCTTCGCCAGGTCGGGCACCGCGATCTGCACCTTGCCGCCGTCCTCTTTGCCGGAGCCTTCCACCAGGTCGTCCATGATGTAGGTCGAGTAGAACAGCATGCCGGCCTGATCGAGTTCGTAGGCCTCGCGCGCGCCGCGCCAGTACTGCGGACCGGGCATGGCGCAGCGTTGCAGGTCGGTGTAGAAGCGAAGCGCCGCGATCATCTCCGGCGTGTTCATGGTCACGTTGCCGTTCTCATCGAACGGCCAGGCGTTGTTCGACATGGCGACCTGCTCGAACACCTGATGCGGGTAATTCTGGCCGGGGTCGGTGGGCAGGGTGAGTGCGTAGAGCAGGTTGCCGGTGCCGGGCAGCGTGTCACAGGCGGCGTTGATGTCGTCCCAGGAGATCGGCGGGGTCAGCCCAACCTGATCGAAGATGTCCTGGCGGTACCAGATGGCCTGGATCCAGCCGTCAAAGGGTACAGCGGCGTACTTGCCGGTGTTCACGTTGGTGACCATCTGGAGCGGGCCGGCGCGGAAGTCATCCTCGCCAATAGCCTGGATGGCCTGTACGGCCAGGTCCTCGTCCAGGATGCCGTCGGCGGCGAAGGCGGCCACACGCTCCACGCCCATGCGCACGATGTCCGGCAGGCGGTTCGCCGCGCGCGCGGTGGCGATCCGCTGGCTGATGGTGGCCTCATCGATCGGTACGATGCGGATCTCTACGTCGGGGTGCTCCGCCATGTAGCGCGCCGCCACTTCTTCGTAGCGCTGCACGCGCTCTTCTTCGTTGTCCGTCGTCCAGAACTCGATGATGTGCGTCGGTTTGACCTTGACCTCTTTGGTGACCACCACTTCCTGGGTGACTACTTTCTCTACCTCTTTAGTCACCACCACCTCTTGCGTGACCACTTTCTCGATCACTTCCGGGGTAGGAGTGGCCTGTGCGCATGCAGCCAGGATCAGGCTCAGGGCGATCAACAGGCTGAAGACCACATATATCTTCTTCATGGCAATTCCTCCTTATACTTTACTTACCGAGTCGTTTGATCAGGTAAGGGATGTTTGGATACAGCAGCACCTCCTTTCTTCAGACTGGATTGGCGAATGATTAATTCCGGTTGAAGGATAATTTGCCGTGGCCTTCCTGGGTTCTGGATGCGCTCTATCAGCATCTGGCACAGTTGCCGTCCGATCTGATAGATCGGCTGGTGGACGGTGGTCAGCGGCGGGTGGACGTACTCGGACAAAGGAATGTCGTCGAAACCGGTGATGGCGATGTCCCGTCCCACAACCAGACCATGGTCTTGCGCCGCGCTGATCGCGCCGAAGGCCATCAAATCGTTGCCGGCGGCGATGGCGGTGGGTGGCTGAGGAAGTTGGAGCAGAGCGACGGTCTGGTCGTAGCCGCCCTTTTGGGTCAGGTCGCCGTGGCGGATCAGGGCGGAGTCTTCGGCGATGTGGTGGTCGCGCAACGCTTGGCGGAAGCCTTGCAGGCGATGGTGGGCGAAGTTCAGTTCAGCAGGGCCACCGATGAACGCGATGCGGCGGTGTCCCTGCGCCACCAGATGGGAAACCACCTGATGCATGCCGTGTGCGCCGTCCTCGTCAATGAAAGGGAAGTCCAACGGACCGTCCGTGCGGCCAAAGGCCACGAAGGGGAACCCTGTCTGCCGCAAGAACGCGATGCGCGGGTCCTGACGGCGGGTGCGCACGATGATGAACCCGTCCACGCGGTGGCCCTGTACCAGTTGTCGGTAGGCGGCAATTTCGGTTTCGTCTGCTGGACGGGTAGCGACCAGCAGGTCGTAGCCCAGTTCGGCGGCCTGGTTGCCCACACCGGCAAGGAACTCGCTGAAGAAGGGGTCTGAAAAGCGCGGGCCGAAGGTAGGGAGCACAATGCCCAGCGTATCGCTGCGTTTTTTCTGCAGCCGCTGTGCGATGGTATGCGGCGTGTAACCCAGTTCCTCGGCTACTTGACGGACCAGGGCTTTTGTCTCCGGGCTGACGTCATCGTAGTCATGCAGGGCTCGCGAGACGGTGGTGATGGATTTGCCCACCCGTTTGGCGATGTCCTTCAGCGTAACGGACATCCTGTTGCCTTTCTTCAGATATCCAAAACGTTTTGGAAACTGATTCCATTGTAGCAACCTGCCTGGAAAAGTCAATACGTTTCGAAAAACTTTAAGATATGGCTTCTGTGGTTTAATCCCAGCGCAGGAGGTGATCATGCGTTTTCGTGGCATCCTGGCTGGTCTGAGTGCAGCAGCGATCTGGGGCGGTCTGTACGTGGTCAGCAAAGCGGTGATGGCCGTCATCCCGCCGTTCACACTGCTCACGTTGCGGCTGGTGATTGGCGTGCTGGTGTTGTGGCCGTTCGTGAGGCGATGCGGCGGTCTGGGGTTCGACCGCAGCGACTGGCGCGCTGTGCTCGGCGTAGGCGCGATCGGCTTTGGAGTGTCCATTGGTCTGCAGTTTGTGGGCACCGACCTGTCCACAGCGGCAAACGGCGCGGTGGTGACTGCCGCCACGCCCGCCTTCGCTTTGCTCTTTGCCGCCTGGTTGCTTGGCGAACCGATCACACCCCGCCGCCTGCTTGCGCTGGCCGTGGCAACCGTGGGGGTGTTGATGGTGGTCGATCCACGCCGGGCGCGACTGGACGCGACCTTGCTTTGGGGAAACCTGGCGTTGGTCGGCGCGGCGCTCACCTGGGCGCTGTACTCTGTGCTGGTGCGCAAGGTTACCCGCGCGCTGGATACGCTGTCAGTCAGCCTGGTGGCGCTGTTGGGCGGATTACCTGTCGCCGTGCCGATGGCTTTCTGGGAGGTTGCCGCGCAGGGGGTGGGAACGGTTACGCTATCGGTACTGCTTGGCGTGCTCTATGTGGGGGTGATCTCGACCGCGGTGGCCATGTTTCTCTGGAACTACGCCTTCGCTTCGCTGGAGGCTGGCGATGCTGCGCTGACCTTTTTCGCGCAGCCGGTGGTGGGTGTGGCGCTTGGGGCGGTTTTCCTCGGAGAGCACCTGTCGTTGACTTTCCTGCTGGGGAGCGTATGGATTGCACTGGGGATGTATCTGGCGTCCCGCCAGGGACAAACTGGCTGGTGATTACCCATAAGTCCTGAGGGGTTAGAAAACTCCGCCCCTGTAGTATG
>CAYSXA010000121.1:0-8814 GCA_964435005.1 uncultured Anaerolineaceae bacterium | reverse complement strand
ATCTACGGCAACTCACACAGGTCGGGCAAGGGTAGCCGATCATCCTCATAGACAGTTTGCATTACAAACCAGTTTGAAGCGCCTTGACAAAATTCCGCGTCCCCGCTATAATCCCGTTTGGTTTGAAATTCAAACCAGTTTGCAAGGAGGAACCACATGAACCACATCGTGGAAGAAACCCGCAAACAGGTACGCCGCTACTGGACAGAAGACGGGCTGCCCGACCTGCACGTCGGGCTGGGGTTCGTGCTCTACGGCCTGCTGACCTGGCAATTGGCGCGCGGCGCCGCCGGCTGGATAGCCTTCCTGCAGGCGTTCTTCCTGCCGGTCTGGATCGTTTTGAGCTACTTCGGCATTCGCCGGGTGAAGGAGCGCCTCACCTACCCACGCACCGGTTATGTATCTTATGCGCGTCCGGGGCAGCGCGAGACCGCGATCCGCATCCTGGCAGTGTTGGGCGTGGGCGGGGCGATTGCGCTGACCATGCTCGGCGGGCTGCTCTCCGGCGGCCTGCCGGCAGGCGAGACGGTTTTCGCGTTCCTGTCGCCGCTCCTTTTCGCGCTGGTAATGGGGTACATGGCCTGGCATCAATCCAGCGGGCGCTACGCGCTGTACGCACTAATCGCCTTGCTCAGCGGGATGGTGGCCAACCTGCGCCTGGAAGGCCTCTCCAGCATCGGGCGTGAGGCAACGCTCAACGGCGTGCCATTGTTGCTGACCACCGGTGCAGCCATGCTGCTGGGCGGTACGTGGACGCTGGTGCGCTACCTCCGCCGCCATCCAATGCCGGAGGACACCCCATGAGCGGCCAGTCCTTCCCCGACATTGATCCCGTGATCCACACACCGGCGCGCTTGCGCATCGTGGCCGCCCTGGCCGATCTCGACGAGGCCGACTTCCTCTACCTGCTCCACCTGACCGGCCTGACCAAAGGCAACCTCTCCACCCACCTGAGCAAACTGGAGCAAGCCGGCTACGTGGCGATCGAGAAAACCTATCGCGGCAAGCGCCCGCTCACGCTGTGCCGCCTGACGAACGCCGGGCGGCAGGCGTTCGACCGCTACCGGCGGGAAATGGTGCGCTTCCTGCAAAGCGACGCTTCGTGACCCCTAACCTCACAGCGCGGCCTGCTGCGCGGCCAGCAGGTCACGAATGCCCTTCCACGCCAGGTCGAGCAGACGGTCGTGTAAGGCGCGGTCGAAGGGGCGGCCCTCCGCCGTGCCCTGCACCTCCACCAGATCGCCGTTGGCGGTCATCACCACATTCATGTCCACCTCGGCGCAGACGTCTTCCGCATAGGCCAGATCGAGCAACGCCTGACCGTCCACCACCCCCACGCTGACCGCCGCGACCGGCGCGCGGAAGACTTCCGGCGGCAGGTCGCCGCGCGCCACCAGCGGGCGCAGGGCACGGGCCAGCGCCACGTACCCGCCGGTGACCGCCGCCGTGCGCGTCCCGCCATCCGCCTGGAGCACATCGCAGTCCACCGTGCAGGTGCGCTCGCCGAGCAGCGAGAGGTCGAAGGCCGCGCGCAGGCTGCGCCCGATCAGGCGGCGAATTTCCTGGCTGCGACTGCTCTGATAATTCTGACGCGGGGTGCGCATCTGCGTAGAGCGCGGCAACAAAGCGTACTCGGCGGTAATCCACCCGCCGCCCTTCCCCGACTCCTGCATCCAGCGTGGCACGCCTTCCTCGATGGTAGCCGCGCACCACACCACCGTGCCGCCCATGCGGATCAGTGCTGCGCCTTCGGCATAGCCCCAGGGCGGCGTCTCGATGCACACCGGGCGCAGTTCGTCCCACGCCCGTCCGTCCGGTCGTGCCTCCATCACCATACCTCCGTATCGCCAGTCAGCGGATTACCCATCGGAGCCCATCTGTGTCCATCCGTGGCATTATTCTCCGAAAGGACGAATCCGCGCTATTGACGGTCAACATCTGTGTTATACTACATCCTCTCCGCGAGGAGAAACAGATTCGTTTGGTTGTTCTGCAAAACAGCCCGACACCATCGGGCGTTTTTTGTTGCCACAGCGCGGCTCGTGCTTGTCTTCGGGTGAGTCCACTGTCGAGAGCAACGGGGCAGAAAAACGACCACAACCCAGGACAAACAGGAGACCGTATGACTATATCTTTTAACGACTTCGACCTGCGTCCCGAACTGACGCAGGCCGTCATAGACCTCGGCTACACCCAACCAACCCCCATCCAGGCGCAGATGATCCCCGTGATGCTCACGGGCGCCGACGTGATCGGCCAGGCGCAAACCGGCACCGGCAAGACCGCCGCCTTCGCGCTCCCCATCCTGCAACAACTGACCCCGAATCAGAAACTCCCACAGACGCTGATCCTGGCACCCACGCGGGAACTCGCCATGCAGGTCGCTGACGCCATGCGCGCTTACGGTGCACGGCTAGGCGTGCGCGTGGTCACCATCTACGGCGGGGCGGCCTACGGCCCGCAGACCGGCGCGCTGCGGCGCGGCGTGGACGTGGTGGTCGGCACGCCGGGGCGGCTGCTCGACCTGCTCCGCCGGAGTGCGCTCGACCTGAGCAACGTCCGCACGCTGGTACTGGACGAGGCCGACGAGATGCTGAGCATGGGCTTCCTGGGCGACATCGAGACAATACTCGACGCCACGCCCGATGGGCGTCAACTGGCGCTCTTCTCCGCCACCATGCCGACCGCCATCCGTCGCCTGGCGAACCGCTATCTGCGCGAGCCGCGCGTGATCGCCATCGAGCGACAGCACCGCACCGTCGCCGCCACCGAGCAGCGCTACTACGTAGTGCAGCAGCGCGACAAACTGGCCGCGATCGCCCGCCTCTTCGAGATGGAAGAGATCACACGCGCGCTGGTGTTCGTCCGCACTCGCGCCGGATCGGCGCAACTGGCCAGCGCCCTGACCGCTCGCAACCACCCGGCGGAGGTACTGAACGGCGATCTTCCCCAGCGCGCACGCGAGCGGGTGATGGCTCGCTTCCGCGAGGGCCGCATCCAGGTGCTGGTAGCAACCGACGTCGCCGCTCGCGGCCTGGACATCGATGACATCTCGCACGTGTTCAATTTCGACCTGCCCGATGACCCGGAGGTCTTCGTCCATCGCATCGGCCGCACCGGACGCGCAGGACGCACGGGCATCGCCATCACGCTGGTCACGCCGCGCGAACGTCACCTGTTGCGCCGCATCGAGAAGTACACCCGCCAGCCGCAAACGCAGGCCGAACTCCCCACGACGGAAGACATCCAGCGCAGACGGCGGGAGCGCACCATGGAGCGTATGGAGGTCTGGCTGCGACGCGGGCGTTACCAGCGCGAGCGGGAGATGGTGGACGCGCTGGTCGCCAAAGGGCATGACCCGCTGGACGTGGCGGCGGCGGCGTTGCGGTTGATCCGCGAGGGCGAGAATCAGCGCCCGATCGAGTCGATCAGTGCGGTGCGACCATCTGCAAGCCGCCCTCGTGCGCGGAGAGACGAACGCCGCCCGCGCAACGTTGGGCGTCGCTCGCACGAATCCGGCATGGTGCGACTCAGCCTGGACAAAGGCCGCGCCCACGGCCTGCGCCCCGCCGACGTGGTCGGCACGCTGGCGCACCACGCCAGCATCCCCGGCAAAGTCATTGGCGCCATCCGCATCCAGGACACGTGCACATTCGTGGATGTGCCAGAGGAGTTCGTCGATCAGGTGCTGGCGAAGAACGGAAGTTACCGTCTGCGCAGCCGCGAAACGCTCCAGGTGGAGCGCGCCTGAAGCAGCCCTCACCCAATCCCACCATAACCCCGGCACCACTCAGACGCCGGGGTTTTCGATTCCAGGCAGCCAGGGCCGGGAATCGACGCCCGCCAGCGGGCGCTTGTGTGATACTTTTTCCAAAATCCCGAAATAGAAGGTAAAAGCCCACACACCGGAGTTGCGCATGGACTCAGACCAATGGGCGGCGCTGTACCGCGATCTGCTCCCCAGGGTGTTCCACTACTTCTGTTTCCGCGTCGGGGACACCTGGCTGGCGGAAGACCTCACGGCGGCCACCTTCGAGAAGGCCTGGCGCGGACGCTGGCGCTTTCGCGGGAACGAGGACGCTTTCTCCCGCTGGCTGTTCGGCATCGCTCGCCACGTGGCCGCCGACCATTTCCGCCAGAACGGACACGCCCATCTTCCGCTGGAGGAGGTCACCTTGCCCGACCCCGCCCCTTCGCCGGAGGAACAGCTGCAACGGCAACACGACTTCGAGCGCCTGACGGCGCTGCTGGCCGACCTCTCCGACCGCGAACGGGAACTGATCGCCCTGAAGTACGGCGCCGAGATGACCAACCGCGCCATTGCCCGCCTGACCGGCCTGAGCGAGAGCAACGTGGGCACCATCCTGCACCGCGCGGTGACCCACCTGCGCCGCGCCTGGAAGGAGGTTGAAGGATGAACGACCGCTTTCTCTACCAGGCTCGCCCGCCCGTGCGCGAGGCGTTCGCCCAACAACTGTATGCGCGCCTGAGCCGCCCGCCGTGGTGGCGCGCCCTCTGGGAAACCTACCGACGGCAAAGCCGTGCCCTGCGTTGGGCCATGACATTGACGCTGCTCACCCTGGTGGCCGCCTGCGCTTACGTCGCCACCGCGCCGCGCAACATCTATATCGATGGGTTCGGTTGGGTGCAGGAGCACAGCTTGAAAACCACGTTGTACGTAAGCGATACCCACCCCCCTTCCAACGATCCGGTGCTCTCCAAACCGCCCACACCGGTGCCCTTCGAGGAGGCAGACGCCTTGCTAGACGGGCGCCTGAAGGCTCCCCACTGGACGCCTCCGGGCTACCAGCGCCTGCGGGACGGATACATGCCCCCGCTCATCCCTTCGCACTGGTACGACTCCCTGGTTTGGAAACGCCCCGAACTGGTATCTCAACAGGGATTGATCCTCACCATGATGACCATGTCTTCCGAGGACGGTTATGTAGAAGCGCCGCGCCGCCGCTGGAAAGTCGTCCACTTTCGCGACGTGACCGCCATCCTGGTGCAAGGTGGTTTTAACTGGAATGATCTACCGTCAGCAATGGAATGGGAAGCTGGGAAGACCACTTTGAAATGGGATGACCATCTGGGCTATTCTCTGTACTGGCACGAGGATGGGATCGCCTACACGTTGTGGACATACGATGCCCCCGACATTTCCGCAGATGATCTGATCCGCATGGCGGAATCCTTCCGCTGATCATCCCGCCCTTAACGCGCTCTTGAACTCACGCCGCTGGCCAAGTCCTATAATGAGCCGGTAGCGGCCCGCAGTGACCGATGAAGATGCCCTCATCGGTCACGGTTCGTCCGCCCCATCATTCCAACTCAGAGGGAGTGCCCCATGACCCGCAAGCGACAACGCCGTACCAGGGGGAAGTTCTCATCCCGGCTGTGGCTGGCGCTGGGCGCGTTGATCGTGTTCAGCGCGAGCGGCTTCGCCGTCGGTGCGAAGATGGAGAACCGCGACAGTTTCTGCGCCTCCTGTCACACCGAGCCAGAGAGCCAGTACGTCCAGCGCACGACCCAGGACCCGGCACCCGATCTGGCCGCCTTCCACGCCGCCAAGGCGGTGCGCTGCATCGACTGTCACTCTGGCATCGGCGTCGGTGGGCGCGTTCGCGCCGAACTGCTGGGCGCGCGCGACGCGCTGGTGTACCTGACCGGCAAGGACCAGCAGCCTCACCACGCCACCCGGCCCATCGAAGACGCCAACTGTCTGAAATGCCATGCCGACGTGCTCCGCGAACAATCCTTTGAGCGACACTTTCACACGTTGCTGCCGCAGTGGCAACAGTTCAGCGCCCAGGCCGCCCGCTGCGTGGATTGCCACCTGAGTCACCGCACCGACGGCGACCCGCGCATTGCTTTCCTGATTGAGCAACCCACCGTACAGGTCTGCCAGGCCTGCCACGCCGTGGCGGGTGAGTAAGGGTGTGATACGATAGGAGGCATGGCGAAACGCAAATTCTACGTGGTCTGGAAGGGCCGCCGGACGGGGATTTTCGACACCTGGGAAGCCTGCCGGGCGCAGGTCGAGGGGTTTCCCGGCGCGCAATACAAGGCCTTTCCCAGCCGCGCGGCGGCGGAAGCCGCGTTCCAACAGCAGTACGCCGACCATGCGGGTCGGGCCGCCACACGCCAGCAATGGCTGCTGGCGCCGACCCCACCTGTGCTCCCCAGCCTGTGCGTGGATGCCGCCTGTCCCGGCATACCCGGCCCGGTGGAATACCGCGGCGTGCTCACCGAGAGCGGCGAGCAGGTCTTCCACCAGGGGCCGTTCCCCGACGGAACGACCAACGTGGGCGAGTTCCTGGCGATCGTCCACGGCCTGGCCTGGCTGGCGGAGCATGGCCTGGACTGGACAGTGTACTCCGACTCGCGCACGGCCATCGCCTGGGTGCGCAAGCGACGCTGCAACACCCGCCTGAAACGCAACGCACGAAACGCCCCACTCTTTGAGCGGATCGCCCGCGCCGAGCGCTGGCTGGCGGAGCACCCCAACCACAACCCCGTGCTCAAGTGGGATACCGCTGCCTGGGGAGAAATTCCGGCGGACTTTGGCCGAAAGTAGTGGGGTATAATGAAAACGCCATGGTCGCCAAGCAGGCTGCCGATATCGTCACGCTGGCACGCGGGGCGTTAGGACTGTATCTGATCTGGCTCGGTTACGCACAGGGCGCCGACGCGCTCCCCGTGGCCGTCTGGGTGATGATCCTGGCCTGGACAGGCGACTCCCTTGACGGCCCGCTGGCCCGCCGTAGCCGACGCCGCTATCACACCTGGATCGGTGACAACGATCTGCTGATCGATATACTGGTCGCCACTGGCCTGCTGGGCTTCCTCACCTTTGCCGGTTATCTCCCCTGGAGCCTGACGCTGGTTTACCTGGGCTTCTGGAGCCTGTTCTTCCATCGCTGGGGGGTGATCCGCGAACCGGGCGAGTTGTATCAGGCACCGGTGTACGGTCTGTTCCTCTACACTGCGCTGCGCGACGCTCCAGCCGATGGGCGCTGGCTGAGCGCCTGGATCCTGGCCGCCATTGTGCTGACCTGGCCGAAATTCCCCCGTGTGATCATCCCGGAATTCCTGCAAGGGATGCGTCGCGCATGGCACACGATTGGGGGCAAACAAAAAGAAAGCAAACAATTATAGGTTATTTATGGAAATTGATATCCCGATTACCGCGCCCGCGGCGTTGCGGGTGCGCTGGCCGGTCTGGGCTGAGCGCCTGAGACGATGGCCTTTCTTTGGTCGTGTACATGCCGTGCTCACCCCCACGGAAAGCCTGCAGGTTCGACAGGGGACGCCACAACACACGCCGTCCCCTTCCTCGTTGACCGCGATGACGGCCAATTTGTGGCACGATTGGCCGCGCCACCGTCGCGCGGTCGAACGGCTGGAACGCTTCGCCCAACTGGTCGAAGATCAGGGAGCGGACCTGTTGTTGCTCCAGGAAGTATGGCGCACACGTCACCTGCGCGTGGACGCCTGGCTGGCTGAACGATTGGGGATGCACATGGTGTACTTGCGCGCGAACGGCCACCGCGCGGCGATCGGCTTCGAAGAAGGCGTGGCGGTGCTCAGCCGCTTCCCCCTACGACACGCGGACGCCCGGCAATGGGCCGACGGCAAGCTGGCGCGGCGCGTGGCGTTGAGCGCCACCGTGGACACGCCCTGGGGAGAATGGCTGGCCGTCTCAGCTCACCTCAGCCTGTTCCGGCGTCGGAACGCTCAACAGGTGCTCGAACTGCAACGCTGGGCCGCCCAGGAAGCCGGCGAACGCCCGGCGCTGATCGGTGGGGACTTCAACGCGGACGAACACCGCCCGGTCATCCGTCAGGTCGGTCGCACCTGGATCGACCTCTTCCGCCAGGCCGTACCCCACGGCGATCGCCCCACACACGAGATCCGCTGGCCCTGGGGCGGACACCTCCACGCCGCCCGGCTGGACTACCTGTTCCTGAAGCCTGGTGTCACCCGCCTGCGCCTGGAGCACGCCGCCCTGCTGGACAGCAGTCACTCCGACCACCGCCCCGTGCTCGCCCGGCTGGTTCCCCTGACGTAACGCCTCCGGAGAACGCAAAACGCCAGGGAGCGGAAGCCGTGTCTGGCGATCCGCCGCCCTGGCGCTTCAGGCGGTCTGCAGCGAGGAACTAATGCACGTGATCGTGCGCCAGTTCCTCGTCGGTGGCCTGGCGCAGACTGACCACTTTCACGTCAAAGTGCAGCTCCTTGCCGGCCAGGGGATGGTTGAAGTCCAGGCGGACGGTGTCCGCGCCAACTTCCACGATGCGGGCGTACATCAGATGGCCATCGTTGTCACGCACCTGCAACTCCACGCCCGGTTCCAGCGGGATGTTCGGCGGGAACTCGCTGCGTGGCACGTCGAGCAGGGCATTCGGGTCCACCTCGCCATAGCCATCTGCGGCGGACACCACCACCGATTTGCACTCGCCGACTCCCATGCCGTACAACGCCTGCTCCAGGCCAGGGATGATGTGTCCGTGGCCCTGGATGAACTCGATCGGCTCGTTGCCTTCCGAACTGTCCAGCACCTCGCCGTCCACGGTCAGGGTGTAGTCCAGGCTGACGACCACATCGTCGGCGACCTGGGTAGGGGAATTCTTGTCTGTCATTGGGGTACTCCTGAGATATAAAAAAGACCGACCGAAGTCGGCCACGAAATCGATCGCCTGTATTATATCACCGTTTGAACCACACGGGAAACAACGCGAATCGAAGTTTGTTGAATCCCTGGTGATTACCCAAAACTGGGCAGGGGGTGGTGAGTTATGAGACGAATGGTGG
>CAYSXA010000120.1:0-8832 GCA_964435005.1 uncultured Anaerolineaceae bacterium | reverse complement strand
AGCCAAATCAGGATGAGCTTCGCGTATAATAGTCCAAATCTCGTCCCTCAGAGGTGTTATGCGGTTTATTAGAGATCGGTTGGGTCGCGTTCCTGCCCCGGCTGTGGCCGTGCTTGCCATCCATGGGGTATTGCTCATTGGTTTACCGCTGTCAGGGGTGGCCGGTTACGGTGACCTTCCCTACTTTTTTCAGCTGGTCTCTTTGGTGTTGGATGGAAAGCTCCCGTTTTTGCATTACTGGGTAGAATACCCGCCGCTCACCCCCTGGTTGTCTCAGGTGCTCTTTTTTATCGGGGGGAAGACCGAGCATGGGTTTATCTATCTTTGGGCTATTCTCCTTTCTTTGGCGGATGTGGCAGTCGTCTGGGCCATGGTGCGCCTGAGGGCGCTGTTTGACCCCGAAGGCGCGGTGGAGCACGCGTGGTGGTATCTGGCGCTGGGGTTCCCGTTTGTTATGGGATGGTGGAATTTTGATTTACTGACCCTTGCCTTTTGGTTGTGGGGGTTGGTCTGGCTGTTCGAGCGGCAGGAGATTCGCGCTGGTTTGTTCATCGCTGCGGGAGTGTTGAGTAAGGTGTTCCCACTCCTGACCCTGCCACTGGCGTGGAAGATGCTCTCCCGTCGTCGGGCAGCCCGCTTTTCGGGGATCGTGGTGGGGGCGCTTGTGCTTGGATTGCTTCCTTTCGCGCTGTGGAGCCCTGCGGTGGTGCGAGCGTCTTTGCTGTCCCAGGTGAGCAAAGGATCGTCGCAAACGATCTGGGCGCTGATTGACGGAAATTTACGCACGGGGATTTTCGGTTCTGTGGAGACGCACCTGGACCTGGTTAATGGGTATCTGAACACTGGTCAGCCGGCGCGCCTTGATCCGCGTCTGACCTTGCTCTTCTTCGGAGGATTGGGCCTTTGGGCTTTCTGGCGGCTGCGGTTGGCAACGGTGCCGCATGCGCTGGCTTTCCTCGGCCTGACCTGGGGGCTGTTTCTGCTCTGGTCGCCTGCCTGGAGTCCGCAATGGGTGTTGTACCTCGCGCCGCTGCTGTTACTGTCCCTTCAACCCACACAGGGCTGGTTGATGGCGATCACGCTGGGGTTGGTTTCCATGCTGGAGTGGCCTTTGTTGCTCTCGCGAGGGTTGTTTCAGACGCTGTGGTTCACTACGCCATTGCGCACTGTTGTGATCGCGTTGATCACGGTGGCCTTCTGGCAGGCGATCGGACAGCAAGTTGAAGCGGAGGGAGAATGAAATCTTCAGTTGGGGTTTTGTTTTTGATCCTTGGCCTGGTGGGCGCCGTGCTGCTGGTAGTAAATGTGCGTTATGCCAGAGCAAACCCCGGTGGTACGGATTTTCTGGTGCATTGGGTGGCAGCCCGGCGTGTGCTCTTTCAGGGAGAAAGTCCGTACAGCGAAAATGTCGCCCTGGAGATTCAACGGCGGATTTATGGCCGTCCCGCGCGCCCCGGGGAGCATGAGCAGCGGGTGGTGTATCCGTTATATTCCGTGGTGTTGTTTGCGCCCTTTGCCATGGTCCCGGATTTCCCCCTGGCACGCGCGATCTGGATGACCGTGCTGGAACTGGCATTGGTGGGCACGCTGGGGCTTGGGCTGTGGCTGGTGGACTGGTCGCCGGATCGGTGGACGCTGGGGTTGCTGGCTGT
This sequence comes from uncultured Anaerolineaceae bacterium, assembly GCA_964435005.1. GTDB lineage: Bacteria > Chloroflexota > Anaerolineae > Anaerolineales > DRMV01 > CAYSXA01. Next base: position 7,180 of record CAYSXA010000120.1, on the reverse strand, counting down.
ATTTTCGGTGACCTGGTATCACGGCGTACGTGCTGTGATCAATGGAAACGCGGTGGTGCTGGTGACGTTGTTCCTGGTGTTTGTGGCGTTCGCCCTGCGCAAGCAACAGGATGAAGCGGCGGGGTTGTTCCTGGCGTTGGCGACGATCAAACCCAACCTGGCGCTGTTGCCTTTTCTTTTTGTGGTGGCCTGGGGAATTTCGCGCAGGCGCTGGCGGCTGGTTGGTTTCGCAATTGGGGGGTGGCTCGCCCTGGTGATCGGTGCCACCTGGTGGCGGCCGACCTGGTGGATTGAGTATATCCGTGAATTGATGCGTTTTCCTTCTTACAACCCGCCTGGGACGGTTCAGGCTGTGTTCCGTTTGTGGATACCGTCGGGTGGTGGAGCCCTTTCGGTCGCCTTGTCTGCGGTGCTCGGAGGGCTGTTGTTGTGGTTCTGGTGGCGGGCCTGGGGTGAGGAAGATGTGTGGTTCCTCTGGGTGTTCAACCTGACGCTGGTGGTCAGCCAGTGGATTGGTATCCAGACGGACCCTGGTAATTTTGTATTGCTGTTCTTGCCATTGTTACACGTTTGGGCGTTGTGTGTACGTCGCTGGCCTTCGTGGGGGATTTGGATCGTCCGTTTGACGTTAATGGCGCTCTGGGCTGGCTTGTGGGTTTTGTTTCTGCGCACGCTGACATTCGTGAATGGCGTGCCGTTGCAAAGCCCCTGGATGCTCTTCCCGACGCCGGCGTTTGCTTTGGTCGGCCTGTTGTGGTTGTACTGGTGGGCAGTATATCCCTCGCGATGGTCTGATCATGTCGCTGCGTGAGTATGTTGTCTTCGCTCTGGTCACTTTGGTGTGGCTGACCGTCCTGGCCCGTTGGGAGCACTCTCCAGGGTATATGGATGCCTCGTATTACGCCGCCGTCGGGCAGCAGATTGCCAGCGGGCAGGGGTGGCAGGAGCCGTTCTTGTGGCAATACCTGGACGACCCGGCAGGGGTGCCGCACCCGGCGCATACGTATTGGATGCCGCTGGCCTCGTTGCTGACGATTCCGGGGCTGATGCTGCGTCAGGGGTTTTGGGGAGCGCGAGCCTTGTTTTTGTTCCTGGCCGCCCTGGTGCCGTCGTTGACTATGTGCCTGGCCTGGTCGCTGACACGGCAACGATCGGCAGCCTGGATGGCCGGGGTGCTGGCGCTTTTCCCGCCGTTCTACCTGCCCTATCTGCTTACCACCGACACCTTTGTGCCGTACATGTTGCTGGGAGGGTTGTTCCTGCTGGCTGTGGCCGGCGAGCGATGGCGTTGGCTGGGCCTGATCGCGGGGTTAATGCACCTGACCCGCCCTGATGGGCTGCTCTGGCTGCTGCTTGCATTGGTGCTGGTTGGCTGGCGGCGGCGATGGCGTGACCTGGGCTGGCTGTTTGGCGGGTATCTGTTGCCTATGTTGCCGTGGTATGGGCGCAATCTGCTTGTGTGGGGGCGCCTTACCCCGCCGGGTAGTTTGCATGCGTTGTGGCTGGTGACCTACAATGATCTGTTTCGTTACCCGCCACAAACGCTGACCTTCGCCCGCTGGTGGGCTTCCGGGCCGGCGAACTGGCTCCAGGCGCGCAAGTGGGCGCTGGGTCAGAACTTGCAAACACTGCTCGCGGTGCAGGGCGGAATCGCATTGCTGCCGTTTGCTTTATGGGGAGCGTGGCGGTTTCGTAATCGGACCGTGGTGCGGGTGGGAGCATGGGGCTGGGTATTGGCGTTTACGGTGATGACCCTGGTGTTCCCCTGGGCTGGGGCACGCGGTGGGTTCTTCCACGCGGGTGCGGCGGTGCAGCCGCTGTTTTGGTCGCTGGTGCCTGTGGGTTTGGAGGCGTTGATTGGCTGGGGGGCGCAACGACGTGGATGGCAGCCTGCTCTTGCACATAAAGTGTTCTCAATAGGTTTGCTGGGGCTGGTTGCCGTTCTGGGACTCACTTTGTTTTTCCAGCGCGTGCAGCATTGGGATGTTGCGTGGCGGCATTACCAGGAGGTGGAGACACAGTTGCGTTTGGCTGGAGCCGAGCCGGATGCGGTGGTGATGGTTAACGACCCACCGGGGTATTTCTGGGCGAACACCCGACCGGCGGTTGCAGTTCCTGTGGGTGGTTCCCAGGCAGTGCGGGATGCTGCTCGCCGTTATGGTGTGTACTATCTCATTCTGGAATCCAATCATCCTTCGGAGCTGACAGGCTGGTATGAGAACCCAGGCCTGGCAGAAGGGTGGCTGTATCTTGGAGATGTGGGGACGACGCGTCTGTTCCAGATCGGGGATTCCAGCTCGGGTAAGGATACGCCGTGAGTCGCTCGCGTTTTCCTTTACTGTTGCTCGCTGTGTTGCTAGTTGTGGCTGCTGCCTGGATGATCCTGGCGGCGAATACCTATCGGCTGGGTTTCCCGCTGGATGATGCCTGGATTCACCAGACATTTGCCCGCAACCTGGCTCAACGCGGCGAGTGGGCGTTTTTACCGGGGCAACCGTCCGCGGGTTCGACCGGGCCGTTGTGGGGGGCTCTGCTGGCCGTGGGGTATTTGCTCCGCCTGCCGTCAGTGATCTGGTCGGCGGTGCTGGGGCTGCTCACGCTGTGGGGGATGGCTGTGCTGACCTGGCGGATCTGGCCGTTGCTGGCACCGGAAAAGGCGACCTGGCGGATATTGGTCGCGCTCACCCTGGCTTTGGAGTGGCACTTGCTCTGGGCAGCGCTTTCGGGGATGGAAACCCTGCTCTTTGCGGCCTTGTGTCTGCTCGTGTTGTTATCGCTGCGTTCGGTGCGAGTTGCCTGGCTGCAACTGGGGGGACTCATCGGGCTGGCCTGCTGGGTGCGCCCCGATGGGCTGACGTTGCTGGGCCCGGCGTTGCTGGTGGCGGCGTTTAAGGAACCACGAGGACTGCTGCGCCTGCTCGGTGGGTTTGCGTTGCTGTTCCTCCCGTATCTGGCCTTCAACGCTTGGCTGGATGGACATCTCTGGCCGAACACGTTTTACGCAAAGCAGGCCGAGTACGCGGTGCTGCGCGAAATCCCTTTTGGGTGGCGCTTGTTGCGCGAATATGTGCCTTTGCTGGCCGGAGGCGGGTTGTTGATTGCGCCGGGGCTGTTGCTTGGGTTAAAGCAAACTAACGTGGCGAAGTCGGCGACCATCCTCTGGGCACTCGCCTACCCGGCGCTCTATGCCTGGCGGCTGCCGGTGACTTACCAGCATGGTCGCTACGTGATCCCGGTTTTGCCAATCTGGATCGTGTTTGGCTGGCTGGGGATGGTGAAGGTGATCCGCGGGAATGACCCTTTCCTGATACGGCGGGTGGCGTCGCGAGTCTGGCTGTTGTCGCTGATCGTGGTCGAAGTGCTCTTTCTCGGACTGGGTGCACAGGCCTATACCCGCGATGTGGCTCTGATCGAAAGCGAAATGGTGGACACTGCCAGGTGGATCGCGGCGCATACCCCGCCAGGGGCGATTGTCGCAGCACATGATATCGGCGCGTTGGGGTACTTTGGCCAGCGCGATGTGCTCGACCTGGCTGGTTTAGTTTCCCCTGAAGTGGTCTCTTTTATTCGTGATGAGACAAAACTGGCCGCGTATCTCGATCAGCAGGGGGCGGATTATTTGATGACTTTTCCCGGATGGTATCCTGCATTGGTACGTGGAAAGCCGGTCGAATATCGCTCGCCGGGGCGGTTCAGCCCTCTGATGGGTGGTGAGAACATGGCGGTGTATCGTTGGAGTGTGGGCACCCTGTCAGATGGCGAAAAGTAAGCCCAAACGTAAAACGGCCTGGTGAAACTCACCAGGCCGTTGAAGGGTAAATCGGCAAAGCCTAGACCACAATCTCGTCGGCGGCTTTAGGAAGTTCGTAGCCGATACGGCGCAGAGCTTTCTTCAGGTCGCTCAGCGACTTGCGGCCAAAGCCCTCGATCGCCAGCACCGCAGCCTCGCCCTCGGCGAGCTTCTCCAGGAACTGGCCGACGTTGGTGATGCCGGCCTTTTCCAGCGCTTCCACCGCACGCTTGCCCAGGTTGATCTCCGGGTCGGCGATTGGGCGCTCCGGCGAGACGCGCGCCGCTTCGCGGGCGGCTTTCTCTTCCAGGTACTTCTGATGCGCCTGCAGGCGCTTGTAGAAGCGATCCACCTGACCTTCGGTGTCCACGATGCGCTGTTCGCCGGTGTAGAAGGGGTGGCACTTGGAGCACATTTCGGTGTGCACCACCTTCTGCGTCGAGCCGGTCGTCCAGGTGTTCCCGCAGGCGCAGATGACCGTAGCGTCTGGATAGAATTCAGGATGGATATCTTTCTTCATGGCATTTCCTCGCTATTCAACCATGTCCTGCGGAATCACGCTGACGCGCTTGCGATTGTCGCGGATGGTTTCGAATTTCACCACACCGTCTACCATGGCGAACAGGGTGTGGTCTTTGCCCATGCCGACGTTGCGGCCCGGCTTGATGCGGGTGCCTCGCTGGCGCACCAGGATGTTGCCGGCGCGCACCCATTCGCCGCCGTACTTCTTCACACCCAGGCGTTTCGATTTGCTGTCACGTCCGTTGCGGCTGGAGCCGCCACCTTTTTTGTGAGCCATCGTCCCTCACTCCTTTATTTCGCAACGATCGCGTTGATTTTTACGCGCGTGTATTGCTGTCGGTGTCCGCGCTTCACTCGATAGCGCTTGCGCGGTTTGTATTTGAATACGATGATCTTCCGCCCTTTGACGTGGGCTTCTACCGTGCCAGTGACCTTCACGCCGTCCAGCGTGGGCGCGCCGACCTGCACCTTGCCGTCGTTGGACACCAGCAGGACGCGGTCAAATTCGATCTCCGCGCCTTCTTCCACATGCAGGCGATCCACTTCGATGGTCTCGCCTGGGACGGCTTTGTACTGCTTGCCGCCGCTTTCGATAATGGCGTACTGCATACTTTCCTCCAATCTTCACTTCACTCCATGCCCCTCGCGCTGCGCGCCAGGTCACGGGGAAGTTGGGGATACACGATTTCGCCCCGTCCGGGATGGCGGGGCGTTGCAGGGGGGATTATAATGGCACCCTGGGATTTCTGTCAACGAAATGAGCAAAGTCGGCTGACGTGGCTTTCGAAAATTCCTCCCCGAATCTGTTTGTGAAAATTTGCCCTAAATGGTAAACTACCTGTATACAGGACAGTTGTCCCCTTTTTTCTGGGACGACTGGCTCTACGAATCCGCGGCAGGATGTGGGATACTTATCGGCTGAAATCGCAAAAGGAGGCTCCGATGGCAAAGAAATGGGTGTATCTCTTCTCCGAGGTCGATCAGGCGGAAGCCTATGTGGGCGGCTCCTGGGATGGTGTGCGCGGCCTGTTGGGTGGCAAAGGCGCCAACCTGGCTGAGATGACGCGCATCGGCGTGCCTGTGCCGCCGGGCTTCACTATTACCACCGAAGCCTGCAATGCCTACCTGGCTGCAGGGGAGCAATTTCCCGAAGGGATGTGGGACCAAGCGCTGGAAGCGCTCAAGGTGATCGAGGAGCAGACCGGTAAACGCTTCGGCGATCCGGAGAACCCGCTCCTGGTTTCCTGCCGGTCGGGCGCCAAGTTTTCCATGCCGGGCATGATGGATACCGTACTGAACATCGGCCTGAACGACGAAACCGCCCAGGGGATGGTCGCTCTGACCAGCGACGAGCGCTTCGTGTATGACGCCTACCGCCGCCTGATCCAGATGTTCGGGTCGGTGGTGTTGGGGATCCCCGACGAGGCCTTCGAGGAGCCGTTGGAGCAGTACAAAGAGGAGCACGGCTACGAGGCAGACACGGACATGACCGCCGAGGACTGGAAGGCGATGGTGGAACGCTTCAAGGCGGTGGTGCGGGAGCATAAAGGCTTCGACTTCCCGCAGGACCCGTTTGAGCAATTGCGCCTTGCGACCGAGGCGGTGTTCAAATCCTGGAACGGCAAGCGAGCGGTGGATTACCGCAAGGCTGCCGGCATCCCTGATGACCTGGGCACGGCGGTGAACATTGTGACCATGGTGTTCGGCAACATGGGCTGGGACAGCGGCACCGGCGTGGCTTTTACCCGCAACCCGTCCACCGGCGAGAAGGAACTGTGGGGTGAGTACCTGCTCAACGCCCAGGGCGAGGATGTGGTGGCGGGCATCCGCACGCCGGCCAAGATCCAGAAGATGGCCGAGGAATTGCCCGAAGCCTACCACCAGTTCCTGGAGATCATCGAGAAACTGGAAAAGCACTATCGTGAGATGCAGGACGTGGAGTTCACCATCGAGCGCGGGCGGTTGTGGATGCTGCAAACCCGCAACGGCAAGCGCACGGCGAAAGCGGCGGTCAAGATCGCGGTGGACATGGCGAACGAGGGCCTGATTACCCGCGAGGAGGCCGTGCTGCGCGTCAGCCCGGATCAGGTGGACACTCTGTTGCATCCGCACTTTGATGACGATGCCAAGAACACCGCCCGTGCAGAGGGCAATCTGTTCGCCACCGGCGTGAATGCCTCACCGGGTGCGGCGGTCGGGCGCGTGTACTTCGATGCGGACACTGCTGAGCGGATGGCGAAGGAAGAAGGTCAGGACGTGATCATGGTACGTCCGTTCACCAAGCCGGACGATGTGCATGGCATGCTGTCCTCGAAAGGCATTCTGACCAGTGAAGGCGGCGCGACCTCGCATGCGGCGGTAGTCGCCCGCCAGTTCGGTGTGCCGTGTGTGGTGGGTGCATCCGCTATCCGCATCGACCTGGACAAGCGTCAGATGGAAGCAGACGGCAAGGTGGTGCGTGAGGGCGACTGGATTTCGGTGGATGGCACCACAGGCGAGGTGTTCCTGGGGCAGATCCCCACCATCGCACCCACGTTGGAGGAGCAGACCGAGTTGATGACTCTGCTCGAATGGGCGGATGAGATCTGCGCCACGCCGGGCATCCGTCAGGCGCCCGAAGGCTGGCCGACCACCGGCCTGCAGGTCTGGGCGAACGCGGACTACCCGAAGGATGCCAAACGCGCGCGTGATTACGGTGCGAAGGGTATCGGCCTGTGCCGCACCGAGCACATGTTCTTCGAGCAGGAGCGCCTGCCCATTGTGCAGCGCATGATCCTGGCCGAGTCCCCCGAGGAGCGCAAGGCCTGACTCTTCACCACCGCTGACGCCGTCTACCGACGGGGCGAGGGGAGTGGCCGGGGGGGGCGG
>CAYSXA010000119.1:0-8943 GCA_964435005.1 uncultured Anaerolineaceae bacterium | reverse complement strand
AGGCCTCCGCCCTCTTTTCACCCTTTCGGAACGACTTTTCGAACTCCCTGAAAAAATTTCCTTTTCATCTTGTCTCGCGCATTACTTCATGGTATGATTGCCCGCGCGGCGAAACTCAAGTTTTCGCCGCATCATCCTTTATCCATCTTTCACTGCACAGGGCTGCCGGCGGCAGCCCAAAAAGGGTTTGAGGCAATGGCACCGTCCTATCTGACACCTGAAGGCTACGAGCGCCTGAAAAAAGAACTCGAATACCTGCAAACCGTCAAGCGCCGCGAGGTGGCCGAACGTCTGCGCGAAGCGATGGAAGGTGGCGGCGACTTGATCGACAACGCAGAATACGAAGCGGCCAAGACCGAACAGGCTTTCGTTGAAGGCCGCATCGCCGAACTCACCCAGATGCTGGCCAACGCCCGCGTGATCGTGGCTGAGAAGCACAACGTGGTCGAGCTGGGTGCCCGCGTGACCATTCAGGAAGAAGGCTACGAACCGGAGACCTTCATCATCGTCGGCCCGGTGGAAGCCGACCCGCGCAACGGGCGCATTTCCCATGAATCGCCGATCGGTAAAGCCCTGTTGGGCCACAAAGCAGGCGACACCGTGAAGGTCAAGGCGCCGGACGGCGAGTACACCGTGCGCGTCCTGAAAGTGGAGTAACCCCCTGCCCCCGCACAGGACGTGCGGGGGTTCCTTTCCAAGAGAGCAGCCTTATGGACGACCGATACACCCCGTTGGAACGCACCCGTCTGGAAAAGATCGAACAGCTGCGCGCGGAAGGCGTGGAGCCGTACCCGAACCGCGCGGAGCGCACGCATACCAGCGCGGAAGCCAAGCGCGCCTTCGAGGCCGCCGAGGCGCGGGGCGATGAGACACCGATCCAGGCCACGCTGACCGGTCGCCTGCGCGCCATGCGCCCCATGGGCAAGATCACCTTCGCCCACATCGAGGACGGCGCCGGGCGCATCCAGCTGTTCTTCGGCGCGAACGACCTGGGCAAAGAAACGGTCAAGAAGTTCAACAAACTGTACGACCTGGGCGACTTCATCCAGGCCAGCGGTGTACTGTTCCGTACCCGCACCGGCGAGATCACGCTCCGGGTGCAGTCCTTCCGGATGCTGGCGAAGGCGATTACCCCGTTGCCCGCCGCGAAAGACGAGGTCACCGAGGACGGCAAGGTGGTGCGGCACGCCACGCTAAGCGACCCGGAGACCCGCTACCGCCAGCGCTACGCCGACCTGGCCGTCAACCCGGAAGTGCGCGAAATCTTCCGCCGCCGCGCGGCCATTGTGCGCGCGCTGCGCCAGTTCCTCGATGAGCGCGGCTTCCTGGAGGTGGAAACGCCCATTCTGCAGCCGATCTACGGCGGCGCCGCAGCCCGCCCCTTCACCACTTACCACAACCAGCTGAAGCAGCAACTTTACCTGCGCATCTCGTTCGAGCTGTACCTCAAACGGCTGCTGGTGGGCGGCTACGAGCGGGTGTACGAGATCGGGCGCGACTTCCGCAACGAAGGCGTCTCCTTCAAGCACAACCCGGAGTTCACCCAACTGGAGTTCTACATGGCCTACGCGGATTACCGCGACATCATGGCCGTGACGGAGGAAATGATCGCGTTCGTCGCCGATCAGGTGCTCGGCACGCGCCAGATCACCTACCAGGGACACGAAATCGACCTGAACCCGCCGTGGCAACGAATCGAACTGCGTCAGGGGCTGATCGACGCTACAGGGATCGACATCGCCGAACACCCCGACGCGGAGAGCCTGGCCGCTGCGATGCGCGCCAAAGGAATCGAAGCCAAAGAAGGCGCGCCGCGCGGCAAACTGATTGACGCGCTGATCTCCGACTTCCTGGAGCCGAACCTGATCCAGCCCACCTTCCTGTACGACTACCCGCGCGACATCTCACCGCTCGCCAAGAGCAAGCCCGGCGACCCGCTCACCGTGGAGCGCTTCGAGGGCTTCATCGCCGGCATGGAGTTGTGCAACGCCTTCACCGAACTGAATGACCCGCTGGATCAGGAAGCCCGTTTCCTGGAAATGGGGCGCACCTACGCCACGGACGACGAAGAGCGCCACCCGCTGGACGAAGACTATCTGCGCGCCATGCGCTACGGCATGCCGCCCAACGGCGGCTTCGGCATGGGCGTGGATCGGTTAACCATGTTATTCTGTGACAAACATTCCATCCGCGAGGTGATTCTCTTCCCTCACCTGCGCAGCCGCGAGGAGTAACCCAACTGGAGACGGCAATGGCCGCGAACTCATCCGCCCAGACCCTCTGGGAACACCTGGCGACCGTGATCGCCACGCTCCCGCAGGAAGAGCAACAGCGCTTTCAGCGGGAAATCGCCCACTTTGCCCACGACCTGCGCCAATCCCTGGGCAGTATCGTGGGCGCAGAAAGCCTGCTCCGCCGCACCGTTCCGCCCAGCGAAGACAACATCGAGCTGCTCGACGTGATCCATCAGGCCACCCAGTACGCCGTGCGTCTGGTCACGGAGATGGCACGCCCCTTCGACAGCGAGATCACCATCCCATCGAGCGGACTCTAACAGCGCGACGGTTGACAGCTTCCCGCGCCCTCTGTATAATCGAAGCGCTCATACGGCAAAGGCCAGCGCGGAGCCAAGTACCCGTCACGACCTTACAGAGAGCCATCGGTCGGTGCGAGATGGCAGGCACGGGCGGGGAAATCCACTCCGCCGATCCCCACGGGTCGGTCGCCCCCGCAGGGAAGCGCATGCTTCGTAAGGGGGCCGGGTTCGCCCGTTAGCGCGAGTCAGAGGTCGCCTTTGGGCGGCGAAGGCAGGTGGCACCACGAGCGCCCCCCTCGTCCTGCTGACGAGGGGGGCGTTTGAAATCCCAGGCTGGAGGTGCTGTATGTTCAACATAGAAATCATCCGCAGGGAGCCGGAAACCGCCCGCGAGGCGCTGCGCAAGCGCCAGATGTCCACCGAGGCCATTGATGAAGCCCTGGCGCTAGACGAACGCCGCCGCGCGCTGATTCAGGAAGTGGAGGCGCTGAAGGCCGAACGCAACAAGGTCTCCAAAGAGATCGGGCGCACCAAAGACCCCGCCGAGCGCCAGGCCAAAATCGAGGCCATGCGCGCGGTCGGCGACCGCATCAAGGCTCTAGACGCTGACCTGAAAGCGGTGGAAGGGGAACTGCACGACCTGCTCGCCACGTTGCCGAACATCCCCGACCCCAACGTGCCCAAAGGGAAGGACGAGCACGACAACGTGGTGGTCAAGACGGTCGGCGAGTTGCCGCAGTTTGACTTCGAACCCAAACCGCACTGGGATTTGGGGCCGGCGCTGGGCATCCTGGACTTCGAGCGCGGGGTGAAGATCACCGGCTCGCGCTTCTACGTGCTCAGCGGCGCAGGCGCCCGCCTGCAACGCGCTCTGATCGCCTGGATGCTCGACCTGCACGCCCGCCAGGGCTACCTGGAGAAGTACCCACCGTTCATGGTGCGGGAAGCCACGGTGTTCGCGTCGGGGCAGTTGCCCAAGTTCCGCGACAACCTGTACAAAGACCACGAAGAAGACCTGTGGATGGTGCCCACCGCCGAAGTGCCGCTCACCGGGCTGCACATGGACGAAATCCTGGACGAAGCCGACCTGCCGCTGCACTACACGGCCTACACGCCCTGCTTCCGGCGAGAGAAGATGAGCGCCGGGCGTGACGTGCGCGGCATCAAGCGCGGGCATCAGTTTGACAAAGTGGAAATGTACATGTACACCCGCCCCGAAGACTCGGACGCCGCGCTGAAGAAAATGCTCGCTGACGCTGAAGAGACCTGCGCACTGCTCGGCCTGCCTTACCGCGTGGTGGAACTGTGCACCGGCGACCTGGGCTTCGCCGCCCGCCGCACCTACGACATTGAGGTCTGGGCAGCGGGTTGCGGCGAGTGGCTGGAGGTGTCCTCGGTGTCCAACGTGGGCGACTTCCAGGCGCGCCGTGCGAACATCCGCTATCGCCCCGCCGAAGGCGGCAAACCACGGTACGTGCACACCCTGAACGGCTCCGGCCTGGGGCTGCCGCGCACGCTGATCGCCATCATGGAAAACTACCAGCAGGCCGACGGCAGCATCGTGGTGCCCGAAGTGCTGCGCCCCTGGATGGGCGGGATCGAGGTCATCCGCCCCGAATGAGGTAAAGTGACGAAGACCCCAGTGGTATCAAAGGCCTCAGAGGCGATAATCAACGAACTAAAACACCGAGTTAGACCAATAAGACTAATCAGACCAATTAGACTAATCAGACCATGCCCTGGCTAGATCTTTCCCTCCGTTTCCTCACCCTGCTCATCATGCTGGTCGGCCTGTTCGGCCTGGTGATCCCCATCTTCCCCGGTGTGGTGATCATCTGGCTGGCGGCGCTGGGCTACGGCATCCTCGCCGGCTTCGGCACGCTGGGCGGCTGGCTGTTCGCCGTGATCACGCTGCTAATGCTCGCCGGCGTGACCGTGGACAACGTACTGATGGGCGCCGGCGCACGGCAGGGGGGGGCGTCCTGGTACGCGATCGCCGTTGGCATCCTGGCTGGCATCCTGGGCACCGCCGCCTTCCCCCCGATCGGCGGCCTGATCGCCGCGCCGCTGGGCCTGTTCCTTGTGGAAGCCGCCCGTCAGCGCGACTGGCGCAAGGCGCTGGAGGCCAGTCGCGGCTGGGCCTGGGGCTGCGGCTGGGCCTTCGTGGTGCGTTTCGGCCTGGGCGTGGTGATGATCGTGTTGTGGGGCTTCTGGGCCTGGGCCTGAGAAACCCAGCGCGGCGCGTCCGGTGAGACGCGCCGCGTTGTTCATTTCTGCCGCAGCAGGTCGTGGATTTCCTCCTGCCGGCGGGCGATCTCCCTCAGCGTCCGCTGCACGTCCCGCGCCCAGCGGACAACCAGCACCACCGGCACGAGAATCAGCAACAGGTTGACCACCTGCACCAGCAAATACCCAAGATTCAGGCCAAGCGTTTGCACGTGCACCTCCATACCATCTACAGCTACCTTCACCCCCCATCGGGACGGAAGAACACCATCCCAAACCCCATCCGATCCAGCCCCTCCTCCGCGTGACGGATGACCAGCGGCGAGGGATCGTCCAACGCATCGAACAGGGTCTGCGCGGCGCGGCGGTCGGCCAGGGTGGCCAGCGCGCGCATCGCCTCCCGGCGGGCGGACGGCGCACCCTCCTCCGCCACCCGAATCAGGGCCGGCACAGCCTCCGCACCCACGGCGATCAGCGCGTCCGCCGCCAGACGGCGCAACATGGGATCGTCGGACTGCAACGCCGCCACCAGATCGGGCACGGCGGCGGGATCGGGTTGATGGCGCAGCCCCAGCGCCGCGCAGTGACGCACCTCAGCGTCCGGATCGAGCAGCGCGCGACGCAGGGCTGGGGACACGCGCGGGTCGCGGATTTCGGCCAGCGTGCGCAACGCCCACCAGCGCACGTCCGGGCGCGGGTCGTCCAGCAACGCCAGTAACGGCACCACAGCCGACCCGCTCAGGGCGATCAACGCCTGGGCGGCGGCTTCGGCAGCCGCATCATCCCCCGCTTGCAGCGCCTCCAGGTGCGCATCCAGCGCAACGGTCATTCCGCATCCGGAGGTGGGACGGGCAGGTCTTCCTTCGCCGTCTCCTTCCAGCGGTCACCCTCGTCGATCAACATCACCGGGATGTCCTCGCGGATGGGGTACTTGCGCCCGCAATCCTGGCAGATCAACCACGATTCGCGGTAGTACTCCAGCAGGCCGTCTTTCTCCTGCACACAGGCCGGACAACGCAAAATCTCCAGCAGTTCCTGACTGACCATCGGTTACTTCTCCCTTCTGTCTGGTTTTCACCGGCAGGCTACCCGCCAGGCGTCCAGGTTCCAGTGCTTCTTGAGGAAGTCAAAGTCCATCGCGTTCGCCTGAGGGCAAAAGTCCGCCGGATTCAGGTCGTATTCTACTCCAAAAACGGCCTTGCCGGCCTGTATGAAGGGCAAGAGGCGGTCGCACTCCTGGTAAGTAAAGCACTCCTCGTTGAGCGCCCAGTCGAAGTCGGCCACCAGGTCGGGAATCTGCCCCAGATCGTTCTTCAGGCCGACAGACAGCCCGCGCGCGTGTGCTTCCGCTGCCAGGAAACGGTTGTAGTTCAATTGGTCGGCATAGGTCAGCGGAAAACCCGTGTCGTTGATATAGCCGTCCACGTTATCCGGCTCCACGCCGTCACAGCCCTTCTGCACCGCCAGGTCAAGACGCGCGCGCATGATCGGGGCCAGCGCGTCGATCTGGCGGATGTCCAGCCATTTCTCCCCTGGCCAGCCCTCCAGCGGATTGCCGATCACTGCCGGCGGGAAGTCTCCCGCGTCCGGACGCCAGTCCTCCCAACTGCCCGCGCTGAAGTAGCAAATCACCACCCGCCCATCCGTGTGCAACTGCGCGATGGTCGCTGCGGGCACATCGAACAGGTCAATGTCGTACATCTGCACATCGAAGGAGATGTCGATCTGCCCGCTGTCCAGTTGCCATTGCCAGGACGTGCCGGGATGCGGTTGCCACCAGTCCGCCGACGGCGACGGCGAAGCCGTGACCAGCGGCAGGTACACTGTGGGGGAAAGCGTCTGTCCTCTGCAGGCCGTCCAGAGGAGCGCCGCGAGTGGCAGGGTCAGGCACAACCAGGTGAAACAGACGCGCAAACATCCACGCGGTTTTCCGTTCATCTGCGGCAAACTACTATGTATCCGGCGTACACGGACGTTTTGGATCAGGGTGCTTCGGCGGCATCCCTTTCGTGCCGGGGCCGTACTCGCACACCGCGCGCCAGGGCAGGTAGTGCGTGCTGAACACGTCCTGGTGGATCAGTTCCCCATCACGGTACACCCAACGCCGCACGGTGACATCCGCGCCTTCCACCGCCCAGTCCACCTGACGGATTTCACCCTTCTTCAGGTCGGGGTTTTCCTTATAGAGCGGCTCCGGCGGGTCTACCTTGTTCTGCAAGCCGGTCGTGTCCCAGCTCACGGTGCGCCCATCCGAGGTGGAGTAGAACTTCCAGGTCAGGCTGCGCGCGGCCACGTTGACGTACGTCTCCATCAGCAGCCAGTAAGGGCTGTCGTTAGTGAACTTGAAGTCCACCAGGGGGACGAAGACTGTGGCGTCCAGCCCGGCGAGTTTCGAGTTCACCCCGCCGCTGGCGGTCAGTTCGTAATAATAGACGCGGTAGGCGTGCGGGTGGCGCTCGTCAATCTGATACCCGCCGAAGAAGACCGTGCGAAACAGCGTGGTGCTCACCTGACACACGCCGCCGCCCACCCCCTGAATGGTGCGGTCGCCGTAGATGATCAGCGCCTCGGCGTAGCCGTTGTCCAGGCTGATGTCACCCAGCACCTCGGCCATCGACAGTTGCCCGCCCGGCGGGATGAGCAGGCCATGGAACTGCGCCGCAGCGGTCTGGATGTTCTGAATGCGTCCCGCGCTGGAGCCGTAGAAGTAGGAGGTCTGCACACTGACCAGTTCGGTGATACCCAGGTCAGCAGCCGTGGCATCGTCGGCGACCTGGGGCGGCGTGTAGGCCATCACCAGCGGAACTTCGTGCTGTCCTTCGGCCAGCGCTTCCTGAATCTGGCGGATGGTGGCTTCCAAGCTGAGCGAACGCCCGATCACCGCCGGGCGGATCAATTCAAGTTCGCGCGTGTCGTCGTTGAAGATGAAGCGCGCGTTCTCCGGTGCACGTTCCAGTTGCGCCGCCAGCGGCTGCAAAATCGCGCGCAGGCTTTCCTCATCCAGCCCGACCTGATAGCGCGCAGAGCCGTCGGCCTCGGTCACGCGGCGGATGACCAGCATGGACGCCAGGTCTTCGCGGGAGATCACCCACGGGCCGGGGTCGCCTTCCGCTGCATCGGGCAAGGTGATCGTGAGCGGCGCGCTCAAGATGCGGCGGGCGCGATCTGCCTCCGCGCTCACGTCCAGAATAGCTGGTGGGGTTTCGCGGATGACCAGCGGCACGGTGGCGTCCTGCATGGCCTGAAAGGCTGGCCGCAGCGCGTCCAGCGTGGCCGGGATATCTACCCGGCGACCGATCTGCCCCGGCTGCACCACCACATCCAGCCCTTGCACCTCCAGTGAGGCCTCGACCGTGGGACGGTCAATCTCGCTGGCAATAGATTGCAGCACCTGGTAGGCCGCGCGCTCGTCGTAGAGCAGTTGCGGTGGCAGGTACACGTTCACCCGCCAGGCGCGGAACTGCTCACGCAGCCGCGACCAAATGCCTCCCGTCCGCCCGATCTCGAAGGCCGCCTGTACGCTGCCCTCCGGGTTCAGGAACAACCCCAACTGCGCCGGCGCAAACGTCCAGCGGCGCTCGCCGTCGGTAAAGGCGATTCGCCCATCGACCGCGTAGGTCAGCTGTTTGTTGAGCGCTTCCGCCGCCTGCGCTGGCGTCATCCCGGACACGTCCACACCTGCCACGTGCACACCGGGATACACCCGCCCGCGATACTGGCGCTCGAAGGCGAACAGCAGGAACAGCGCGGCGAACAGCGCCAGCCCGACGCCAGCGGCCACCGCCAGCGCCGCCTGAATCAGACGCGCTTTTTGGGAAGCATAGGGGCGATGGGCTGCTGCAGGGGTATCCATGCGTGGATTGTACCAGAGTTGCACCCCAGGGGTAACTCAGATACAATGCTTATAGAAGACAATATCCACCCAATGGTCAGAGTCTCCCCCTCCCCTCTCCTATTAGTTAAAGTAGGGGAAAACGCGCCTCCACTCGGCTCGATGGGGACGGGAAAAGATTCCACCCTTCACGGCTTCACACGAGGCTTCCCATGCGCAAACCCTGGCTTGTCCTCCCCTCTCTCTTGATCTTCAGCCTGGCCTGCTCGCTGCCGGGATTGCTCGCCGCTCCCACGCCGCGCCCAACGCCGCCCACGCTGGTGGAAATCGACCCGCCGCCGGGTAGCGC
>CAYSXA010000118.1:0-8946 GCA_964435005.1 uncultured Anaerolineaceae bacterium | reverse complement strand
CGGCAGCGGCCCGCCCGACCCGCCGCCGCCCGCACGCCCGCAGCCCCCGGGGAGGGCCGCGTCGCGCCGGAGCCCCGCAACGCTCCGCACGCGCCTGAACCGCGCCTGCGCGACCTGCTGGCTGGGCTGGGGCTGCGCGAGGTGATCACCTACCGCCTGACCACGCCGGAGCGTGAGGCGCGCCTGCTCACCGAAGCGCCCGCCGAGCCGCCGCCCTACGTGCGTCTGGTGAATCCGATCTCCTCGGAGCGCACCGTGATGCGCCGCCGCCTGCTCGCCAGTCTGATGGAAGTGGTAGAGCGCAACGCCCGCGTGCGTGATCGGCAGGCGCTGTTCGAGGTCGGGCCGGTCTTCTGGCCGCGCGAAGACGACCTGTTACCGGAGGAGCCTTCCCACCTGGCGCTGGTGCTCAGCGGCCCGCGCGCAGAACGCGGCTGGCAGCCTGCCGACCGATCCCCGATGGACTTCTACGATCTGAAGGGCGTGGTGGAGGCGATGCTGGATGGCCTGCATCTGACAGACGCCCACTTCGAGCCAACCACGCACCCCACCTTCCATCCGGGCAAGTGCGCTCGCGTGCTGCTGGGCGACCAGGAGATCGGCGTGATGGGTGAACTACACCCCCTGTTGCGCGACCACTACGACCTGCCAGACGCGCCGGTGCTGGCCGCTGAATTCGATTGGGACGCCATGCAGGCCCACATCCCTGAGCTGTATGCGCTGGAGCCAGTGCCCGCCTTCCCACCGGTGCTGGAAGACCTCGCCGTTGTGGTAGACGAGGCCGTGTCCGCCGCTGAGGTGGCGCGTGTGATCCGCAAGGCGGGCGGCAAGATGCTTGCTGCCGTGCGCCTGTTCGACCTCTACCAGGGCGATCAGATCGGCGCGGGGAAGAAGAGCCTGGCTTACCGCCTGACTTACCAGGCCCCCGACCGCACTCTGACCGATAAAGAAGCGGCCAAAATCCGCCAGCGCATCATCCGCGCGCTGGAGCGTGAACTCGGCGCGGTGTTGCGCGGGTAACTTCCGTGGGGACAGGGCATCTCGTCCTGTCCCCACGTGTTTTCAGCCAACGACGACATCAGGGAGAAGCACAACCTGCAGCCTGCCGGATCCGCCGGTAGGCGATGAGTCGCTCCTCGGAGTGCGGAGTCTCTTGCAGCAAGCGACCCCAGAGCACGCAGGCTGCGTGCGCGTTGCTCGTGTGTTGCGGAAGAAGCGCCAGCGTGATCTCCGCCGCGCGTTCCCAGCGTCCCTGGTGGGCATACCCCACGATGAACGGCTGCATCTCGAACGGTTGATAGGGGGACAGCCCCCGCTCGCGCGCTTCCTGAGCCAAACGCACAATGGTCTCCCAATCACCCTGTTGCTGCGCCAGCGCAGCTCGCTGGTAATAGTAGCACCAATCATGTGGCGGCTCAGGGCCAAAGGCAGCCTCTTCGGGATGCAGCGGTGTCTCAGGCGCTGGTTGAATGCGATCCACACGGGCAATGGACATCCCCTGTCGGGCACCATTATCCAACACATGGATGAAAACATCATCGGGCGTCAGCACCCACAGACAGGGGCTGAGGCCCGGGTTGCGCCACAACACCAACGCCTGATGACTGTTTCCTAGAAAACGCAACGTGCGCAGCGACCCACCCACCGGGACACCGTCCACCAGGGCGGGAAGGTCGTCACCGAAAGCCCGCTCCATGCGGAAGAACCAGTAAGGCAGTTCTTCGGGCGTCCTCAGATGGTGAGCGTAGAGTGTGTTGATCGCTGCGCTCGCCACGTACACATCCACCCGACCGGAAACGGCACGCGCACTCAGCAGTGGTGTACCGGGAACGATGTCCGGTGCTCGCCAGGCCAGTTGCCAGTAAAAGCGGCGCTGTTCAGCCCAATCCCAGCGGTACTGATTGCCGATGCGCAGATGATACCCTACTGCCAGTCCAAGCAGCACCGCCAGTACCCAGCTCTGGCGGCGAGGCGGGCTGCGCAGGCCATCCAGCACGGCGATCACCACCAGGCTGGCCCCTGGCATGGCCGCCAGCGAGAACCGGTCGCTGTACAGACCGCGCAGAATTTGCTTACCGATCAGCCAGGCAGGTAACGCTCCCAGCAACAACGCAGCAAATCCCAGCAACAACGCCTGTCTCGCCCAGACGTCCCCCTCCTCCATCGGCGAATCGGTCGCCGTGCGATAAAGAAGCCATCCAGCAGCCACCCCGCTCGCCGCAGCGATCCCCCAGCTAAACAGTGTGAAGCCTGGCGCCAGCGAGATCTGGTCAGGCTGGAACATCCGCGCCCAGACAGTAAACAACACAAAAGCCACATCCTGCCAGATGGTTTGCAGCAATTGTTGCAAAGCTGGCAGGGGGTCGCTCAGCAGCGCATGCAACAGATACGGATCGTTCGGGTCATGCGGGATGTGCGCCAGGAACAGTCGCCACACGATGTAGCCCACCACCACCAGCAGATAAGGCAGACTGCGGAGCAGAGCACGACGACCGCGACGGGGGGCAGCAGGCAATGCCAGGTAGAGCAGTAACGGTCGCAACAGCTCCAATCCCAGGAAATACTCCATTGTAGCGAGGTGCAGGCCCTGTGTGAGCAGCGCGAACACCGTCAGGAGAAGGCTGTACCGGGGACGGCGGATTGCCGTCAACATCGCCAGGCATGAAAGCATGAAAAGCAGATAGGTGAGGAAGTGCTGGCTGTAAGCCACCGCAATGCTTTGCTGGGTGAAGGAGGGGTACACTGCGAAGAGCATGGCCGCCCAGGTCGCCTGCCGGTTGTGCCGGGGCCACAATTGTCGCAACACGCCCCAAAATGCGACGGCGGTCAGCCAGCGCAGCACCAGGGTAAACACATGCCAGCGCCACGGCGTAACGCCCAGCAAGGGCAACGTGAACAGGTACGTCCAGGCCGAGAAGGGACGGTCGTAGGCATAAAAAGCCCAGAAAACCTGCCGATCGGGGAAATGCGCCAGCAGGATGACCAGCCAGTCATCCCAATAGAATCCCAGCGACGGGATCAGCAGCCCAAACGCCATCAGCAACAGGACCAGCAAAGTCCCAGGTACAGCAAACGGATGCGAAAAGCGACGGCGCATGAGCATAGCTGTCCCCCCTGATGCTTATTCGTCGTTTTCGGGGGCGTTACCCAGAATCTGCTCCACCTGCTCCAGCACGTCCTCGCTCAGACGGTCGCGCAGATCGCCTGCCGCGATGTTTTCTTCCAGTTGCTCGCGCCGCGTCGCGCCGGTGATCACACTGCTGACCTCCTTCAAGCGCAGCAGCCAGGCGATCGCCAGTTGCGCTGTGGTGATTCCCAGCGACTGCGCTACCACGCTCAACTGACGCACCACGGCGATTCGTCCCGACGTGATATGGTCGCGCAACCAAGCCATGCTCTCCAGCGAGGCACGGCTGCCTTCGGGGATACCCTCGTTATACTTGCCCGTCAGGATGCCGAAGTACAATGGGCTCCAGGTGGTCAGCCCAATGCCGAACTCCTTTGCCACAGGCAGCAGGTCGATCTCCACCCGGCGGCGATGGAACATGTTGTACTGCGGTTGCTCCACCGCAGGAGGAATCAGGCCGTTCTGCCGTGCGATCCCCATCGCCTGCGCGATCTGCGCCGGTGTCCACTCCGATGTGCCCCAATACAGGATTTTCCCCTGCTGGATCAGAATGTTCATCGTGTGCACCACCTCTTCCAGCGGGGTATCCGGGTCATAGCGGTGGCAGAAGTAGATATCCAGGTAATCCGTGCCCAGGCGGCGCAGAGAAGCGTGCACGGATTCCATCACGTGCTTGCGCGAGAGGCCGCGCCCGTTCGGTCCCGGCATGGTCGGCCAGAACACCTTGCTGGAGATCACCAGCGCCTCGCGCGGCAGGTCGCGGATGGCCTTGCCCATCAGGATCTCTGCCTCGCCGTTGGCGTACACGTCCGCGTTGTCGAAGAAGTTCACGCCGTTGTCAAAGGCCAGGTGGATCAGTTCTCGCGCACCCTGCTCATCCAGTTGCGTACCGAACGTGACCCACGCACCAAACGCAATTTCGCTCACCTTCAGGCCAGAACGGCCTAATCTTCGGTAATGCATGGCACTCCTCTCATCCGTTGAAAAAAGGGATTTCGGGCACAGTGCCTGAAATCCCCATTGAAATTACACATCCGCCCGCAGGGCGTCATTCCCGAATCTGGACAAAGTTCACCAGGATCAGGTTCTTGTCGCAGGTATCGTAGGTGTCAATCACCACCGGCTCCGAGAGCGGCAACCCGGCCTGATCAAACATCTGCACGGTCAGCGTGCCCGTAGAGGCGATCGGCTTGTTCGCCAGCGTGATTTCGTACCCCGCCGGGCCGTACTGCGTCGCCAGGCCGGTGATGGCGATCACTTCAATCGTCTGCCCTTCCAGCGTGCCGGTGACTTTGATCAACTGATTGGTCAACGGCGCGCCGCGCAGGTCGATGACCTGACCTGCCACGCCCATCCAGTCGCAATCCGGATGTCCACCAACGCCCGCCGGGATCGCGACCGGATTCCCCGGCTGCAACGCAAACGGCGGCGTGGTCTGTTCCGGCGTGGGTGTATCCGTGACGATCACGGCTGCCTCCGGTGTGGGAGACGCCGTGGGGGTCGGCGTATCCGTTGGGACAGGCGTCCAGGTCGCCGTGGGCGGCACCGGCGTGGGCGTCCACGTGGGCGGCAATTGCTTGGGCGTATTCGTCGGCGTGGGGAACTCGATCGTGGGCGGCAGGGTCGGTGGAGGGAAAGGATTCAGGCCACTGTAGGGATTGATAAAAACCATCAAGAAGAACGTGCCTATACACAGGGTCGTCAACAACACGACCACCGTCAGGATGTTCCAGATCACATCCGCTGAACCCCGCGTTGAGGGTTGTGGGGCATCCAGAGCATCGAAATCGTCGAAATTATCCATCGTGTGCTCCCTCACTTCTGCGGCCTACGATTCCGGGGTGATGAAAACCTCAATCCGCGCCTGCGCGCGTCGATCAGCGATCCAGTTCTGCAAATACTGTTCCTGCAACTGGCGGCGCATGTCCGGTGTGAGTGGTCGTTGCCCGTCGCGTTCCAGCACCTGGATCAGGTAAAAACCACCGTCGGCGGGAATCGGCGCACTTATCTCGCCAGGTTGGAGAGCAAACGCCGCTTCTTCGACCTGTCCGTTGAACAGATAACCGCGCGGGAACCAGCCCAGATCGCCCTGGCCGACCGGATCGAACTGTGCCGCCAGGTCGCCGAAATCCGCCCCGGCCTGCAGCTTTGCCAGAACAGTTTGCACCTGCTCTTCATTATAGACGAAAATGTGCCGCGCGTGTATCTGTTCGGCCACTTCAGGCACAGTAGCGATGATCTGGTCGCGCATCCAGGCCGCAGCCATCGCCTGCGCCAGTGCCTCACGGAATTCATCCAGGATATAGTTGTTGGCTTCCAGCCAGGCGCGGAAAGCTTCCTCACCGCCAGCAGCTTCTACCAGCGTGGCCAGGCGTCCGTCCACATCCGGTGTGTAGCCCGCTGCGCGCGCGGCCTGCGCCAGCAACACCTGCGCGATCAGGTCATCCAGTACACGGCGCTGCGCTTCTGACTCGGAGAGATCGCTCGTCTGCATCAGCCGCGTCACCTCTGCCTGAAAGGTCGCCAGACGGATTGGCTCGCCGTTTACGCGCGCGACCAACGGCTCCGGTGTGATGGAGGGAGTGGGGGTAGGTGAGGGGAGGAAAGGAGTCAGCGTGGCTGTGGGTGCAACCGCGGCGGTAGGCACCGAAGTCGGCACAGAAGGCTCACGACCGCACGCCACCAACGCCCAGCTCAACACCAGAAAAACAAGGGTTCGTCGGAACATGGCTCTGATTATACTCGGTTGAGCACGTCCCAGGAGCATTCTGCGCTACAATAGAAACGATCCCGGAGGTGCTATGCGACGACTACTCGTGCGTTGGGTGTTGAAACGGCTGTTCTCCATCCTGACCCACGTCCATGCGGAAGGGCTGGAACACATCCCCCGGCAAGGCGGTTTCCTGCTGGCGGTGAACCACCTCAGCCGGCTGGACGCGCCGCTGGTGTTCGTGACGGTCGATCGCGATGACCTGACCGCCCTGATCGCCCGCAAATACCGCCGCAACCCTTTCTTCCGCTGGCTGGTGGACGCTGTGAACGGCATCTGGCTGGATCGGGAGAACCCGGACGCGCAGGCGCTGCGCACGGCGTGGAACTATCTGCGCAAAGGCGGCTCGATCGGTATCGCCCCGGAGGGCACCCGCAGCCGGGAAAACCATGCCCTGTTGCCGGGTAAGCCCGGTGTGGCCTACCTGGCAACCAAAGCGGGCGTCCCCATCCTGCCCGTGGGCATTTGGGGTACGGAAACAGCCATCGCCCAGTTACTGCGCCTGCGCCGACCGCACCTTTACATCCGTTTCGGAGAGCCCTTCACGCTCCCTCCGCTGCGCCGGAAGCACCGCGATGAAGACCTGCAACGCAACACAGACGAGATCATGTGCCGCATCGCAGCGCTGTTGCCGCCCACTTATCGCGGGGTGTACGCCGACCATCCCTTGTTGCGCAATCTGAAAGCGCAAACCGCGCGAAACTCTGTATAATGGAATCGGAGGTCAACATGGACGAAATCCGCCCCACCAGTGAAGCCGGCGGCACGTTCCACGATGTGGTGCGCGTGTTGCAGAAAGAAAACGTCCGGCTCCATCAGGAAAACACCGACCTGCGCGACCAGCTCGTCCGTCTGCGAGCAGCCATCCAGGCACTGATCGACCTGGAAGACACCCTCAGCGAGATCACGGAAGAAACCGATGTCATCCTGCTGATCGGTCGTATCCTGATGGCCGCGCTGGACGCGGTGGACTCCGACAACGGTTCGTTGATCCTCATTGACGAAGAAACCGACGAACTCGTCTTTGTGGACGTCCGCGGCCCATACCGCTATGAGTTGATGGGCTTTCGTATGCCCCGCAATGAGGGCGTTGTGGGCTGGTCGATCGCCCACCAGCAGCCCGTCCTGGTGCCCGACGCCCGTCAGGACATCCGTTTCTTCTCCCTGGTGGACGAAAAGCTGGGCTTCCGCACCTCGTCGCTGATCTGTGTACCCCTGTACGCCGGGGATCGCCCGCTGGGTGCCATTGAGGTAGTCAACTCACGCAGGGGCACCCCGCTTCGCGAAGAAGACCTGCACATCATGCGCCTGGTGGGACTGCTCGCCGCGGAGGCCTTGAAACGCGCTGAGGAGACATTTGCCACCAAAGAAGAGGGAAAATCTACTTGAATCTATTCTGAGAATCTTGTACAATCATGTTATGAAATAGCGGGCCAATCTGAACGCATAGGAGAGCCGATCATGGACGTCATCAAGGTCTCTGGCACATCCCGCACTTCTGCCGTGGCTGGCGCGATTGCCGGCGTCTTTCGAGAGAAAAAACGAGCTGAGGTTCAGGCGATCGGTGCCAGCGCAGTAAACCAGGCGGTCAAGGCACTTGTCCTGGCCCGGGGGTATCTCGCAGAAGACGGCTACGACGTGATCTTCATCCCGACCTTCACCGATGTAGAGATCGACGGCAAGGTTCGCACCGCGATCAAGTTGATCGTCGAGCTGCGCCAGCCCTGAACCGACATCCTCTAGCGGGGGCAAAGACGGCCTGCGCTTCCTGTAACCTTCATCGAGGGTGAACATTTGTCTTGTTCACCTGCATCTTCATCCCACCCGACGGGCTTTGACCTGAAGCCGTCGTTTTCACGTTTTCTTGAAGAAAACAGCATCCTCACCAGCACACCACCTTCCTTTTTGTCCCGACCTCGCTCCCCCACCTCCTGCCGAAATGAGATATACTTACCTCGATGAAGCCCTGCTTGGTACATTTTCTGGGCCAGGTGCCCTACGGCGACGCCTGGGCGTTGCAAAACCAGCTGGCGCAAGAAATCGCCGCCGGCCAGCGCCTGCCCACTATGCTCCTGCTGGAACATCCCCACACGTTTACCTTCGGGCGGCGCGGACACGAGGAAAACTTGCTGTGGAGCGAGGCGGAGCGGCGCCGACGCGGGGTCGAGGTGTTCTGGGTGGATCGCGGCGGAGACGTGACCTACCACGGCCCCGGTCAGCTGGTGGGCTACCCTTTGTTGCCGCTGGCGCCTGGCGGCCTGCGCTTCACCGACGAGCGCGGCACCCCCCGCCTGCCTCAGGCCGACTTCGTCGGCTACCTGCGCAAACTGGAAGAGGTGCTTATCCGCACTCTGGCCCAGTTCGGGGTTCACAGCTTCCGCGCCAAGGGGATGACCGGCGTCTGGGTACAACAACCGCAGGCCCCACATGGTATGGCAAAAATCGCCGCGATCGGCGTCAAGGTGGACGCACGCGGCATTTCCCGTCACGGGTTTGCGCTCAACGTCGCTCCCGATATGAGCTACTGGCAGGGCATCATCGGCTGCGGCCTGAAAGGCCACGCCGTCACCCGCATGGTGGATGTACTCGGCCATTCCCTAGCCGTGGAGGATGTCATTCCACCGCTGATTGCCGCTTTCGGCGATGTCTTCGGATATGTGATGCAAGAACAACCCCTGGAGCAGATCAATGAGTCAACTATAAGCCTCCTGAAGACTGAGGAGAGAGATCCTGAAAAGTTCGTTGACGCACGATGAGGAGATGGAAGATGGCGAGGGCTTTCCGGGCGACGATGACCATGGCTTCGCGGTAAGCGCGGCCCCGCTGGCGGTGACGGAGGAAGGTATGGCGGAAACGATGGGTAAAGCGCACCAGCGCCTGAGCGATGAGAAAGAGCACATGCCGCAGGAGGGGGGAGCCGCGCTTGCTCAGGTGGCCATGGGCATGAAAACCGCCGGATTGGTAGACGCTGGGGTCGAGACCGGCGAAGGCGATCCAGGGGGTTCGAAAAGTCAGACGGAAGGGCATGGCGGGGTAAGCCATGGGGGAA
>CAYSXA010000117.1:0-9065 GCA_964435005.1 uncultured Anaerolineaceae bacterium | reverse complement strand
CTCCTACCCTGACCCCCACCTCCACAACCACTCCCTCCCCCACAGCAACCTTCACGGTTACGGCGACAGCCACCCCAACAGCAACCTCCACCGCAACGCCCACGGCCTCACCCACCAACACCCCCACGCCGACCAGCACGCTCACTCCCTCGCCTACAGCGACGCCGACCTCCACCCCCACCCCAACCAACACGCCGACCATCACTCCGACACCCACCCCGGAAATCACCACGGTCACAGGCAAGGGAAACGCCTATTGCCGCTGGGGGCCCGGAACCGCTTACATCGGCTCCGGTGTCATCCTGCAAGAAGGAGAAACCGCGCGCGTGGACGGCAAGAATTACGCAGGCACCTGGTACTGGATCCAGATCGAGGGGGTGGAATGGCACTGCTGGGTGGCGGCCTCTGAGGTCACCCTCAACGGGGATCCCGCTTCCATCAATTTTGTCGTCACCAGGGTGCCTACCAACGCTTCCGTTCCCATGCCCACCAGCGTCCGGGCAGTACGCAACGGCAACCAGGTGACCATCTCCTGGAATGCAGCCCCGCCTGCGCTGGAACAAGGGTACCTGATCGAGGCCAGCATTTGCCAGAACGGATACCTGATTGACGTGGCCTACAGCACGACCAACACCTCCATCACCTTACGAGACGACCAGAACTGCCCGGAGGCTTCGTCGGGACTGCTGTACAACAAGAACAAACTGGGATACTCCAGCCCGGTGCAGATCCCCTGGCCGTGAGCAGAGAAACGCCAGCGATTTCCTCCGTACTCATCACCGGCGCGTCCAGTGGCATCGGGCTGGCCTGTGCCCTGGCGCTGGATGCGCGCGGCTGGCGGGTGTTCGCCGGCGTGCGCCGCGCCGAAGACGCCGACCGACTCCGCGCGGCGCTGTCCACGCGCGCCACGCCGCTGATACTCGACGTGACCGATGACGCCCAGGTCGCCGCTGCCGCCGAAACCATTGCCGCCCAAGTGGGCGAACACGGCCTGCAAGGGCTGGTGAACAACGCCGGCATCGCCCTGGCCGGGCCGATGGAGTACTTCCCGCCGGACGCGTTGCAGCGGCAACTGGACGTGAACGTGGTGGGGGTGCAACGCGTCACGCGGGCGTTCCTGCCGCTCGTCCGCGCCGGGCACGGACGGCTCGTACAGATCAGCTCGATCAGCGGGCGATTTGCCTACCCGTTCATGGGGCCATATGTCGCCTCGAAATTCGCGCTGGAGGCGATGAGCGACGCCTTACGCCGCGAACTCGCGCCCTGGAACATCCCGGTGATCCTGATCGAGCCTGCTTCCATCCGCACGCCGATCTGGGAGAAATCCCTGCGTCAGGGAGACGAACTGGAGGCATCCCTGCCACCAGAGGCCCATGAGCGGTACGACGCCCGGCTGCGCCTGGTACGCGCCTGGGCGGAGGACGCCGCGCGCAACGGAGAACCGGTGGAAGCGGTGGTGAACGCCGTACTGCACGCTCTCACCGCCGCAAAACCCCGGATTCGCTACCTGGTGGGGCGTCGGGCGCGTCTGCTCGCCTGGGTCGCCCGCTGGCTGCCAGACCGCTGGCAGGACGCACTGGTGCAGCGCGTCTTTCGAGGTTAAGCAGTTTTCTAGGGGAAACGATCTGCAACCTGAATCGGCGACTGGTAACCAATGCGCTTCTGCGCGGCGGCCTGCAGATAGCCGTTATACTGCATCGTTGGGGTATATACCGCCCAGTCGCACTCCTTGTCGATGTTGAAATACAGCACACCATCCACATCCAGCCGGGCAACCAGGTATTCATAGGCGCTCACCAACCAGGCGTTTTTGGCCGCCGTTTGCGTGACTCCCTGAGAAACATAAGCCGTGGTGGCCGTCTGCATCACCAGCAACGGTTTGTCCGGCGCCACAGCGCGGAGGTCGTCAATCGGCGCATAGACCGCCTCTGGCGTATCCCAGGCAAACCAGTCGGCGTTGGGGCAGTATCCCCAGTTGTAAGCGCTGAACCCGACCAGGTCCACAACCGGATCACCGGGATAATAATCCCTCATGGGGGGATCACCGGAGGCCGTCCAGCCGTTAGGAGCGAACACCCAACGCACCGCCGTCGCAGGTACGCCCTGGTCAGCAAACAACGTTTGCAGGCGTTGATACGCCACGCGGAAAGCACCAGGGTCGCCGCCATAGCTGTTGGCATGGATGTTCATCTCTGGCAACGGTGCCAGCAACGCAAAACGGCCATTGCCCTGTGCAGCCCAGGCAGCGAACGCCTGCGCCCAGGCGTGCACGGCGGCGTCCAGCACCCCGTTTGCCAGATCAGCAGCAGAGCGCGAGGCACCCATCGTGCCAATGGTCAGATTGACCACCGGTGTGTAGCCTGCCGCCCACAGCGCTTCCATCTGGTGAGGTATGTTATACGTCGGGTTGGGGTCCTCCAGATCAATGAATACACCGACCAGGCTATGTCGCTTGCCCGTCCAGGCATCCAGAGCCTGGAGCCGGGAAATCCCCTCTGCATTGCCCACGTAACTGTCGGAATACACCCCCAACAGCAAAGGAGGCAAACCGTTGCTGACCAGAGGCAGATAAGCCTCCGACGACGGGGAAGATGCTCCTCGCCCTCCACGCACCGACCAGAACACCAGCACCAGTGCCAGGATTCCCCCGGCCAGGTGCAGACTACTGCGCCAGCGACGGGCGCTGGCGGTGCGCATCTGTGGTTTGCTGATAGGCATGCGCGGCGCGGAAGAGCAAGTCTTCGCGGAAGTGCGGGGCCGTCAGTTGCATGCCGATGGGCAGCCCCTTCCCGTCAAAGCCCACCGGGAAGGCCAGCCCCGGCACGCCAGCCAGGTTCGCCGGCAGGGTGAACACATCTTCCAGGTACATCGCCAGCGGGTCATCCGTGTGTTCGCCGAAACGGAAGGCAGTAGACGGGGCAACCGGCGCGGCGATCAGGTCCACCTGCTCGAAGGCACGCTCGAAATCGCGTTTGATCAGCGTGCGTACCTTCTGCGCCTGCCCGTAGTACGCATCGTAGTACCCCGCCGAGAGCGCATACGTCCCCAGCATGATGCGCCGCTTGACCTCTGCGCCGAACAGCTCGCCGCGCGTGCGGCGGAAGACCTCCCACATAACGTCGGCCTCCACGCGCGGACCGTAGCGGATGCCGTCGTAGCGTGCCAGGTTCGCCGAGGCTTCCGCCGGGGCGATCAGGTAATAGACCGGCACGGCGTACTCCGTGTGCGGCAGGCTGACCGGCACGACCTCCGCCCCCAACGATTCCAGGTGCCGGATGGCCGCGCGCACGGCGGCTTCCACTTCGGGCTGCATACCCTCGATAAAATATTCCTCCGGCACGCCCACACGCAGCCCGCGCAGGTCGGGTTCATCCGCCAGGGCAATCTGAGGCGGCGGCACGTCCATGCTGGTGGCGTCCAGCGGATCGTGTCCGGCCATCGCCTGGAAGATCAACGCGACGCCCTGCGCCGAAAGACCCATCACGCCGACCACGTCGAGCGACGAGCCGTAAGCGACCAGCCCGTACCGCGAGACGCGGCCATAGGTGGGCTTCAGGCCGGTCACGCCGCAGAACGCTGCAGGCTGGCGCACGCTGCCGCCGGTGTCCGTGCCCAGCGCAGCAGGGACCATGCGCGCCGCCACAGCAGCCGCGCTCCCACCCGACGAACCGCCCGGCACGTGCGCCGGGTTCCAGGGGTTACGCGTGGGGCCATAAGCCGAGTTCTCCGTGGACGAGCCCATGGCGAACTCGTCCGTGTTGGTCTTGCCCAGCATAACCACGCCAGCGTCCAGCAGGCGCTGCACAGCGGTCGCGGTGTAAGGCGGGACGAAGTTCTCCAGGACGCGGGAGCCGCAGGTGCAGCGCACGCCGCGTACGGTGAGCACATCCTTGACGGCGATAGGCAGCCCCAACAGCGGCGGCAGCGGCTCGTCGGGGTGTCTGCGCGCCTCGGCCCGCTGACGGTCGGCGGCCTCGGCCTGCGCCAGCGCCAGGTCCGGGGTCAGCGTGATGAAGGCGTGCAGGCGCGGCTCCAGCGCGTCGATGCGCTCCAGGCAGGCTCGCGTCACCTCGACACTGGAGACCTCGCCACGCGCCAGCGCGTCCAGCAGGGAAGCGGTCGTCCAGTCCATGGCGTTCACTCCAGCACCGGCGGCACGCGGAACTGCCCGTCGTGGGCGTCCGGGGCGTTCGCCAGCAGTTCCTCGCGCGGCAGGCCGGGGCGCGGCTCGTCTTCCCGCAACACCGACCGTGGCGGCAGCACGCTGGCCGTGGGTGGGATGTCGCTCACGTCCAGCCCTTGCAGGCGCGCGAAGTAGTCCAGCACAGCGGAGAGTTGCTCGCGGTAGCGAGCTTTCTCCTCGTCCGTCAGGTTCAGACGGGCCAGTTCGGCAATGTGTTCCACTTCTTTCAAGGTCAGGCTCATGGCGCTGATTATATCATCCATTACATTCTATACATCCTTTCCACAGCCGACAGCGATGATATACTTGAACCATCCCGCAAGAGGGACTTTCCCAAAACCCAATTAGAGACCAGCGAACACACAGGAAAGTACACCATGAGCACCGTGATCGCAGAGCACCTGTACAAGTCTTTCGGCGACGTACACGCCGTGCAGGACGTTTCCTTCACCGTCGAACCCGGCGAAATCCTGGGCATGCTGGGGCCGAACGGCGCCGGCAAGACGACCACCATCCGCATGGTGCTTGGCATCTTCGCGCCCGACCACGGCAAGGTGCGGGTGTTCGGTGGACCCATCTCGCCGGAGAAGCACCGCCGCATCGGCTACATGCCCGAAGAGCGTGGGCTGTACCAGGACGAACGCGTGGACCGCGTGCTGCTCTACCTGGCCCGACTGAAGGGGCTGAGCCGGGCGGAAGCGCGCCGCCGCCTGAACGCGTACCTGGAACGCTTTGACCTGGCCGCTCACGCGACCAAGAAGGTGCGTGAGTTGAGCAAAGGGATGCAGCAAAAAGCGCAACTGATCGCCACGCTGATTCACGAACCCGACCTGCTCATCGTGGATGAGCCGTTCGCCGGCCTGGATCCGGTGAACACACAGATGGTGAAAGACCTGTTGCTGGAGATGCGCGACCGGGGCACCAGCATCGTGATGTCCACCCACCAGATGTACCATGCGGAACACCTGTGCGACCGCATCCTGCTCATCGACCACGGCCAGGCCATGCTCTACGGCGACTTGAAGGACATCCAGCGGCGCTTCTCCGGCCACGCGGTGATCCTGAACACCCCCGACCCGCTCCCCGACGACCTGCCCGGCGTGGATGGCCGCGAACGGCACAACGGCGCCTGGCGGCTGACGCTTTCCAACGAAGCCACACCGCAATCCGTACTCCAGGCACTGGTGGCACGCGGCGTGACCGTGGAGCATTTCCAGGTCGCCGTGCCACCGTTGGAGGACATCTTCATCCAGGTCGTGCAATCCCAATCGAACGAGGGAGCCCGATGAACGCCATCCTGATCGTGGCTCGATTTGAATACATCCGTCAGGTCATCAAGCGACGCTTCCTGTGGGCAACGCTCAGTTTGCCGATCATGATCGTGTTGATCGTAGGCACAGGCTTTGGAGCAGCCTGGTTCTCCACACCGAAGAAGCCCATCGGCTACGTGGACGTCAGCGGGCATTTACAGCCAGAGGATTTCGAGCAACGCGACACGCCCGCGTTCCTGCGGGTACGCTTCCAGCCCTTCCCCGATGAAGCGTCCGCGCGGCAGGCGCTCGAGGAGGACCGCATTACGGCCTACGTATTGCTACCCACGGATTACCCCCGTGAGATCAAAGTCCAGCTGGTGTACTACCGCTATCCTGGTAACATGGTGGAAAGCGCCCTGGAGGATGCCTTGCGTCATAGTTTGCTGCGCGAGACCTCCTCCGAGCAGCGAGCGCTGCTGGCACAGCTCAGCGAAAGCGGCATCCACTGGCGCTTCCGCACACTGGGCAAAGCTGGGGAACGTGACCAACGCCAGCTTGGCGTTCAGTTGGCGCCTATTTTCGGTGCTTTCACCTTACTGTTGCTCACCTTTATCGCCTCCGGCTACCTGCTGGGTGCAGTAGTGGACGAAAAGGTCAACCGTACCGCGGAAGTGCTGGTCTCCTCGGTCTCATCCAACCAGTTGCTCGCCGGGAAACTGCTAGGCATTACCGCCCTGGCGCTTACCCAGTTGCTGGTATGGGCCGCATTCGTGGTGGGCGGCTGGCTGGTGTTGCGCACGCGCTACACCTGGATGCGCGAAATCACCTTCTCGTGGAGCGACCTGCTCCTGCCGTTGTTGATCGTTCTGCCTGCCTATTTGATGCTGGCTGGCGTGCTGGCAACGCTCGGCGCGATGGTTACCGAACCCTCCGAGGCGCAGCAATGGACCAGTCTGTTCACCCTGCCGATGATAATCCCGCTATACCTGGTTTTTCTGCTGCTCCCCCACCCAAACAGCCCGCTGGCAGTTGGGCTGACGCTCTTTCCGTTGACCGCGCCGCTCACATTGATCATCCGCCGCGCGGCGGGCGAAGTTCCTTTGTGGCAAATGTTGCTCAGTCAGGCGCTCGCCTGGGGCACAGGAATCGGCGCGGTATGGCTGAGCGGCTACGTCTTCCGCCTGGGGATGTTGCGCTACGGCAAACGGCTGCGATTCCGTGAGATCCTCCAGCGCGGAGGTGCGGCATGAAAGGCTTGCTGATCGTGTGTCTCTACGAGATACGCTACCGCCTGACGCGCAAGAGTTTCCTGTTCGCCACCTTTGGCCTGCCCCTGGTGGCCGCAGCGATCTTTTGGGGTGCAGCGCGCCTGCGCGGTTCCCAATCGGCTCAACCGCTCACTCAAATCGTTAAAGGGCCGCCGACGGTGCAGATCAGCGGTTTTGTGGATCAGGCCGGCGTGATCCGTGAGTTGCCACCGGGCACAGAGAAAGTGCTGCGCCCCTTCGCCAACGAAGCAGATGCTCTGGCAGCATTGCAGGCCGGCGAGATTCGCCTGTACTACCTGCTGCCGCCGGACTTTCCAGAGACAGGTGAAGGCGTGGTGGTGCAGGCTGAGGACTCTGCGTTCGCCGTATTGGAAAGCGACCAACCGTTCGAGCGTCTGGTAATGTATAACCTGCTACGGGGTGACCAGGAGCGTGTCTCGCTGCTGACGCGCCCGATGATGTTGCAGGAGAAGCCATTGGAAACCGAAGGCCCGGAGCGTGATCGCGCCCACCCGCTGGCCTTCTTCATCCCCTACGCCGTGATGCTGCTGTTCTACATGCTGATCTTCACCACAGCCACCATTCTGCTCAGCAGCGTGAACCGCGAGCGGGAGAACCGCCTGCTGGAGATCCTGATCTGCAATCTGGAGGCGCGCACGTTGATCGGAGGCAAGATCCTCGCCCTCGGCCTGCTCGGCCTGCTGCAGACGGCGGTCTGGGTGGGCACCGGCTACGCGCTGCTTCGCGCCAGCGGGCGAGTGTTTCGCCTGCCACCTGCCTTCCAGTTACCCCCGTCCTTCCTGGCCTGGGCGCTGGTCTTCTTCCTGCTGGGCTACGCCATCTACGGTGCGTTGATGGCCGGGCTGGGTGTGCTGGTGCCTAACAGCCGCGAGGCCACCCAGCACACCATCGTGCTCATGATTCCGCTGATGATTCCCCTCTTCCTGCTCTCGACCATCATCGAGCAACCGCACGGGCCGCTGGCAGTGGCCTTCAGCCTGTTCCCGCTCACCGCGCCTGAAGTGATGATGACCCGGTTGGCGGCGGGCGGCGTGCCGTTCTGGCAGGTGGCGCTCTCCGCCGCGCTGATGGCCATGAGCGCCTGGGGAATCGTGCTGCTGGTCGCCCGCCTGTTCCACTCACAGCAGATGCTCGCCGGTCAACCCCCTCGGTGGCCGTGGCGACGCGCCCGCCGGGCCACCCGTTCACAGCCATGAGCACACGCGGCTTCCGCTGCCCGGATTGCGGCGCGCCCGCGTTGCACATCCACCAGGTGATGGAGTTCCCCTCAGACGCACGCGACGATGAGATCAGCCTGCAGGTGGTACGCTGCGCGGCCTGCCGCTTCCACGGCCTGGCCGTGTACCGCGAATCCCGGCGCGGGGCGCTGTTCGACGAGTGCTGGGATCACGAAGGATACCGCGTGCCGGAAGCCGACTTCCGTCAGGTGCAGGCGTGGATACGCGCCTGCCCGCGCCCGCGCGACCCGACCTGCACCTGCGAAGCGCACCGCCGCCTGGGCCGGCGCAACGCATCCCAGGTGTGGGATGGGCTGCGCGGGAACGGGATTCCCGTGCTGGGGACTTTCCCCATGGTGTAACAGGACCGATTGGGGGGTGAGAGCACGGCTGCGAATCAGTGCCCAACGGATGCCTGCGAAACAGAGTCGCCTTTGAAATGGTGCCCGGGTGCGCTGTGGCAATTTGCCGTTGCGAGAGGAAATCCGCGTCCTAGATCACTTGCGGTGTCAGGAAAGACGTGCCATAATTCAGAGGTTTTTCGCTTCAGGAGGAGATATGGGGTTTACAACTCTTCGCCACTATGTTCTTTCTCTGGTATTGGCCGGTTTATTGCTTGGGGGGGTGATTTCCCTGTCCCAGGCGCAGAGCCCGCCTGTGGAGGATGACCCTTCTCATATCCAGAGGCTGTATGAGGAACCTTTGGCTCAGAAAGTGCTACCCGCTGCGATGACGGAAGTCCCGGAATCGCAACCCGGTGTAGATTCAGCACCTCAGCGCGGAGCGTTTGGCCAGGGATGGAGTGTTGCTACGTTTTCAAGATATTCGGTTGAACGTAAAGAGTGGGATATCGTAGTCGTCGAGCCCGGGTATTCTTCCTGGAGCACCACCTATCCACTTGGCAGTCACATCGAGCCGCATTTAAACTACGACGGCTCACAAATTGTTTTCACATCGGTCAAATACAACGTCCCACGAATATTCAAAGTAGCTACGAAGGACATCGGGGATGTTTCTAAATGGATTATGCTGGCGGAGCAAAGCTCGTATCCAAACTGGTCCCCGGATGGTTCTAAGATCGTTTTTCAATCGAATCGAGATGGGCAATACGAAATTTACCTTA
>CAYSXA010000116.1:0-9083 GCA_964435005.1 uncultured Anaerolineaceae bacterium | reverse complement strand
CCACCAGGGTATGCCCCACGGCGCGAAACTGGCGCGCGAAGGTCTCGATTTCGCTTTGATTCAGGCGGCAACCGACCGTATCCAGATAAATTCTCATGGTTGCAATACACTCAAATTGTCGAACAGGATGGACGTGCCCGGCTCCTCGAACGTGCCCGCGATCAGGCCGATGTCACCGGAGGCGAAGTCGTTGTCCTGGACAGTGGCCAGCTGGACACCGTTCACGATCAGGGTGAGCGTGGGGCCGGCGCAGATGGCGGTGATGTGGTTTTCAGCCACCCCGGTAGCGATGGCGGGCGAGATGTCCATTTTGGGGCCGTGGAGCAGGGTCTGCTTCCCGCTCTGATGCTTCAAGATGCCGTAGTAGCCGTCGCTGCTGATCAGGAAGGCGTAGAAGTCTGGTCCGGCGGGATTGTAGCGGCAGATCACACCGAAGTCGTTGTCGTCAGGCCCGGCGACTTTACCGGCGTCCACCTCGATGCGCACGTCGGTGAAGTTCAGGCCGGGGTTGCTCCAGGCATCGTAATTCGGCAGATTGACCACGATGTGATACAGGCCGTTCTCGTAGTCCAGCGAGACGGTGTCGTCGTGGTGGCGATCCCAGCCGCTGGAGGGATTGGAGAAGTCGTCCTGGAACAGCACGTTGTTGTTGGCCGAGGCGAAAGAAGGCGCGGCCTGGAGAACTTGACAGGCCGTCAGCGATACGAGCAGACCGATCCAGAAAGCGAGTCGCAGGGTGAGGTTCCTCATGGCGAGGCAATTGTAGCATAAGGTGAAAAATACGTGGATTCCTCAGATTACGGGAAGGGATGGCTTGCCATGAATACACTTGTTGTGACATCTGTCACGGGATATAATTAGGGAAATCCATCACGAAAGAGGAGAGGGTGCAATGGACTTCGCGCTGACGGAAG
Organism: uncultured Anaerolineaceae bacterium; assembly: GCA_964435005.1. GTDB lineage: Bacteria > Chloroflexota > Anaerolineae > Anaerolineales > DRMV01 > CAYSXA01. The sequence goes on along the minus strand of CAYSXA010000116.1, from coordinate 8,169 downwards.
AGCACCGCATGGTGCAGCAGATGGTGCGGGATTTTGCCCAGAAGGAAGTGGCGCCCGTCATCAAGGAGTACGATCGCAAGCAGGAGCCGGCGCCGTTCGTATTGCCGCGCATGGGCGAGTTGGGCATTCTGGGTCTGTGCATCCCGGAGCGCTATGGGGGGCAGGGGATGGATTACATCTCCCTGGGGCTGGCCTGCGAGGAGCTGGAAGCCGTGGATTCCACCCTGCGCGTGGTGATGTCGGTGCACATGGGGCTGTGTGCGCTGAGCATCCTGCACTGGGGCACGGAAGAGCAGAAGCAGAAGTTCCTGGTGCCGTTGGCGCGCGGCGAAAAGGTGGGTGCGGGCGCGTTCACCGAGCCGGGCGCCGGGTCGGACTTCGCCCACATCCGTGCGACCGGTCGGCGCGAAGGGGATGTCTATATCCTGAACGGCGAGAAGATGTGGATTTCGCTGGCCACGAAAGCCGATTACGCCCTGGTCACCGTACGCACCAACCCTGAAGCCGAGCCCCACCGCGGCCTGACCTCGTTCATCGTGGATCTGCACAGCGAGGGGATCACGCGCGGTGACCTGCACGGCAAGCTTGGCGTGCGCGCCGGGTCCACCGGCTGGATCTCCTTCCAGGACGTCAAAGTGCCGGTGGAGAACCGTATCGGCGAGGAAGGTGAGGGCTTCAAGGTCACTATGTCGGCCTTCGACCGCGGGCGCTACACGGTGGCCGCTGGCGCGACTGGTCTGATCCGCGCGTCCATGGAAGCCAGCGTCCGCTACGCCCGCGAACGGGAGACCTTCGGCAAGCCAATCGCCAATCATCAACTGATCAAACAGAAGATCGCTCACATGGCGCGCGACTATGAGATGGCGCGCCTGCTTTACCTGGAGACCGGCTGGCTGATGAACCAGGGCAAGCGCTTCACCCGCCTGGCTTCGATGGCCAAGTGGTTCGCCACGGAAGCGTCCTTCCGAGCGGCCAGCGAAGCGGTGCAGATCCACGGTGCCTATGGGTACTCCGATGAATACGACGTGGAGCGCTATCTGCGCAACGCCCGCGGCGCGATGATCTATGAGGGCAGCAGCGAAATCCATACCTTGATTCAGGCCGACTATGCTCTCGGTTTCCGCAAAGACAAGCCGCTGCGCCGCGAATTCCCCGGCTATGACCCTGATTTCTTCACGGGAGAGTGAGGTGTCAGAGGCATCGGAGGTATCAGAGGCGGTTGGATAGTCAACCAGCGCAGCCAATATAACCAATTGAACCAACACAACCAGTGCAACCAGTGAACCAAGGAGGTAACCTTGAAAATCGTGGTCTTCGTCAAACAGGTGCCCGACACCGCGGCGCAGGTCGTGGTGGAGAACGGGCAGGTCTCATGGGGCGACGCCGAACTGGTGATCAACCCGTGGGACGAATTTGCCGTGGAGGCCGCCCTCCAGTTGAAGGAGAACTTCGGCGGCAATGAGGTGATTGCCGTGAGCATGGGGCCGGAGAGCGCCAAAGAGGCGCTGAAGACCGCGCTGGCGATGGGCTGCAACAGCGCGATGCTGGTCTCCGATCCGGCGCTGGAGAACCTGGACACGCTGGGTGCAGCACAGGTGCTTGCGGCGGTGGTGAAACACATCGGCGACGTGGACGTGGCGGTGTTTGGCCGCCAGGCTGTGGACGACGACAGCGGCACCACGGGTGCGATGGTCGCCCGCCTGCTCGGCTGGCCGATGTTTACCCTGGTCGGCGCGGTGGAGGGCGTTGAGGGTGGTCAGATCCGCGTTTCCCGCGTGGTCGAAGAAGGTCGCCAGGTGGTGGAAGCGCAGCTCCCCGCCGTGTTGTCCATCGCCAAGGACTTCGGCGAACCGCGCTATCCATCGTTCATGGGCATCCGCAAGGCCGCGCGCGCGAAGATCCCCACGATCACGCTGGCCGATCTGGGCGTGGAAGCACCGCAGCCAGTGGTGTCTTATGTCGAAGTCGCCAACCCGCCGAAGCGTGAGGTGGTTTGCGAGTTCATCGAAGGCGATTCGCCGCAGGAGATCGCCGAGAAACTGGCCGACAAACTGATCGCGGAGAAGGTGCTGTGATGAGCAAGGACATCTGGGTTTACATCGACCATTTCAAAGGCGAGGCCCTGGCGCCTTCCTGGGAAGCGGTGGGCGCAGGCCGCGCTGTGGCGGAGAAACTGGGCGGTCAGGTGATCGCCTTCGTGCTGGGCGAGAACGTGCAGGAACTGGCGCAGCAGGCGGTGCAGTACGGTGCGGACGAGGTGCGCGTGGCCGATCACGCCGTGCTGGCCGACTACCGCGCGGAGGCCTACGCTGACGTGCTCAAGGCGCAGGCCGAAGCGGGTGCGCCGGCGGTGGCGCTCTTCCCGACCACCACGCGCGGGCGTGAGCTGGCGGCGATGTTCGCCACTGATCTGGGCGTGGGCATCGTCACGGACGTCACCGCGCTCGATGTCCAGGATGATGGGCGCATCGTGGCGACCAAGCCGATCTATGCCGGTAAGGTGCTCGCCAAAGTGGTCAGCCAGAGCACGCCGCAGGTGCTCACCCTGCGCACGCGCGCTTTCCCGAAGCCCGCAGCCGAGGTAGGCCGCAGCGGCACGGTGACGGCGATCGACGTCGCGCTGGATGAGGCCGCCATCCCGGTCAAGGTGGTGGCGTACCAGACCACGGAAGGCGGGGTCAGCCTGACCGAGGCAGGCATCATTGTGTCCGGTGGCCGCGGCACGTCGAACAACCCGAACCTGACCCCGCCGCCGGAGATCACCGACGAGAAGGAGCAGGAAATCTGGCGAGCGCAACAGGGCTTCAAATTGATCGGCGAGCTGGCCGAGGTGCTCGGCGGGGCGGTGGGCGCCAGTCGGGCTGCGGTGGACGCCGGATACATTCCTTACGACCACCAGGTGGGGCAGACCGGCAAGGTGGTCTCACCGGACCTGTACATCGCCTGCGGCATTTCCGGCGCGATCCAGCACCTGGCCGGGATGCGCACCAGCAAAGTGATCGTGGCGATCAACAAGGACCCCGATGCGCCGATCTTCAAGGTAGCGCGCTACGGCGTGGTGGGCGACCTGTTCGACATCGTCCCCGCACTGGCCGAAGCGTTCAGGGAGAAACTCGGGAAATAAAACATCGAGGCGACCACATCCGGTCGCCTCGATCATTACGTCGAAAACAAGCGACGCACCGACCGGTGCGTCGCTTGTTCGTTTATGGGTCAGTCGTCGCCGCCACCTTCGCCACCCTGATTGTTGCTGTGGCAGGCCAGACAGGTGTATTCGTACACCGTGGATGGGTGACAGGTGCGGCAGCTTGTGTGACCGTGGTTGATGCCAGAACCGCCTTCGTGGGTGATGAATGGATGCGAACCACGGTACTGGGCGGGTGTCCAACCGCTGGTGGTGTGGCAGGAAGCGCAGTCCGTGCCGAAGGCTCCGGCGTGGAAGGTCGGGTCGGCGTGGCAGGCCACGCATTCCGTTGGAGTACCCTTGAATACTTTGTTCACATGGCACTGTTCACACTCGACCGTCCGATGTTGACCATCCAGCGGGAAGGCGGTTTTCGCGTGGTCGAAACTGGCCTCATCCCACTTTACGGGCGTGTGACACACGGCGCAATCCGTGCCGAATTCGCCATTGTGGGCGTCGTCCTTCTCGTGGCAGGCGAAGCACTCGGTCGGTGTGCCTTTGAACACCTTGTTCACATGGCACTCTTCGCACTCGACCTTCTGGTGCCTGCCTTCCAGGGGGAAGGCGGTCATCGAGTGGTCGAAGTTTACCTCGTCCCACTTCACCGGCGTGTGGCACAGACTGCAATCCGTGCCGAACTGGCCATCGTGGGCGTCGTCTTTCTCGTGGCAGGAGAAGCAGTCTTTCGGCGTGCCTTTGAACACGTTGTTCACGTGGCAGTCGGTGCAGGCCACGTCCACGTGTTTGCCTTCCAGCGGGAAGTCGGCCATCGAGTGGTCGAACGTGGCCTGATCCCAGCCGTCGGGCGTGTGGCAGTGTTCACAGGAAGTGCCGAACTGGCCATCGTGGGCGTCGTCTTTCTCGTGACAGGAGTAGCAGTCCTGCGGTGTGCCCTGGAGTTCGGTCAGCGTGGTCATCCCCAGGTGGCATTTCGCGCAGATCAGGTTGGCGTGTTTGCCGTCCAGGGGGAAGAAGTTGTTGTGGTTGAACTTCTTGCCGTAGGTCTCCACGCCGTCGTGGCAGGAGAGGCAGGCCGTGCCGAAGGTTTCGATGTGCGCCTGGGTGAACACGGCGTCCAGATCGTGATGGCAGCTCTCACAGGTCGCCGGGTCGAAGACGGTGATGTCTTCGCCGTGGCAGTCATTGCAGGAGAAAGGCGAGCCGTCACGGCGTTTCTGGTGGGCGGCCAGAGAGAAGCCGACCGACTCGTGAGGGAAGCGAGCGGTGTCCATCACGGTGAGCGGTGCGTTCGGCCCTTTGTGCTCAGTGTGACAGTCCCGGCATTGGAGTTTGCCTTGCTGCATCAACGCGCCGTGCAGGCTGTTGGAATTGGATAGCTCGGTCTTGATTTCCGTATGGCAGGCCACGCAGAGATCGGCCATGCGTTCGCGCCCCCAGGGCGCGGCGTGACAGGCGTTACATTGTTTGGCAAGGTCGACGTGGGCGGTGACGCCGCCCAGGGCTTCTTCTCCTCGAACGGCGTTTAACGGGCCTGGGCTGAACAGCACCCCGCCCTGGGCGAAACTTACACTGACGATGATGAGAAGTGTGATTACGGCGGCGATCAGGCCGCTGCTGGTCATACAACCTAAAGGACGCTCGGAGACCTGCATGGCTTCTCCTCCTCAGGATATTTCGTTGGAAAGTATGCTCCCCCTCAAATGGAACCTGTACTGGTCAGCGCAGCAGGGTGGCGTAGTAAATGGCTGCACCGATGTGGATGAAAGCGGCAGTGAACAGCGCCATACCAATGGGGATGTGAATGGTATGCCAGACAGCCATCAGGCGGCGGGCGGTTGCGATCGAAGCAAGCTGGCGTTTGAGCCGTTGTTGACGCGCCAGCAGTTTCTCCAGTTGCTCGGCCTGGGCGCGGGCTACGGCGTCCAGTTTGCGCTTCTCGCGCCACCATTGGATGCGGTAACCCCATTCCAGGAAAGTGCGCCCCAGTACGAGCAACAACTGGTTGTCCGGTACTTCGGGCAGGGAGGCCAGCCGTTGCGCCAGCGTCTGGGTGGCCTGCGGACGGGCGGCCATCCATTGTTGTAGCTGCGCATCAGCGCGGGCGATTTCTTCTTCAATTGCTTTGGCTTCAACTTCCACGCCATCCGCGGTGCGCGGCACGGCGGTGTAAATATAGCGCCCGACAAATCCGCTGGCCACGATGATCACCGTGAGCAGCATAACCACGCCGGCCAGGCCGTTGAACTTCCACGAAGAATGCAGCAACACCATGTACGGCCCAACCAGGCCGGTGTAAATATGGAATTGCATCCAGGTGGACATCTTTCCCCAGCGGGCGCGGCGGGTGCGTTTGCGGATGCTGTACAGCGTCTCAGTCATTAACATCAGGATGAAGCCCAGAATGCCGAGCGAGTGACCGAAGAACTCGCTCGCAGCGGGCACGGAGCCGGTTCGCATCACCACATACAGGTAGAACGCGGTGATGATCAGGATGCTGAAGAACGCCAGCCAGAGTTCACGGTTGCGAGACGATTGGCGCATGTTGCTTCTTCCTCCATTCTGCCCAGAAATCGGCCAGGATGTCGGCCACCGGGGCGTGGGGTTTGATCAATTCGTCGCGGATGGGGGCGATGTCCACGCGCTCGGCGATCAGCGTGTACAGCGGCTGGGAGAGCGTCTGGTCACCCATCACGATTGCGCCGAGCAGGTGGTGCTTGCCGATCAGTACACGCACGCGGTTGATGTCGAAGCCAGTTTGTGCGGCGATGGCGTCGGGCAACTGGCGCCAGGTTTCGGAGTCACCGCGCGCGATGCCCAGCAGGTCTTCATCCAGGCCGCGCCCGACCGTGCCGATGATCGTGGTGGTCAGCCCACCCAGGCGGGTGACGTTGAACGGCACCTGTTTCACGTAGGCTGTCTTTTGCCCGGCCATGTTCTTCCCGGCGACGATGCCCTGGTTGCGGGCGGAGTTCCACAGCGTGTCCAGCACTGCGCGCCCGCTGAAGGGGTCGTACACCTGAGCCACGTCGCCGGCGGCGTAGATGTTCGGATGGCTTGTTTGCAGGTATTCGTCCACCAGGACGCCCCGGTCGGTGTCCAGCCCGACCTGCTCAGCGAGCTCCTTGCGCGGGCGTACGCCGATGGCGATGGCGACAATGTCGCAGCGAATGGTGCGACCATCCTTGGTGTTCACCGCAGTCACGACTTCTTTCCCGCCGCCGAACCAGCCTTTTTGTTTTCCGATGATCGATTCCAGTTCGGTGTTGAAGTGTAGTTTCACCCCCTCTTCTTCGAGTTTGTGTTCCACGATACGCGATTCGGCCTCGTTGAGTACGTTGCCCCAGTAGCGGTTCCGGCGCAGCAGATAATGGGTCTCCAGACCGCGCGCTCGCAGGCCTTCGACCAGTTCCAGCGCGGTGATGCCGCCGCCCACGACCACCGCCGTCCGCGCACGACGGGCGAGTTTCAGGATGCGGCGGGCGTCCTCCAGGGTGTCCAGTTTGACCACGCCTTCGTAATGCGCGCCGGGCACGGGGGATGGTGCGGCGACAGAGCCGGTTGCCAGCAACAACCGGTCGAAGCGCAAGGGTTTGTGTTTTTGGAAATAGACAATCTGTTGATCGGGGTCGATCCGGGTGGCCTGGTCGTGGATCCACTGGATGTTCAGCTGCTGGAATTCCCTGGGCCCGTACAGGTACAGTTGTTTTTCCGGGATCTCGCCGGTGAGCATGTAAGCCAGGCCGGGACGCGAGTAGAAGGCGTCCGGCTCGTCGCCGATGATCACGATCTCGCCGACCGGGTCCAAGCTGCGGATGGTTTCCGCGGCGGCCACGCCGGCCACGCCGGTTCCGATGATGACGTAGGTTTTCATGGCTAGTCTTTCAGCACCTGGCGTCGTTCAGGGTCGAACAGGCTGGTTTTCTCGAAGCGCAGCACGCCGCGCGGACAGCGCGCCACGCACTCGCCGCAGGTCAGGCAGTGACTGTCCTTGACCGGGATGCCCAGCCAGGCGTGCTTGCGCACGTCAATCCCGATAGGACAGTTGTACGAACAGATGCCGCACTGCACGCAGCGCGCGCTGTACGGCACCACATGTCCTGCGACCAGGGCTTCGCGTTTGGTGCTTTCTTGTTGAATGACCGTTCGTAAGCTCATAGGTGATCCTCTTGTGGAATTTGCCCTGTGGTGACCGGGCTGATGGCGCACGCCAACCTGCGCCTGTGGAGAGCCCGGCGCTGCCTTTATTTTACGACAGATTGGCAACAGCTAGGTAAAGAGAAGTTCAAGAATTGTTTGCAAGTAGAGTGTGGCCGTCAGGGCAACGAGTCTGAAAAGACTTGTTTATCGAATGTGCCTGCCATAGTGATAAAAAAGGGCGCAGACTACTGCGCCCTTTTTCAAATTTATGAGAAAGGGGATAAGCAACATTAATCGTCGCCTTCACCACCGCCATCGCCGCCTTCCTTACCACCGTTGGCGTGACAGTTGATGCAGCGCCCGGCGATGTTGTTGATGCCCTCCTTCGCGTGTTTGCTTTCCATCTTGGCCTGGTCGTGGCAGGTGTAGCAGGTCCAGGAGGAGGTGCCACTGGGGTGACAGGTGCTGCAATTGCCGTTCGCGCCGCCGTGGTTGATGGGGAAGGTGTGGTTGAAGCTGGCGCCACCCCACGAACTGGTGTTGTGGCATTGTGAGCACTGTCCGCTGAAGTGGTTGGCCGGGCGGTCTTTCAGGTGGCAGGCCTGACAGTCCGTCGCGCCGGCAGCGGCGTGATTGAAGTTGGCCGGCTTCCAGGCAGTGGTGTTGTGACACAGTGAGCACTGTCCGCTGAAGTGGTTGGCCGGCTTGTTCTTGGTGTGGCAGGCCTGGCAGTCCGTTGCGCCGGCAGCGGCGTGGTTGAAGTTGGCCGGCTTCCAGGCAGTGGTGCTGTGACATTGCGAACACTGTCCGCTGAAGGGTGCTCCGGGTCTGTTACTGTCTGGACGGTGCGGGAGCACGGTGCTGTCGCTTGGCGTGTGTGTATGTGG
>CAYSXA010000115.1:0-9190 GCA_964435005.1 uncultured Anaerolineaceae bacterium | reverse complement strand
CCAGCCGGCTTTCTCGCGCCCCGGCCCCCACCCACCCGACCGCCACCGCACCCCCGTCGCCGGCGGCGTAAGGGGAGATGAGCGGACAGCCTCTGGGACGCGGTGCGCGGCGGACGGCTGCGCTCGCCGGCGCGTCCGGGTCACGGCGCAGCAACGCGATGAAGTGCCCCTCGCCGACCACCCGATGCGGCCACAGCCGCACCGCGCGGCGCACCGCATCGGGCGCAGGCGGCTCGACCCAGTCGGGGTGACCGTGGTCGAAGCCGGGGTACGCGGGCAGCGCGACCATCTCGAAGTCGGGGTGCGCGTCCAGGAAGCGCGCCAGCGTGCCCTCGTTCTCTTCGGCGGCGAAGGTGCACGTGCTGTAGGCCAGATACCCGCCCGGACGCACCAGCCGCGCCGCATCCTCCAGAATGCGATCCTGGCGGCGGGCGCAACTGCTCACCAGTTTGGGCGACCACTCGCTGCGCGCCGACGGGTCTTTGCGGAACATCCCCTCGCCGGAGCAGGGCGCATCCACCAGCACGCGGTCGAAGAAGGCGCCGAAGTGATCCGCCAGGCGCGGCGGCGTCTCGTTGAGCACGGCGGTGTGTGGCGCGCCCCAGCGTTCCAGGTTGTTCACCAGGTCGCGCACGCGGCTGGGGTGCACGTCGTTGGCGACCAGCCATCCCGAGCCCTGCATCCGGGCGGCCAGGTGGGTGGTCTTGCCACCAGGCGCGGCGGCCAGGTCGAGCACCCGCTCGCCGGGGTGCGGGTCGAGCAGCGCGCCCACGGCCATCGCGGAGGGGTCTTGCAGATAGTACAGCCCGGCGGCGTGGTAGGGATGCCGCCCCGGTCGCGCAGCGGGGTCGGTCACGCGGTAGCCCGCGCGCGTCCAGGGCACGTGCTCCAGTGGAAAGGGGCTGAGGCGCTCCCAGGCGTCCGGTGCAATCTTCAGCGTGTTCACCCGCAGGCCGATGTCTGGTGGCTGGGCGTAGTGTGCCTGAAAGGCGGGGAACTCCGCGCCGAGCAGGTCGGCCATGCGGTTCAAGAAGACGGGAGGAAGGTTCATTTGGTCGGTTTTCTGTTCTCTTGCCTGGGCGGACAGCCCTCACCCCGCCCTCTTCCTTCCCCCCTCCTCTCCCATTGGGAGAGGGGAGGGGGGCGGCCTGATGGCCGCAAGGGGGAGAGGAGAGGGAAGCCCTGCCTGCGGAGCGAAGGGGCACTTGCGGCATTACCCGGCGGGTGTCTGCTCCGCCCATTGCAGGTCGTGGATTTCGCGGTACAGCCCGCCGCGCGCCAGCAGTTCCTGGTGCGTGCCGTGCTCCACGATGCGCCCACCATCCAGCACCAGGATCAGGTCGGCGCGGCGCACCGTGCTCAGCCGCTGGGCGATCACGAAGGTGGTGCGGCCTTCCATCAGACGGTCGAGCGCCTGCTGAATCAACCGTTCGGTCTCCGTGTCCACGCTGGAGGTGGCGTCGTCCAGAATCAGGATGCGCGGGTCGAGCAGCAGCGCGCGGGCGATGGCGATGCGCTGTCGTTGCCCGCCGGAGAGCGTCACCCCGCGCTCGCCGACCAGCGTGTCGTAACCGTCAGGAAAGCGGGTGATGAACTCGTGCGCCTGCGCGGCCTTTGCGGCAGCGATGATTTCCTCTTCGGTGGCGTCGGGGCGTCCGTAGGCGATGTTCTCGCGGATAGTGGCGGAGAACAGAACCGAGGTTTGCAACACGATGCCGATCTGGCGGCGCAGCGCGTGCAGGTCGTAGCGGCGCACGTCCACGCCGTCGATGCGCACTGCGCCCTCGGTCACGTCGTAGAAGCGCGGAATCAGGTTGACCAGCGTGGTCTTGCCAGAGCCGGTCGGGCCGATCAACGCGACCAGCGTGTTCGGCGGCACGTCCAGATGGATGTCCCGCAGCGCGGGCAGGTCTTCGCCCTGGTAGGCGAAGGAGACGTGGTCGAAGGTCACCGCACCGCGCAGGCGGTCGGGGCACACCGCGTCAGGCGGCGACTGGATGGCTGGTTCGGTCTCCAGCACCTCGAACACGCGGCGCACGCCCGCAGCTGCTTCGCCAGCGGCGTTTACCAGCCAGGCGATTTGCCGCGCGGGCATGGCGAGCATCACCAGGTAACTGTTGAAAGCCACCACCTCGCCAACGGTCATCTCGCCGCGCAGCACCATGCGCCCGCCGAACCATAGGATGAGCAACGTGCTCAGCGTGGTGAGTAGTTGCGTGGTGGGCATCACGCGCGACCATTCGCCGACCACGGTCAGGCGGGCGTGGTACAGCTCGCGGTTGGTGCGGTCGAAGCGGGCGATTTCGTCCCGTTCGCGGGCGAAGGCGCGCACCACGGCCACGCCGGTCACGTTTTCCTGCAATCGCGCCGAGAGTTCGCCCAGCGTATTGTCCACCTGCCAGAACAGGCGGCTTACCCGCTGGCCAAAGCGTGTAGTGGTCATCAGCAGCGGGATAATCGGCAACAGCGCGATGGCCGCCAGGCGGGCATTTTCCAGGAAGAGCACCACGGTGATGCCGCTCATCAGCAGGGTGATTTGCAGCAGTTCGACCAGTCCGAAGCCGGTGAAGCGCTGGATGGAGCGTACGTCTTCCGTGCAGCGGCTGATTAACTGGCCGGTCTGGGCGTGGTCGTGGTAGGCGAAGGGCAGCCGCTGGATGTGGTCGTACAAACGGTTGCGCAGGTCGTAGGCCACGTGATGGGCGATCCACTCGCTCAGGTAGCGTCGCCCGAAGGTGAGCAGTGCGCGCGCCAGCCCGACGCCCAGGATGACCAGCGCCGCGCCGAGCATGTAGCGCACGTCCCCGCCCAGCAGGCCGATGTCAATCACCCGGCGGATGATCTCCGGGATCACCATGCGCAGGGCGGTGATGCCGAACAACAATAACAGTGCGAGCAGCACCTGTCCCTGGTAGGGACGCACGAATTCACGCAGTCGCCAGAGGGTTTTCATGGTGAAGGCTCGATTCCCTTCCTCTAGCTGTCCCTATGGAGCATCAGGGTGAGGGAAGGGATACAGAAGTGTAAAGCGTCTTTCAGCGCGGTGGATTGTTGAATCTCTCCCCACCCCCCGGCCCCCTCCCCTCCCTTGCCAAGGGAGGGGAGGGGGAGCCGCGCCGAGCGCAAGTCGAGGTGCGGCGGGGGTGGGGAGAGATTCTCTTCTCTAATCACCCTGCCACCACGAAGGTCACTTCCGCGTGTGCCACTTCGTGGAAATCGGGCAGCGAGAACTCAACCTCTTCCTCGCCCCGTTTCGGCGGCGGTGGGAGCGGCTTGTCGGGATACAGCACGCTGGCGATCACACGGTATTCCCCTGTCGGGTCTTGCAGGCGCAGGTGCATGGTGAACTCGTTGTGCGGCGTGATGGGTTCGACCACGTTCAGGCTGGCGACCTCACGCCCGTCGCTGTCCTCGATGCGGATGTCCAGATTGGGACGCATCTGGAATGGGGTGACTTCGAGCAGCACCTTCACCCGCCGCCCGTCCGGGTAAGGCTGTGCCTCCAGCTTGCGAATTTCCACCTCATCGGGCGGTTTGGGGGCGTTGGTGGGGTCGGTGAAGAAAATATCTACCATTGGATTGTTCCTTGGTTGTGTTGGTTACATTGGTTTGGCTGGTTGTAATTGGTTATTCAGGTTGTATTGGTTACGTTGTGTTGCATTGGTCGGGGCGGTTGGCTGGACGGTGCCAACGCTTGCGCCTGATTATACCCTGTTCAGATGGAAGGCTTCTCTCATGTTACAATAGCCCCACCAACCACTGAATTCACCACTCACGAGTTCCCAATCACCAGTTACCAATCACCAACCCACGGAGTCCCCATGCACTTCGAAACGCAGGCTATTCACGCCGGGCAGGAGCCCGACCCGACCACGGGCGCGGTGATGCCGCCCGTTTACCAGACTTCGACCTACGCCCAGGACGGGGTGGGGCAACCCCGCCAGGGCTACGAGTATTCGCGCACCAAGAATCCCACGCGCCAGGCGCTGGAGCAATGCCTGGCCGCGCTGGAAGGCAGCGCGTATGGGCTGGCCTTCGCTTCCGGTATGGCGGCCACGGACACCGTGCTCCGGCTGCTCGCGGCGGGCGATCACGTTCTCGCGGGCAATGATGTCTATGGTGGCACGTTCCGCCTGTTCGATCGCGTGCTGCGCAAGTTCGGATTGGAGTTCACCTATGTGGACACCACCGACCTGAACGCGGTGCGCGCCGCGCTGCGCTCGAATACGCGCCTGGTGTGGCTGGAGTCGCCGACCAACCCGCTGCTCAACGTGAGCGACATCGCCGCCGTAGCCGAGGTGGTGCACAGCCACCCCGCGCGTCCCTGGCTGGCGGTGGACAACACCTTCGCCACGCCTTACCTGCAACGCCCGCTGGCGCTCGGCGCGGACATTGTGGTGCACTCCACCACGAAGTACCTGGGTGGCCATTCGGACGTGGTCGGCGGGGCGGTAGTGGTGCGCGAGGCGGCGCTGTACGAACAACTTGCCTTTTTGCAGAACGCGGTTGGTGCGGTGCCGGGGCCGATGGATTGTTTCCTGGTGCTGCGCGGGATCAAGACCTTGCCGGTGCGCATGGATCGCCACGCGGAGAACGCGCTGGCGGTGGCACAGTTCCTGGAAGCGCACCCGAAGGTGAAGCGGGTGCTGTATCCCTTCCTTGATTCGCACCCGCAGGCAGCGGTGGCGCGCCGTCAGATGCGCAACGGCGGCGGGATGGTCTCCTTTGTGCTGCGCGGCAGCGCAGAAGCGGCGGTGCGGGTTGCCGAAAGCACGCGACTGTTCACCCTGGCCGAGTCGCTTGGCGGCGTGGAGTCGCTGATTGAAGTGCCGCGCGCGATGACCCACGCCTCCACGGCGGGGTCATCGCTCGAAGTGGACCCTGGCCTGGTGCGGCTCTCGGTCGGCATTGAGCACGTGGACGACCTGATCGCCGACCTGGAACAGGCACTGGCGGCGGTGTAGCTCGCGCTATTCGTCGAACAAAAACGTCGCCTCGGCGTAGTAGCGCACCCCCTTGCGGGCGATGCGTTCCTGAATCCAGCGCTGCAGGGCGGCGTTTTTCTCTTCCAGGGAACGGTCGGCGGCCAGTTCGGCCAGCGGGTAGTTCAACCGCAGCGCGCGCGGCGAGATGGTGAAGCGCGTGATGCCCGCCGGGAACAGGTGGCCGGCCTGGGCCATCTGCATCACCTCGCGCACCTCAAAGTGGGGGAAGATGATCAGCCCGGTCAGCCCCTCGTAGATGTCGCGCATGGCGGCGATGTCCACCTGACTGGTGCGGTCGAACAGCGCGCGGTCTTTGTACGCGTCCACGATCTGGTTCAGGCGGCGGACTTTGCCTACCAGGTTGTCGGCGGGGGCGGTGACCAGGTAGTGCGTGCCGTCGGGCAGGGCGATCAGGGTGAGCGCGTGCGGTTTGTCGAGTTTCGCGTAGCCACTATCAAAGGCGGTTGGCGTGGCCTCCAGGCCAGGGATGGCTTCCAGCGCAGTCATCAGCGCCGACGGCTCCCACTCCCAGAGCACGTGGTTCCAGGTTTTCAGCTCCAGGCCGGGATCGTCGGGGGACACGACCTGGGCGAGCACGTGCGGGTAGCCCATGCGGCGCAGCGCGGTGGTGCGGTTCGCGCCGTCGAGCACCATGTACCGCCCGCTACCGTCCTCGAACGGGGTCACAATCGGGGGATTGCGCAGCACGCCGCTGGCGCGCAGCCGCTCGATCAGTGGCGGGGTGCGCTGGTCGTCGTGATGTTCGTGTACCTGAATGGCATCGGTTGGCAGGATTTCCAGGCGGGGGAGTTGAGGGAGCATTTAGATCTCCTGAGCGATGTAGTCAAGGACGTCGATCTTGGTCAGGATGCCAATGGGGCGCTGTCCTCTGGTCACCAGCACCACCTCGCCAGCGGCGATGGTCGGCAACACCTCTTCGAGCAGCGCCGTGGGGGGGAAAGTCGTTTTGACTGGCTGCACCACGCTTTCCACCGTCTCATCCGCCGAGTGGGTGTGTTCGTGGGAGAGCATGTGGTCCAGCAGACCGATCTCGGTCACCATGCCGGCCAGTGTGCCATCGGGATGCACCACGGGTACCTGGCTGATGTCGTGCTGCTTCATCAACGCGATCACGTCGGTCATGCGGTCGTGAATGCTGGCGGTGATCACTCCCTGGAAGGATTTCACCGCGAGCACGTCTTCCAGCGGCACTTCGCCCCATTCGGCATCCAGGAATCCGTTTTCGCGCATCCACTTGTCGTCGAAGAACTTGGAGAGGTAACGCGCGCCGGTGTCCGGCAGGATGACCACCACCAGCCGGTCGGGGGGCAGGTTCTGGGCGTAGCGTACCGTGGCGGCCAGCGCCGAGCCTGACGATCCGCCGGCGAAGATGCCCTCTTCGCGCACCAGCCGCCGCGCCCAAAGAAAGGACTCCTTATCTGTGACGCGGATGATCTCATCTACCACGGAAAAGTCGGTGGTGGAGGGCAGGAAGTCCTCGCCGATGCCTTCCACCTTGTAAGTACTGGCCTGCACGCCGGGGGGCAACTGGCCATCGTGTTCCCACAGGTCTTTCAGGATGGAGCCGACCGGATCCACGCCCACGATACGGATGTCCGGGTTTTGCTCCTTCAGGTAGTGCCCGACGCCGGTGATCGTGCCGCCGGTGCCTATGCCGATCACCACGTCGGTGACCTTCCCTTGCGTTTGTTCCCAGATTTCCGGGCCGGTGGTCTCGTAGTGACTGCGCGGGTTCTCCGGGTTGTGGTACTGGTTCGCCAGGATGGCGTTCGGGGTCTCCTCCACAATGCGGTTGGCCACGCTGTAATACGAGCGCGGGTCTTCGGGCGCGACGGCGGTGGGGGTGATCACCACGCGCGCGCCGAACGCCCGCAACAGCAGGATTTTCTCCTGGCTCATCTTGTCTGGCATCACGAAGACGGCTTTGTAGCCCTTCAGCGCGCAGGCGATGGCCAGGCCGACGCCCGTGTTGCCCGACGTGGCTTCCACCACTGTGCCGCCGGGCTTCAGCCGCCCGCTGCGCTCGGCTTCTTCGATCATGCGCAGACCGATGCGGTCTTTCACCGAGCCGCCGGGGTTGAAGAACTCGATCTTGGCGTACACCGGGCAGGGCAGCCCGCGCGTGACGCGGTTCAGCCGCACCAGCGGCGTATGGCCGATGGTCTGTAGAATGTTGTCGTACACGCGTAATTGATCCGAAACAGGAAGGCCGTCCATGGGCATCTCCAGAGGATGATTCGGCTTCCATTATAGCCGAAAACGAAGCGGGCGCACCAACCGGTGCGCCACGCTTTTCAGCGCCTGCGGAAGCCGAAGCGCTCTCAAGGGGAAAACCTTGCAGCCGCCACAGTGGCGGCTGGGGATCACAAATCCATCAGATAGGCCAGTCCCACGGTGCCTGGGCCGGTGTGCGTGCCCACCACCGGGCTGACCTGGCTGAACAGCGTCTCCTGGGCGTGGTATTTTTCGGCGGCAATGTCCAGCAACTGGTGGGCTTCTTCGGAGGCGTTGGCGTGAATGGCCGCCAGGCGCAGGCTGCGGCAACTCCCAGTGCGTTCGCCAATCAGTTCCACCAGCCGCTTGTGGGCTTTTCTCTTGGTGCGCACGCGCTCCAGCGGCTCGACGCGCCCGCCGCGCACTTCCAGGATGGGCTTGATGTTGAGCGCTGTGCCCAGGAAGCGGGTTGCGCCGCCGATGCGCCCACCCCGGTGCAGAAATTCCAGCGTATCCACGGCGAAGACCACGCCGACTTTCTCGCGCGCCTGTTCGGCCAGCGCCTTGCATTCGTCCAGCGAAGCGCCTTCGGCGGCGGCGCGGGCGGCAGTCAGCACCACGAACCCCATGGCCATGGCCGTAGTGCGCGAGTCCACGATTTCGATGTTCGCATCGGGGAACATCGCTCTGGCCTGATTGGCCGAAGAGATCGTGCCCGATAGTTCGCTCGAGATTAAAACAGCCAGAATGTCGTAACCTTCTTCGATCAACGAACCGAAGATTTCAGCAAACGATTTGACTGAGACCTGGGAGGTGGTGGGCAGGGTCTTCGCGGTGGACAGGCGGCGATAGAACTCGTCCGGCTGGATATCTACACCGTCGAGATAGGTGTTCTCACCCCAAATCAGCACCTGCGGAGCCACACGGATGCCAAATTTATCAACCAGATCGGTCGGGAGATAGGCCGTGCTATCTGTGACCAGCGCAACTTTAGCCATATCGGTTCTCCTTTTCAGAGCATGGATGCGTATGCCAACACATAGTAACCCCTTGCGGCGGAAAAAGTTCCGCTTTTGGACACTTGACCAATCTGTGAAACACGGCTACAATGCAAGCCGCAAGATACGGCCCGGTGGGTCGTGTTTTCGTGTGTCTGAGAGGCGCGTGTGTTCGAGAACCTGACCGAGCGACTGAACGGAATCTTCACCCAACTTCGTCGGCGTGGCAAACTGTCCGAGCGCGATGTGGACGCGGCCATGCGCGAAGTGCGCCTGGCGTTGCTGGAAGCCGACGTGCACTACAAGGTGGTGAAAGATTTCGTCGCGCGGGTGCGTGAACGCGCGGTCGGCACGGAGGTTTCGCGGGCGCTCAACCCGGCGCAGCAGGTGATCAAGATCGTACACGAAGAACTGATCGCCACGCTGGGCGACCCTGCGCCGCTGAATCTGACCGGCCCGCGTCCGCGCGCGATCGTGCTTGTCGGCCTACAAGGGTCGGGCAAGACCACCGCGGCAGGGAAACTGGCGCGTCTGTTGCGCTCACGCGGCGAGCGGGTGATGCTGGTCGCCGCCGACCCGTACCGCCCGGCGGCGGCGGATCAGTTGAAGACGCTCGGCGAACGCCTGCAGGTGCCGGTCTTCCATGAGGAAGGCGTGGCACCGCCCAGGCTGGCCGCTCACGCGCGCGACCGCGCGGAGAAGGGCGGCTTCACCGTGATGATCCTGGACACGGCAGGGCGCTCGCAACTCGACCAGGAACTGATGGACGAGGTGCGGGCCATTGTGGATCGCGTCTCACCGGTCGAAACGCTGCTCGTGGTGGACGCCATGATCGGTCAGGAGGCGGTGAACATCGCCCAGGGCTTCCGCGAGGCGGTGCCCCTCACCGGCCTGATCCTGACCAAGATGGATGGCGATGCGCGCGGCGGCGCGGCCATCTCCATCCGCCAGGTGACCGGCGTGCCCATCAAG
>CAYSXA010000114.1:0-9234 GCA_964435005.1 uncultured Anaerolineaceae bacterium | reverse complement strand
GATCGGCAGCGTTTGTGTCTTGCCGGGGATGTTCCCGGCCACCATGAGTGTGGCGCCGAATTCGCCCAGCGCGCGGGCGAAAGCCAGCGCCACGCCAGCGAGCACCCCGCGCCAGGCGAGCGGCAGGCGCACGGTGAAGAACACATTGAGTGGCGAGCGTCCCAGCGTGCGGGCGACCTCGATCAGGTCAGCAGGGACGCTCTCCAGCGCCGCGCGGCTGGACTGCACTACCAGCGGCAGCGCGACCACGCTCGCCGCGACCACCGCCCCGCGCAGGGTGAACACCAGCGACATGCCGTGCGCAGCCAGCCACACCCCTAGCGGCGACCGCGCGCCGAGCGTGGTCAGCAGGTAGTAGCCCAGCACGGTGGGCGGCAGCACCAGCGGCAGGTGTACAAGGCTGTCCAGCGTACCCCAGAGCGCGCCGCGTCGGTCGGCGAGCCACGCCGCCAGCGCCACGCCGAGCGTGCCTGCGATCAGCGTGGCGGAGAGCGCCACCTGTAGGGAGAGCGTCAATGGGGTCATCGCACCTTGCGGAAACCGTGGGCTTCCAGAATCGCCTGCGCCTGCGGGCTGAGCAGGAAATCCAGGAATTGTTGCGCCGCGACGGCGTGCGGGCTGGTGGCCACGAGGCCAGTTCCCATGGCGATGGGGGCGTACCACTCTGGCGGCACGGTCACGAAGGCCAGATGACCGGATTCCGCGAAGCCGCGCGGCACGAACCCCGCCTGCGCGTCCCCGCTGGCGACGAACTGGAAGGTCTGGCGCACGTTCTCGCCGAACACCAGGCGCGGCGCGAGCGCCTCCCACAGGCCGCTGGCTGTCAATGCCTGCTGTGCTGCCAGCCCGAAGGGGGCGATTTCCGGGTTCGCCAGCGCGATGTGCTCGAAACGTGGGTCGCGCAGGTCGTCCAGTGAAGTGCCCTTCACGCCCGGCGCAAAGGCCAGCACCAGTTCCCCGTAGGCGAACACCGTCCGGCTGTCCGCGAGCACGAACCCTTTCTGAATCAGTTGGTCCACGTGGGCGGTGTCTGCAGCGGCGAAGACGTCGAACGGCGCACCGTTGCGGATTTGCTCGCTCAACGTGCCCGTGGCTGCGAAGGAAAAGGTGACCGGTACGCCGGTCTGTGCGGTAAACCGGTCGCCCAGGGTGCGAAACGCGCTCGACAGGCTGGCGGCAGCGGCGATGGTCACGTCCTCTGACAAGGGCGCTCCCTGGCGACAGCCGACCAGCGCGAGCAGGGGGAGCAGGAACAGGATGCGTTTCATCGAGGTTCGCTACATGGTGATCCAGATACGCACGGCAACGAGCAACAGCATCGTGCCCAGCAATCGCCGGACGGCGATCGGGGAGAAGCGTCGCGCGCCCAGCCAGCCGCCGCCCAGCGCGCCCACCAGCGCCACGGGCAACAGAACGAGCGTCCAGTCGTTGAAGTACAGCGTATGCTGGATGGCGCGCCCGACCAGGCCGCTCAACGAAGTGCCGATGACAAAGATCGACGAGGCGCTGGCGGCGTGCTTGGCGTTGCCCCAGCCGCCGAGCACGATGATCAGTGAGAGAAAGATGCCGCCACCGATGCCTACCACACCGGAAAGCAGCCCGATCCCGGCACCGCTGATCAACGCCAGCGGCCAGGAAGGGGGATGAGGGGTGACGAGTTGGGCGTCGTTGTGGTTCCCTGTCAGCATGCGCAGCGCGGTGTAGGCGAGTACCGCGGCCAGGAGTAGATGATATGCGCGATAGGACAGGTGCACCTTGCTACCAAGCAACGCGGCAGGCAGCGACCCGGCCAGGAACGGCCAGATCAGGCGCGGGTGGTAATGCCCGCTCTGATGGTAGGCGAGCATTGCCATCCCGGCGACCACCACGTTCAGCAGCAACGCGGTGCTGGACATCACTCCCGGCGGCAGGCTGAACAGGCTCATCGCCGCCAGGTAGCCCGACGCACCGCCTGCGCCGATGGAAGCATACAGGAAGGCGATGACGGCGATGCAGGCGCTCAGTACCAGCGGGGGGAAAGCCATGCAGAATCAATCGTCGGTAGGGGTGGCGTGTGTCGATTCCTCGGAAGGCGTTTCTTTTCCGGGTTCTTCTTCCAGGGTGCCCTGCAGCCCTTCTCGGAAAGCACGGATGCCTTTGCCCAACTCACCGGCGATTTTACTGATTCGACCGACGCCGAACAGCAGGATGATGATGACCAGGATGATGATCAGTTCGGGGGCTCCAAGATCCATGGTGTTGCTCCTTTCGCTGCAAGGATAACACAAAAATGCGCAGGTGACCGGGTTGCCGGGCGACCATCACCTGCGCTTCAGCGGGATGCGGGTGGGATCAGTCGGCGCTTCTGGCGACTTCCGGCGGGAGGTGGGTGAGGTCGATCATGGGGCCGTCGCACAGCAACAAGGCACGCTGGATCACGTTCTCCAGTTCGCGGATGTTCCCCGGCCAGGAATACGCTTTGAGTGCCGCCAGCGCCCGCGGCGCGACCTCCTGGACCTCGGCGCCCATCTGTCGCCCGTGTTTTTTCAGGAAATAAGCCACCAAAGAGGGGATGTCTTCGCGCCGTTCCCGCAAAGGCGGCATGGGGAGTTCGACCACGTTCAACCGGTGGTACAGATCCCCGCGAAAGTTGCCCTTGGCGATCATCTTCTTCAGGTTCCGGTTCGAGGCAGCGATGATATGCACGTCCACCTGGACTTCGTTCACTTTGTCGTTGCCCAGCGGGCGGAAGGAATACGTGTCCAGGAAGCGGAGCAGTTTGGGCTGCAGCCCGATCGGCATGGCCGAGATTTCGTCCAGGAAGAGGGTACCGCCGTCGGCCAGCTCAATCACGCCGCGTTTACGCCGGTCGGCACCGGAAAACGCGCCCTTCTCGTAGCCGAACAGTTCGGATTCCATCAACGTGTCGGGGATTCCGGCGCAGTTCTGGACGATGAACGGTTTGTTCTTCCGGGGCCCCAGCATGTGAATGGTCATGGCGAGCAGCGACTTGCCCGTGCCGGTTTCGCCGGTGATCAGGATCGGCGTTTGTGCCATCGCGGCACGCAGGCCCAGGTCCAGCAGCTGTTGAATCACGGGGTTCTGACTGACCATGTTGGGAAGATCGCGCCACTGCTGCTCGCGGTAATAGGCCAGCTCTCGCCGCATCTGGACCCGTTCTGCTGCAGTCTGGACGGCCTGCAGCAGGCGGTTCAGGTCGATGGGTTTGGTCAGGAAGTCATGTGCACCGTCCTTCATGGCCTCGACCGCCATGTCGATGTGCCCGTGTGCGGTGACCAGGATGATCGGCGGTTTTTCCGGCAGATGCCGGGTCTCTTTGAGCAGGTCGGGGCCGTATTCGCCGTTGAGCATGACGTCCAGCAGAATCACGTCCGCCTGCTCGCGCTGAACCACTTCGCGCGCCTCGTTCAGCGTGGCGACGGCTGTGACCGCGTACCCCTGGTTTTCCAGAATCTCACTCAAATAGGTGCGGGCTTTGACTTCGTCGTCCACAACGAGTATGCGGATGCTCATGGGGTTTCCTCCGGGGCAACGGGTAGTCGAATGCGAAAGATGGTGGCGCTGGGTTCCCCCTGGATCAGGGTGAGGGATCCTTTGTGCAGGTTGATGATCTGACGGCTGATCGCAAGGCCGATTCCGGTGCCTTCCTCGCGACCGGTCACGCCGAGCGTGAAGATGCGGTCTCGCATTTCCTTGGGGATACCAGGGCCGTTGTCTGCCACGTAAATCTCGACAACCGGATTGCCGCCCTCGTCAACCGCGGTCTGGGTGCGGATTCCCAGCACGCCGCCTTTCTGGTTGCGCAAAATGCTCACCGAATTGTCCATCAGGTTCATGATCACCTGGCGTAATGTTTCGGGGTTCCCTTTGATCGGGGGCAGTTCCTGGGCAGGTGAGAAGTGGATGTCCACGCCGTACCGTCGGGCGCGCGGCAGGAAGAAGCGCACCACGTCGTTGATCAGGGCGTTGATGTGGATCAGTTGCCTGGAGCCCTGCGTTCGGCGTTGCATGGTGAGCATGTCCTTGACCAGGCGGAGCAGCCGATCGGATTCCTCAATGATTTCGTGGACGCGCTGGCGGACGTTTTCAGGCAGGTCACGTCGGTGTGCCAGGGTTTGCAGCGCGAGGTGGATGTTGTTCAGCGGGTTGCGGATTTCGTGCGCGAGCACGCCGGACATCTGTCCCAACATGGCGCGGTGATGCAGGTGCTCGATTTCGGTCTTTACTTGAACGATCCGGGTCTGGTCGTTCAGGATCAACAGCGAGCGTGGCGCAGGGTTGCTTTTCACCTCGCATTGGGTGAGCAAAATGATGAGCGGTTCCCCGTTGCGGTTGAACACCGTCGCCGTAATGGAGCCATTCCCTTCGGGCCAGCTTTCGACGTTCAGGATCTCAGCTACCGGCCGGCCAACCAGTTTCGACCGCTGGTAGCCGAGCATGGAACAGGCGGCAGGGTTGGCCTGCAGGATCACACGGTGTTCGTCCAGCAGGAAGATGCCGTCATCGACCCGTTCGTAAGCGTCCTGAAGCCAGGCGATGTCCTCACGGGCTTCCTGAAGCGTGTTCAGCAGTGAGGTCATCTGGCCGTGCTGCGCGATGACCTGATCTACCAGAGCGGCGGTGAGCTTCAACCATTCGGGCAAATCGGGGAGCGGATCGGCGTCGGGATGCACGCCGACCAGCCAGCCCACCAGGGCATGCGCCTCGCCGACCGGAGTCTGCGCGACGTACTGGTAGCCCAGTTGGGCGGCTCGCCGTAACAGGGCGCTCCGCGGTGGGTCTCCCGGACGCCAGATCTCCAGATCTTTGTTTTCAGGGACAACCCATGCTTCTGGCAATTTGCTGGGCTCTCCGGCGTAGGCGGCCAGGTAGGCGCTTGGGCGGCGGTTGTCCAGGCGGTAGAAGAGCAGGCTTTCCACGCCGCAGAGCAGGCGCCCACTCTCCAGCAGGTTTTGCAGCTTCTCTTCAAAGCTAAGTTCGTCCTGAAATGAGGTGAGCAGCGTCTGGAGCGCCTGAGACTTTTCGCGGTTCCGCTCCGTTTCGATTTGGCGGGATCGGATAGCAGCTTCCGGCTCCAGCAGGATCAGCCAGTAGTTCGTTCCCAGGGGGATGGGCGTCGCCTGGCAGGGGATTTGCTTCTGGTTCCGGTGCCGCAAAGTGGTCGCGTAGGGCTTGTTGTTTTCTGGGAGGGTGCATCCAAGAGTGTGGTTTGGGGACCCGCGCAGCGATTCGGGGCTTTGCTCGATCAGCGATGCCAGCTCCTGGTTAAACGAGACGATTGTGCCATCGGTGCCCAGAATCAGGGCTGGAGCGTGGAGGTGTTGGATCACCACATTCAGGTCGTCGATGGCGATGGTGGACAGCCCGATGCGGTTGAGTGCCTGGATCAGAGGACGTGTGCTCACGGTGTGCTCTCGGCTCCCTGTTTGCGTTGGTGTGCGGGGGGGATGCGCAACATGGCGCGGTACTTACTCACGGTACGGCGGGCGATCGGAAACCCTTCATCGGCCAGCCGGTTGGCGATCTGTTGATCGCTGAGCGGTTTTTCTTCCTCTTCGATCATTTGCCGGATCATGGTGCGCAGGTGCAGGCTGCGGTCGAAGAACACGCCCAGCGGGACGAGCCTGCCGGAAGGGAGTTGAACCACCTTGTCCTTGACCGCGCGCGAAATTGTGGATTCGTGCAGCTCAAGCTGACGGGCGACTTCCGCCCGTGTGAGGGGTCGCATATAGCGGTCGCCATGCAGGATGTAGTCCCTCTGGTAGCGGACCAGGAAAGACATCAGGCGCTTGATCGTATGTTGTCGTTGCGCCAGGCATTTGGTGAACAGCATGGCCCGTTCCAGCTGTTTCTCCAACCCTGCGAGGTGGGTTGGTTCCGCCTGGTGGATGGAGGTTGCAAACAGCGGGGAGACGCGGAGCGGCGCCCGCAAGGGCATCAAGATTTCCACGATCAGCGCACCACCCGTGCGTGCCGGGTCGTGGTGGATGATGATGTCTGGGTGGCGCAAGACGGACGCCGGTTCCTGCGTGTGCGAGCCCCATTGCATTTGCGCCGGTCGGGGATACAGGTTCTCACGGATGAATTTCCCGGCGCGCTGCACCTGGGCTTTTGTGGCGCCAAGGCGCCGTGCCAACTGGCCATAACGATGGTGGGCGAGGTCAACCAGCCCTTCGCGGAGGATCGCTTCGGTGAAAGGCGGTACTTCGGTGCGTTCGGCGAGGTGCCGCAACTGGATCAGCATGGCCTCTTGTTCGTTTTGCGCGCCCACGCCGGGTGGGTCGGCGCTCTGGATCAGGTCGAGCACGCGCTGGATGCGAGCGGGCGGCACGCGTAACGCCGCCGTCAGTTCGATCATGGATGCGCGGATCAGGCCGTCGTCGTCCAGGTTGGCGAGCAGATGGGCAGCGATAGGGCGATCCTCTTCTGCTAGGTCAAATCGAATCTGGCGAAACACGTATTCGGGCAGCGTTTCATCCCGGTCGGCCAGCGGCGGGAATTCTTCGCTGCTTTCGCCCAGCTCGTACCCGTATTGCAGGTCGCTTCCGGAGACAAAGACGATGGGTTCCTCAGGAGACGTTGAAGGGGGGCGGCATACCGGACAGGGCCGATCCTCGATCAAGGTGCGGCCACAGGTCGGGCAGCGCCGTTCGGGAGCGATCTCCAGGGCCGGGTTTTCGTTTAACGCGCGATCGATGGCCTGCTGGAGTTCGTCTAGCGGAAGTTCCATCAGCGCCATGGTCAGCGTCAAATGCGCGCTGACCTGGGGCCGGGGTTGTACCAGGGGGCGGTGCTGGTGTACGAGCATATTACCTCTATTGAGTAAGTATAGACGGTCTCAGTCAAGGGTGCAAGTTCCGTGCCGGTTTTGGGCTGGTACAATAGACCTGCGAATCCAGAGCGTGAGGTGCGTATGGCAAAAGAACTCATCGTGGTCGGTGGCGGCCTGGCGGGGAGCGAGGCCGCCTGGCAGGCTGCGGAGCGGGGAATCCGCGTGCGGCTGTTCGAAATGCGCCCCCGGCAGATGACCGGCGCGCACGTCGGCCCGTACCTGGCGGAACTGGTGTGCTCGAACTCGTTGGGCTCGCGCCTGGTGGACCGTGCAACCGGCCTGTTGCAGGAAGAGGTGCTGCGTATGGGGTCGTTGCTGTTGCGCATCGCTCATGAAACGGCTGTTCCCGCGGGCGGTGCACTTGCCGTGGACCGCGAAGCCTTTGCCCGCCGCGTGACGGAGGCCATCGAAGGCCATCCGAACATCGAGGTGGTGCGCGAGGAGGTGGCCGAGATCCCCGAAGCGCCGACGGTTATCGCCAGCGGGCCGCTGACCTCGTCGCGTCTGTCCCAGGCGCTGGTTAACCTGACCGGCCAGGAGCATTTGTACTTCTTCGACGCCATTGCGCCTATCGTCACACTGGAATCCATCAATATGGAAGTCGCCTTTCGCGGTTCGCGTTACGGGCGCGGCGAAGATGCCGAAGGAGATTACATCAACTGTCCGATGAACGAGGACGAATACCGCGCCTTCGTGGACGCACTGGCCCATGCGGAGCGGATTGAACTGAAGGATTTCGAGCAGACGCTGGATACCGGCGCGGGCGGCGGCGTGAAGGCCGGTAAGCATCGCTTCTTCGAGGGGTGTTTGCCCATCGAGGTGCTGGCGCGGCGCGGGCCGGACACGCTGGCTTTTGGTCCCCTGCGTCCTGTGGGGCTGATCGACCCGCGCACGGGGAAACGCCCCTATGCCGTGGTGCAGTTGCGCCAGGACAACCTGGCCGGTACGCTGTACAACATGGTCGGCTTTCAGACCAACCTGAAGTTCCCGGAGCAGCGGCGGGTGTTTCGCATGATCCCTGGTCTGGAGCACGCGGAGTTCGCGCGCTACGGTCAGATGCACCGCAATACGTTTATTTACGCGCCGGAACTGCTACGCCCAACGTTGCAATTTCACAACCGCGATGACCTGTTCTTCGCCGGGCAGATTACCGGCGTGGAGGGGTACGTGGGGAACATCGCCACCGGCCTGCTCGCCGGGGTGAACGCGGCGCGCCTGTTACGCGGCATGCCGCCAGTTACCTTGCCGCGCGAGACCATGCTCGGCGCGCTGTGCCACTACATCACGCATGCCTCGCCAGCGGACTTCCAGCCGATGAAAGCAAACTTCGGCATCTTGCCGCCGCTCACCGGCCGTCGGCGGCGGAGCAAGCGCGAGCGTGCACAGGCATACGCCCGGCGCGCCCTGGAGGCACTCGAATCGACCCTGGAAAACATCCGTCAATGAGCAGTCGCTGGCCCCTCTGGTTTCTTTGGCCCCTCTGGTTCCTGGCGGCCTGCGCGGCGCAACCGCCGACTGCGGTCCCTGCCGGACACTTTGACGGCGAGCGTGCCTGGCAGGACGTGGCCTACCAGGTGAATCTGGGGCCGCGCACGCCGGGGAGCGAGGCTCACCGCGCCGCGCGGGCCTGGATGGTCGAGACGCTGACCACCGCCGGCTGGCAGGCAGCGGAACAACCGCTTGTGGTGGACGGGCACGAGGTGGTCAACGTGGTGGCGCAGCGCGGCAGCGGGCAGCCCTGGGTGGTGCTCGGCGCGCACTACGACTCGCGCCTGTGGGCCGACCGCGACCGCGACCCGGCGCGGCGGCGCGACCCTGTGCCGGGGGCGAACGACGGTGCTTCCGGTGTGGCGGTGCTGCTCGAACTGGCGCGCGTGCTCCCGGATGACCTTCCGGGCACGGTCTGGCTGGTTTTCTTCGACGCGGAAGACAACGGAGACATTCCCGGCTGGGAAGACTGGAGCCTGGGCGCGCGAGGTTTTGTCGAAACCCTTGGCGGAAAGCCCGACGCGGTGGTGATTGTGGACATGGTTGGCGACGCCGACCTGAACCTGTACCGGGAGCGCAACTCCACGCCGGCGCTGGTTGAAGCCATCTGGAATCAGGCGGCGGCTTCCGGTTTTGCAGATGCGTTCATCCCACAAGCGAAATACCGTATGATTGACGACCACCTCCCGTTTTTGCAGGCCGGTATTCCGGCGGTGGACATCATCGACTTCGATTACCCTTACTGGCACACCACCGCCGACACGGTAGACAAGGTCTCGGCGGAGAGCCTGCGCGCCGTGGGGCAGACACTGCTCGACTGGTTGCTGACGGGGAAAGCAGGGATACCTTGAAGGGGGTTCTGATTACCTGACACAAAATCATGTGAAGTAAGGGAATGGGCGTAAATTATAGCT
>CAYSXA010000113.1:0-9264 GCA_964435005.1 uncultured Anaerolineaceae bacterium | reverse complement strand
TATATTGATGACAGGACATCCGCAGTTCACACACGAAGGTGTCATCGCGAGGCGGTCGAAGACCGCTGGAGCGATCTCCAGCGCCTCCATGGGGATTGCTTCGCGCCCGAAGGGCGCTCGCAATGACACCCCTCTTGGTCTTTGCCGCCAAGTGCGTAACTTCTGTTGATGAGACATCCGCCGTAGGGCGAGAAAACAGCGATTGAGGTCCGGTGAGCCCGGCGAACCGCGCTCCGGGCTCGCAGAGACGCCTGTGTTGGCGCGCTGGGTGAAGGGGCGTCACGCAGCCGGCGGCAGGGTCAGCCCAACCGTTGCTGCGGGGGCGGAGCGACTCATCGCCTCCCTTCCAGGAGCCTCTGAACGGTTTGGGTTGGCTGGCGAATCTCCGCCAGCCAGGCGAACAGGGTTTCCACTTCGGCCTAGTGGGCCCAGAAGTCGTAGGGTGGGTGACAATGCCGACAATCTTACCGGGGGCAGCAGCCTGTACCGCGGCCTGAAGCTCCTCCAGGGTGGCATCGAGGCCTTTATCCAGCACGAAACTCCGGTTGCTGACCTGGGTGGCGGTCACGCCGTGGTAGGTTACTGTCGTGGGCGTGGAGGTCAGCGAACCGCCTTGCATCCCGAGACCGCCGGTGGCGTAGATCAGCGTGGGCGGCCAATTGGTCTCCTCGTCGGTCATGTCGCCGGTGAGCGGTGGCCCGTTCGCGGTCAGTTGATTGAGCAACGCCATGGCGTTCTCCATCGTGCCACGGTATTCGGGGCGGTTTTGATAACCGGGGGCGTTGGTATAGCCGTCCCAGGCAGGGTGGCTGACGCCGTGATGGTGTACGGCGATCTCATGGCCGTTGGCTTCCCACGAACGCAGTTGGGCCAGCGCGTTAGGGTGTGTCAGGGCATATTCCGCCCATTGGGGCTGGAATTCAAGCGTCAGTTTGTGTCCGTACTGGTCGGCCAGCGCCACAAAAACGACCAGCAAAGGCCATTCATTCCTCTCGCTACAGAGTCGCTGAACGTATTGTGGCTTCTGGTCTCGATGTGGACCGCAAGGAAGACTGCCGCGCCCTCTTCAGCGGTGCGATCCGGGGGGATGATCGCAGGGGATACCGCCACCGTTGGCGTGTCCTGGGCCAATGGTAAAGTGTGATCCGGCGTTTCGGGCGCGACGGGGAGGTGCACGCGGTGATCCAGAGCAGGGGCGTCAGCCAGAAGAGAACGCCCCGCAGGGGTTTTGATGCCCCGCTACGCTGCGCAGGTGACTGAAAGTTGGTCAGCAGTTGTCGGTTCATGGATGACCCCTCCCAAACTCCGGATCTCTGGTGCTTTCTACCCCGATGTTCGTTGGGCGCCGGAGACCCGGTGCGATCCGCCCTGGCTTGCAGCCCTCGCGCAGGGGGCTCGCCCAGATGTTTCCTTGATTGTATTGGTCTATATTAACTCAGTATTACGAAAATGTAAACTTCATGTAAACCCATAAGACAACTGTTGATCAGTTGCTCTACGGAGACAGGAGGCTTTTCAGGGACGGGGGGCTTCCGTCTGTCCTGTCAGGACGAGGAAGGTGACCGAGTGCGGTGGCAGCGAAAGGGCGTCCAGGGAGGGAGGCAGCGGCTTAGAGCGCAGCGTCACCACGTCGGGAGAGCGGTCGTTGTTCGCGGTGTAATCATCCGCCGCCAGGCGCTGCATCTGCCCACCGGTGATCGTGAACCCTTCCAGGTGCAGGGCGACGCGCAGGCTTTCCGTCTCGGCGTTGTTCACCAGCGCGATGCGCAACGTGTGCCTGTCCGGCGACATCGCCGCCGCTGCGGCCACCAGCGGCACGCGCTGGTCATAAGCCAGTGCCTCTGGTGAGATCACCTCTGTTGCCACCAACTGGCTGCCCGGCCAGTCGGAGAAACCCTGAAAGACGTGGCCGATCGGCGCGATGGCGTCATCGCGCTGGCTGCGAATCAACGCCAGGTTGCCGCCGTGCAGGGCGAACTGGTTGGCATACAGCACCGGCACTGTCTCGTTCACATCGTTGAGCAGGCGGATGAACCACTCGGCGGCGATCACCCCGCCTTCCAGGGTGCGGTTGATCGTCCAGAAGCGTTTGTCCAGGAAGATGTTCCATTCGGTGATGGCGATCGCCGGGGGGGCTTCCGCGCCGATGCTGGTCAGGTAGTCGGTCACGCGCTGGTGAATCGCTTGCAGGAACGCCACCCTGCCGGAGGCGATCTGGCGGCGACCGGCGTAGGTTGCCCACCCTTTTTTATCGAAGGAGGCGCCGTACTGGTGGCGGACGTAGAAGTCCATCGCGGCGAAGATTTCTCGCATCTGATCGGCGTTGGCAATGGGCTCGCCGTCGCGGAAAGGCAACACCGCAGCACCGATCTGGATGGGCACAGAAGAGGGCGCGGCGCGCATGGCGCGGGCGAACGCCAGGAAGCCATCATGGTCATAGGTGGTGTACTCCACCAGGAAGAAACTCTCTGCGGGCGGGATAGCACCGTGCGTGCCGTCGCCGAAGCGTAGCGTGCCGGTCGCTTCGTCCAGGATATAGACGTGCGCGTCGGCTGGCTGGTCGTTCAGGTCATCTACTGGCTTCCACTCCTCCAGCTGCCGGGATTCGGCCTCCTGGCGCGAGGCGGCCCACCACACGCGCACCTCCCGAACCGGAGGGAAGCGCAGGGTGTACGTCTGGTTCGGATCCCCGTTGGCTTTGAAGAGGTCGCCCTTTGCCCCGATGGGGTCGTACTCCTGGCTGGAGGAATTGTCGTAGAACCCGCGCCGTTCTTCCTCGCCGCCGAAGAAGTACTTTTCGGGGTTCTCCGCCGTCCAGGCGTAGTACCACATGTGGGGCTGGTTCTCTTCGTTGCCGATTTCGAAGTAGCGCACGTTCAGAGGTTCGGGATAACCCAGGGCGGCGCGCTGGGCACCCCAGGGGGTATCGGCGGGTCCGTTGAGGAAGGCGACTAGGTCGGCGGCGTCCTGGGCGCTCATCGTGCCGAAGTTGACCGTGATCGAGGGTTCCGCTCCCAGCGCGCGGGTGAACTGGATCAGACGCAGCAGGTCCACCCGATCCGTGGCCGGAAGGCGCCGGCCGGGGCGGATGTTTTCGTTCCGTTTCCAGTCGTAGGCGTCGGCGTTGTTGCCGCCGGGCCAGCGCACCACGGTGATCCCCAGTTGACGGGCGGCCTGAACGAAGGTCGGATCATCCACGGTTTCGGCGGCGGGGGCCTGACTGGTCAGATTCGTCCCCCACAGCCCGTGGGGAAGCGTGCCGCGCACCTGGCGCGCGTCCACCGTGACCACGGCGTCGGCGGAGACTGCCGTCGGGCCGGGCAGAGGCGTCTCAGCACGGCGGGCGCCTTTGGTGCAGGCGCTGCTCCAGAGGGCCAGCAGAACCCAAAGCCAGATCAGCCAGGTCCGGCGGCGTTCATGGCTGAGCATAGTACACTTCTCCTTCCCGCGTCCAGCAGGCCAGCAGATCGTCGAAGCGGTAACACCACTCCGCCAGACCGGCGGACACGCGTTCGGCGTGGGCGTAATCGTCGAGTGTGGCCGCGACTTGCTGAAAGGCGAAGTAGGCTGGTCGGGGCCGGTAGTCCAGGTCCACCAGGGCGCGCACGGTTTCCATCTTGCCCTGGTAGGCGCGTGTGCTGAAGTAGGGCAGGTAATAGACGCGCTCCGCCCCTTCGCCCAGCGCGACGATCAGTAATTTGGGCAGATCACGGGCGTGCACGTTGGGGTTGTAGGTTTTGTCGTCGTGCCAGGCGTAGCCGATCTCCCAGGCTTCGATGGGCCACTCGCCGCCCTGTGCTCGCATCTGAGCTTTGATCCAGTCCATCACGGTAGGCAGCAGGTCCCAGGCCTCGTAGTAGTGCAACTGGTAGAGGTCGGGGCGCGGTTGCAATTGAAAATGCTCGTCCATCACGTGGAGCGCCGCCTGCACCTCCGGCTGATCCAGCAGGGCGGTCAGGGCTTCCTCAGATTCCACCTGAGGGAACCCCCGGCGTTCCAGATAGCGGTTGAGCCATTCGATGGCACCTGCCACGTCTCCCTGGGTATACAGGTTGTGAGCGATCGCCGGGCCGTACACCAGGCTGGGGATGCCGAAATCGGCCACCAGGGCGTCGGGGTCGCCGGCTTTTACCGCCGCGTAGCCGGTCTGCCAGACAGGAAGGTATTCCTCCCAGGAAGACGCCCAGAAATCGCTGGCGTTGACCTCGTTTTCGATGGCATAGGCGCGCACGCGGCCCCGATAGCGTCGGACGGTGGTCTGCACCCAGGTGGCGTAGGCGTCCAGACTCCTCGGTGGCATGGAGCCTTTGCTGTTCCCCCCTGGCTGAACGCCCCAGTGGTCGTGGCCGGTTTCCAGTTTCAGACTGATCTCCACGCCGCAGGCTTCGGCGTTTTCGATCACCGCGTCCAGGCGGTCGAAGGTCCACTGGTCGGGTGCGGGCTGGATGGCCTTCCAGGGAACCACCACCCAGGTCGCGCCCGCCCCGATGCCCCGTGCCTGGTTGCAGTCGAAGAAGTTGGATGTGCGGGTGATGCCGAAGCGCAGTGCGAGTGGTGGGACGCCAGGCGTGACGGCCTCTGCGACAGGGAAAGGTATGGTGGGCGTGGCGACCGTGCTCGGCGGCTGAGGCGCTTTCTTCGGCGGGTAGCGGCAGGCCGCCAGGGTGAGCAGCAGGCTGCCGAACACGAGAAGAAGGGACAAAGGCCGTTGTGCCTTCATCGCGCCTTCTGTGCGCTGGGGGCTCATGGCGGCGGCGCCATGTTCAGAATGTCCTCCGAGGTGACCACCTGCAGGTGTTCGACGGCGTAGGCGATCAATTCCTCATAGGCTTGCCAGATGGCTTCCTGCTCCTCGGCGGAGCGCGGGATGGATGGGTCGGGCGCGCTCAGGTCGAAGGGCGGGGAGAGCGGGTCGGTTTTGTTGCCGTGCGCGTCGATTTCGTAGTAAAACGAACCCCAGGCCACCGAGCCGCGTCGGTAGAAGTTGTTCTCGTGGATGTGGGCCAGGATGAACGGCGGGCGTGGGTAGCTGTGGGCCTGCCAGTCGGCCAGCCCGGCCTCCAGCACGGCGATCGGGTGAAACTCGGCGGCTCGTGGGCTGGTGACCAGATTCCACCAGAAATTCTGGCCGCCGCCTTCCAGCGTGACGCGCGTCACGCTGAAGTCCACCGGACGGACGAGCAGCCCATCCACGTATTCGAAGGGCTGGTCGATCTTCGTGCCCGATTCGTGGTAGAGCACGGTCATGCGCGCGCCGAGGTCGGCATACACCTGGCGGGCGACGGCCATGATGCGCGGCTCGGCGCTGGCGGCGACGGCCACGGGCGGGCGTCCAATCACCCGGGCCACATAGGTGTACCCGCCTGGCCGGGAGCGGTCCAGGCCGCCGGTCGCCAGGTCCAGGCGGTAGGTCTCGTAGTCCTGGATGGCCTGGCGCAGCGCCGCGCCGTCCAGCCCTTGCAGGGGCTGGACGAAGCCCTCGGTCAGTGGGTGTGGGGCGCGCACGTGGTAACTGACCGTCATGCCGCTCTGCTGCAACCGGTCGAGCACTTCGGGGTACTTCTCCGCGTATTCGCGCGCTACCGGCGCGGTGAGGTAGAAATCACCGCGCACGCCGTAGCGCTCGAACAGGTCGATCAGCCGCAGCAGCGTCTCGGCGCTCTGGTCGCTGTGCACCCAGTCGTGCACGTTCACGATGAAGGTGATGTAACCAGCGACCGCAGGTGAGGCTGAAGCCGTCGGTGACGGCGTGGTCGGTTGCGGTGGCAGAGCAGAGCTTGCGCCAGCCTGTGCCTGTTCCCATGCGATGTAGGCGTCGGCCATCTGCGAGAAGGTCGCCCATTGGACGCGGCCTTCCGCTACCAGCGGGTCGATGACCTCGGTCAGGAAGCGGTCGATCACGGCGAAAGGTTCGTCATTCGGTCCGCCGCGAAACTCGCCAGGATGCACGGTGAAATGGAATACGTTCACCTTGCCCGGCTCGGCGGCCTCCAGTGAGGCGTAGAGTTGTGTTTTCAGGTACTCGAAGTAGGCCTCGTCGCCACCCATGTCCTCGGAGCGGCGCATGGAGGCGAAGTTGCTCTGGTCGTACTGGCCTTCGGGGAGGAAGATAACCGCGCCGTTCGGGTCGTGAGTGGCGAACGCGGTCACGTCTTCGCCGTTTGGGCTGCCGGCAGGACGCCAGGGGTGCACACCGACCAGCGAGAGGTCGGTGGTCTGGGTATGCGGGTTCTTCCAGTCGGAATTGACTTCCAGGCCGGCGCAGGTAGCTGCTTCCAGCAGGTGTGGGTACAGGTTGCCGCCGCTCCAGTAGCGGACGTGCTCCACGCCGCTGGCCTGCTGGATGTAGCCGATTTCTTCTTTCATCACCGCACACCACTGGTCGGGCGGCAGGGCTTCGGGGTTCGGCCCCAGGTGTGCGTCCTCGTGGAAGTGCAGCGCGATCTCATGGCCGCGGGCGGCCAGGTCGGCCAGCAGGGTGTTCCCCAGCGCAATGGCCTGGGTGGTAAAGGGTGATTGTGCCTGGAAGACCATCACCCCGCCGTGCGCTTCCACGATCTGCGCCAGCAGGTCAATGTCGTCTGCGTGACGCTGGAAGACGCGTGGGTTGTTGTAATCCGCCTTGCCGCTCTGGAAGCCCTGTGCGGTGGTGCCCATTGGCTCGATGTGCATGCCGATGGTGAACAGCAATACCGCCGGGCCGGCGGGGGTGGGCGATGGCTGCGGTATAGGCGTGGGCGCCGGTCGTTGAGGAAGAGGCGGCGTCGGCGAAGGCCGTGGGGGGCGCGTCGGCGGCAGCTGGTTGACCGGCCCGACGGCGGTCTCCCGTGGGGGTGGCGTGCGTGCGGGTGTGCATGCTGCCACTAGGAGGAAAAGAGCAATCAGGATGGACAGTTTGCGGTGTGAACTCATGGCATACCTCCTGAAAAAAATTTCTCACAGGTTGGTTGTTGTGCTGAGGTGTGTTATTTGCCGATCCAGTACACGGCTGTGTGACTGGCGTCCAGGTGCCCGTGGATTTCCAGAAGCCCGGCGGCGGTGACCGTCCCTTCAACCGTTGTGCCCGACACGGATTCGGTGATGTGCAGCCCGGCAGGGTCGATGCCCAGCGCGGTCAGGTCGATGGTTAGGGTGAAGTCCGCTGGCTTGTCGCCCCAGTTGTGCACGGTGAAGGCATGGTTGCCGAAGCGCTCCACCCACACGTCGGCATGGTCGATGGTTGCGTAGGGGATGGGTTGCCAGCCCAGCAGGATCAACGGTTTGACCTGCTCGTTCAACCAGGTGAGGGTTTTCGCGGCAGAAGCGGGCCACCCCTGGGCGTTGGGGCCCTGGCTCCCCCACGTGCCATAGAACAGCGCTTCGTGGGCGAAGGCCTTGACTTCGCTGGCGCTCAGGTTGGACGCCTGGTTGGCGAACAGGCGTGGGCGTCCCATGGCCGTGGCGCGGCGATAGTCCAGGATGGAGAGCTCCCAATTGTTCCCGGCTCTGGTGGTGTCGCCTTCGCTGCCGAAGGCGTCGAGGTACGGGGAGAGCAGGTTGGGGATGCCCATCCCCCAGAAGTTGACCACAATACTGCGATACGGCTCTGGCTGGGCGTCCAGCAGGGCGCGCAGTTGGGTCAGGTATTCCCAGCCGGCAGAGGCCACGTGCACGCCGGACTGGTAGGTGTTCGGTGTGTAGGTCAGCGGCAGGTCGGCCACGGCGAGGTGGTCCGGGCACAGGTCGATGGTGGTGGTGGAGATGAAGTTATCCACGAAGACGCCGTTGAGCAACAGTCCTTGCTGCGCCGTGGTGGTGAACAGGCGATGCAGTTCCTCAAGTCTGGCAGCGCCGAAGCCATCGGGTAGATCGGGGTCCATGTTGGGGATCCAGATCGCCGTCCACTTCCCGCGCGACCAGGGGAACACGCCGATGCTTTTGAGATGCGGTTCGCCGGCGGCGTCGCACACCACAGAGGCGGGGTACGTCCCCTGCGGGGCGTTCGCTTCCGCCAGGGATTGCAGGAACGCCAGGGCAGCAGCGTAGGTGGGCGCGCTGGCACTTTTCTCTTCCATCGAGACGGGCGTCTCAAAGACGGAGTACTGAGCGGCATAGATGTGTTGTTCGTTGTACGTTTTCAGCCGTTGGCGTCCGGGTTCAGTATCGGGAAAGTGGTCGCGCACGTAGTCTTCATAGGGTGAGAAGTCTGCCGGGGTGTCGTACCAGTCTGGGCCGATGGCAGCGTGCCTGGCTGCGGCAGCTCGCAACCCCCAGGCCGGATCGCTCCGGTAGAGCAAAAGGGTGAAATCGGCCTGTCCGTTCAGTTTCGTCGCCAGCGGGCTGACGCCCAGGTGGGCGCGACCTTCGTAGCGGTCCCTCCAGCCATCGTAGTGCAGCAGCATGTAGCGGGGTGAGTCCAGCGGGATGCCCAGCGCGATCGCCGTGGTCCCGTTCTCGATCACGCTGTAGGGGTAGAGGGAGATGGGCAGGTAGCTGGTGATGTCGGCGCTGACGGCGCGCGCGAAGTCCTGGTCAGCGGCGAGGGGACGGTTTTCACGGAGGCCGTCCCACCACCTCCAGGCTGTCCCTCCGGTCGCACCGGGCGAGGTCAGCACCAGGGGGAGGCCCCACCCCACGTCCAGGGCGCGCGGGCCGCCGGTGGGGTCGCTCACCGTGGTGGTGATGGCGATGTGGTCGCCGGCGGGACGATACGTGACCTGGACTTGCAGGCCGTCCACCTCGCCGGTCTGGGTAACATGGTCTGATGCGATTTCCAGCGTCCCGGTCAGAGGCTGATCTGCTTCGGGGCTTTCCACCCAGGAGAGGTCGTCCGCCCAGACCGCGCCGGTGATGGGGCGCGCGCCGATGATCACCTGCGCCGCCGCCGCGCCCGCAGGCGCGGTGACCTCACGGCTAAGGCGGTGCCAGTCCTGCGCGTTCCAGTGCAGCGGCACAGCAGGCAATGGCGATTCCCCCAGCGGCGCGCCGCTGGCGTCCAGCCATTGCAGGTACAACCCGCTGATGGGACGGTCGCCCCGGTACAGCCCCTCTTGCCAGAAGGTCGGGTTCCCCGATTCGTCCACGTAGCCGAACTCAATTTTGAAGTACCCGGCCAGGCGGTAGCGTTTCCCCGGTGTGACCGGCAGTGGCGGGCTGGCCACCGCGCCTTGTCCCTCAGTCCCCTGGCTGCGGATGGCCAGCGCGTGATTCCCGCTGTGGGCCGCCTCGGTGGTGACCTCAATGGTGACTTTCGCGGCGCGCAGGGTCTTCCAGCCCTGGTCGCCT
>CAYSXA010000112.1:0-9301 GCA_964435005.1 uncultured Anaerolineaceae bacterium | reverse complement strand
TTTTCAAGCAGAAGACGGCATACGAGATTTCTGCCTGTCTCGTGGGCTCGGGGATTTGTATAAGAGACAGGGACCCGAACGCGCTGGTCGGCTCGTTGACCGTGGGCGAACGCCAGCAACTGGAAATCCTGCGCCTGCTCTGGCTGGGTGCGCGCGTGCTGATTTTTGATGAGCCGACCACGGGCATCAGCGCGCAGCAAAAGGAGAAATTATTTGCTGCACTGCGCCGTCTGGCCGGGGAAGGGAAGACGGTGATTTTCGTCACCCACAAACTTGATGAGGTTGAAGCATTGTGCGATCAGGTGGCCGTGCTGCGTGCCGGTCGGCTGGTCGGCGAGGTGGATCGACCTTACGATGTGGATCACCTGGTTTCGCTGATGTTCGGCAAAGTCATCCGCGTGGGCGAACGCGAAGAACCGACGCTCGGAGAGCCGGTGCTGCGCCTGCGTGACCTCATGCTGGAGGACGTGCGGCTGCGCATCGAAGGGGTGAACCTGGAGGTGCGCGCGGGCGAGACCATTGGCCTGGCGGGCATGGAAGGGAGCGGACAAACCCATCTGTTGCGCGCCTGCGCTGGCCTGGAGCGCCCGGTGGGCGGCGAGGTCTGGGTAGGGGGCGTGAACCTGACCGGCAAAACTTACCATGATTACATGCGCCATGGCGTGGCGTATATGCCGGCGGCGCGCCTGGAAGAAGGGCTGGTTCCTTCCCTGACGCTGACCGAGCACACGGTGTTGGCGCGAGAGCAGCAGGGCCTGTTCATTGACCATCAGCAAGCCCGCCGCTGGACCGAGGAGGCCATTGAACACTTCAGCATCCGGGGCCGTCCGGAGTCCACCGTGGAATCGCTTTCCGGCGGCAATCAGCAGCGGGCGTTGCTCTCGCTGTTGCGTCCCGATTTGCGCTTGTTGCTCATGGAACATCCCACACGCGGTCTGGATATGGAATCCGCGATCTGGGTGTGGCAACAGTTGAAAGCGCGTTGCCGTCAGGGGACGGCGATCTTCTTCATCTCATCCGATCTGGAAGAAATCTTACATTACAGTGATCGCATCCTGGTCTTCTTTGGGGGACATGTGTCGGAGCCGCTGCCGGCTGCCGAGACCACGCTGGAACAACTGGGACAGCGCATCGGCGGGCGCGGTTTTGAGACCGGGGTGATTCAGGAGGCACAGGCGTGAACGAACGAGGACCGTGGTGGTGGAACACGGCGTTTCGAGTGGGCGCGGTGCTGCTGGCTTTGCTGTTCACCACGCTGGTACTGGTGCTGGCTGGCGCGCCGCCGTTGGAGGCGTATCGTCAGATGGTCATCGGCTCCGTCGGCTCGATGCGCAAGATTACGGACGTGTTGGTGGCGTGGGTGCCGTTGCTGCTGGCGACCTCCGGTCTGCTGGTCACTTTTGCAACTGGCCTGTGGAACATTGGCGTGGAAGGGCAGATCGTGCTGGGCGCGATCTTCACCACCTGGGCGCTGCGTGGATTGCAGGAAAGCGGGCTGCCGCCGGCGCTCATTCTGACGCTGGCTTTGCTGGCCGGCGCGCTTGGCGGGGCGTTGTGGGCGGCGCTGGCCGGCGTGCTGAAGACCTACGGCGGCGTGAACGAGATCTTCGGTGGCCTGGGGCTGGATTTCGTCGCCGTGGCGCTCACGCTGTGGCTGATCTTCGGCCCGTGGAAACGCCCCGGCATCGGTTCGATGAGCGGCACCGAGCCGTTCCCGACGGAACTCTGGCTGCCGGCCTGGAGCGGCACGCGACTCAGCCTGTGGGCGCTGGGCGTAGGCGTGGTCGGCGCGGTGGTGGTGTACTTTCTGTTGCAGGGGACGTACTTCGGACTGAAACTGAAGGCCGTAGGGCGCAATCCGCGCGCGGCGTATCTGCTGGGGATTCCCACGCAGCGGATGATGATGCTCTCGTTTTTGATTTGTGGCGTGTTCGCCGGGCTGGCGGGCGCAGTGCAGGTGACCGCAGTTTATCACCGGCTCATTCCCTCGATTTCCAGCGGCTATGGCTGGCTGGGGCTGCTGGTCGCCATGCTGGTGAACTACCTGCCCGCCTGGGCGCCGCTGGTGGCGCTGTTCTTCGCGGCGATCAACATCGGTAGCATCCAGCTGCCCATTGTGTTGCAACTCGACTCGTCGTTGTCAGGCGTAATCCAGGGTGCGCTGGTGCTGGCTTTCTTGTTGATGGAAGGGGCGCGACGGCAGTTTGCCCGACGCAGACCGGTGGCTGAAGCGGGAGGTGAGGCATGACCGGCGAGCAGATCCTGATCGGTCTGGCGGGTGTGCTTACCGCCGCGGCGCCGGTGGTGTTCGCCACCATCGGCGAGACCTTGACCGAGCGGGCGGGCGTGATCAATCTCTCGGTGAACGGCACCATCCTGCTGGCGGCGATGGCTTCCTTCGCGGTGGCAGTGCGCACGGAGAGCCTGCTGGCCGGCTTCCTGGCCGGGATGCTGGTTGGCGCGCTGGTGGCCTTCATTGTGGCCTTCGCCAGCATCACATTGCGCCAGTCGCAGGTAGCGGTCGGGTTCGTACTGGCGCTGATGACGCGCGACCTGTCTTACTTCCTCGGCAATCCGTTCATGGGGTTGCAGGGGCCGCGCCTGCCTTCGTTGTTCATTCCAGGGCTGAAAGATATCCCCGTGATCGGTGTGCTGTTCTTCCGCCAGGACTTGCTCACCTATCTGAGTTTTGTGCTGATTTTCGCTGCCTGGTACTGGATGTTCAAGACCATGCCGGGGCTGGTTTTGCAGGGCATTGGCGAACGACCGGAAGCGGCGCACGCTCGCGGGGCGAACGTGCGTCTGCAACGTTACCTGTACACCGTGATCGGCGGTGCGCTGGTGGGGCTGGCGGGCCCGACGTACTCGCTCAGCGTGAAGGCGGGCTGGAAGGGCACAATCTCCGGCCTGGACGGCATCGGGTGGATTGCGCTGGCGCTGACCATCTTCGGCGGCTGGAACCCGCTGCGCGGCGCGATCGGCGCGTACCTGTTTGCGCTGTTACAATGGCTGGGGCTGGTGTTGCAACCCTACCTGCCCGGCGTGCCCTCGCAGGTGCTCCAGGTGGCGCCCTTCCCGCTGATGATCCTCACCCTGCTGCTGGTGAACATCGGCAACACGGAATGGGTGACGCGCACGCTGGCCGGTCTGCCGCCGGACGCGCGGCGGCTGGTCATGCGGTTGCTGCGCTCGATGCAGGTCGTCCCGCCCGCGGCGC
This sequence comes from uncultured Anaerolineaceae bacterium, assembly GCA_964435005.1. Classification (GTDB taxonomy): domain Bacteria; phylum Chloroflexota; class Anaerolineae; order Anaerolineales; family DRMV01; genus CAYSXA01. The sequence goes on along the minus strand of CAYSXA010000112.1, from coordinate 6,084 downwards.
TGGGGATGCCGTTCGAGGAGGAGTAGAGGGCGTTTGCTGTACTATCGCTGGCTGGGCGCCCGGAGAAGGGGAGCCCGGCCAGCGGCGGCTTTTAACGTCCCAGCAGCGTCAGCAGTCGATCGGGGTAATTGGTGATGATTCCGTCCACGCCCAGGGCGAGCAGGCGTTGCATGTCCTCCGGTTCGTTGATTGTCCAGGCGTGCACCTGTATCCCGCGTGCGTGCATGCCGCGTACGAAGGCCGGGGTGATTACACGGATGTCTCCCCAATATTCGGGCACCTGTGCCGCCTGGGCAACGGGCGAATAGATGCCGATCAGGCGTAGAGTCGCCAGCGCGTACATCACGCGCATCTCGTCCTTGTACGAGGCGGTGGCGACCTCCGGGCAGGCCGCGCGGAATTCCTGCATGGCGGTTTTGTGGAACGAGGCCACGAGTACCTTCTCTTGCATAGCGTAGGCGCGGATCAGGTCACACAGCGTGCCGGCAATGGATGGCTCGCGTTGTTTGATTTCGATGTTCATCCGAGTATCGGGGAAGGCCTGGAACACTTCCTCCAGGGTAGGGATGGTGATCCCCTGTCCGCGGTAGGGGAAGGTCTGGCCATTGTCGGGAGACCACTGGTAACCTGCGTCGAGTTGCCTGACCTCTGCCAGCGTCATCTCCTTGACCTTTCCGCTCCCGTTCGTGGTGCGATCCACCGTCGAGTCGTGGATCACGACCAGCGTGCCGTCAGCGGTCGCATGGATGTCCATTTCGAGCACGTCCACACCCAGCGCGACGGCGTGGCTGAACGCAGCCAGGGTGTTTTCAGGACGCAGGCCGGCGCCGCCTCGGTGCGCAATTACCGTGGGTTTCGCTATGTCCCGAAAGAAGGCGTGCTCCGGTACCGGGTCGGCGAGCCCGGCCAGCAGCGCGTACAGGCCGAGGAGTGCGATAACGCTCCCCAGCAGGATGAATGTCCAGCGTTTCATGGGGATACCTCCTGGAAGTCTGTGCGCCTCAGGCCGGGCGCAAAGGCTCAATGCACGCCGGGTCGTCCAGGCGCGGGTTGTTTACCTGCCGGGAGACCGGGTACATGCGCATGGCGTCCGCCGGGTAGGGGCGTAACAGGGATTGCAGCGCCGTGGCGGATTGTTCCTCTGGCGACAGCCACCGGTCGTAGGCTTCCGGCGGTAAGATGACCGGCATCCGATTATGGATGGGTGCAATGAGTTCGTTCGGCTGGGTGGTGATGATGGCGCAGGTGCGCACTTCGGAGCCGTCCGGCGCGAGCCAGGTTTCCCACAGCCCGGCGAAGGCGAACGGCTGCCCGTCGCGTAACGTGATTCGGTAGGGGATTTTCGGGCCGGGATCCACACGTTGCCATTCGTAGAACCCGTCGGCCAGGATCAGACAACGCCGCCGTCGATACGCCGCGCGGAAGGAAGGCTTTTGCGCCAGCGTCTCTGCGCGGGCGTTAATCATGCGGCGACCGATGGTCGGGTCTTTTGCCCAGGAAGGGATCAACCCCCAGACGAAGAAGTCCAGCCGCTTCTGCCCGTCGTTGGGGACCACGGCCACGGGCTGGGTGGGCGCGATGTTGTAGCGCGGTTGTACCTGCGCCGGGATGAGGAACTGCGGGAACGCCTGCTGGAGCGCCACGCCATTCAGGGTGAGGGTGAATCGTCCGCACATAGGAGTCCTTTTTGGATTATTGTACCCCGCTCAGGACGTTACCGCGCCAGGAAGCGCTGGATGGCCTGCAAGCGATAGTCTGAGTTCCACAGTGCGGGGAATCCCTCGCGTTCGGCCTGCTGTACGGCCTGCGGTGGATGGGAGAGCGCCAGCCGTGCCAGTCGCTTGATGGCGCGCAAGGTTTCCGGCGGGAAGGCGGCGATCTGGTGGGCCAGTTCGTGTGCGGCCTGGAGCGCCGCTCCGGCGGGTACAACCTGGTTGACCAGGCCGATGGCGAGCGCTTCCTGGGCGTCCAGGATAGCGCCGGTGGTGAGGATTTCGAGCGCCTTCGCGTAGCCAATAAGGGGCACCAGCCGCGCCGTCCCGCCCCAGCCGGTGGTCAACCCCAGCCGTACCTGGACGAAACCGATGGTGGCATCTTCGGCCATGATGCGCAGGTCACAGGCCAGGGCGGTCTCCGCGCCACCGCCGCGTGCCGGGCCGTTGATGGCCGCAATCACCGGGCAGGGCAGCGCTTCCAGCCGGTTGAGCGCGTCCCCCATGATGCGCGGCAGCCAGACGCCGACCTCTCCGGCGGGTTCGCGCGCCAGTTCGCCCAGGTCGCCGCCGGAGATGAACGCCGGGCCGTAGCCGGTCAGGATCAGCGCGCGCAGGTCGAGGGTGCGGTGTGCCTGCTCCACGGCGGCGGCGAACGCTTCCTGCGCCGTGCGGTTCAGCGCGTTGCGCACCGCCGGGCGGCGGACGGTCAGGACGCCGACCCCGTCCTGCACCTGAAACGTTACCTCGTTCATGCGGCGTACACCTCCGGGTTGGCACAGTGTGGTAACCGCTCGCCGCGTAACCCGGCGAGCAGGTTTTCGCAGGCCAGTTCGGCCATGCGGCGGCGGGTCTCCTCGGTCGCCGAGCCGATGTGCGGGGTGATCAGGCAGTTCGGCAGCGCGTAGAGCGGGTGTTCCGGCGGCAACGGTTCGGGGTCGGTCACGTCCAGCGCGGCGGCGCGTATCCAGCCCTCACGCAGCGCATGCACCAGCGCGTCGGTGTCCACCACCGGGCCGCGCGCGGTGTTGACCAGGATGGCGGTCGGTTTCATGGCACGCAGGGCGTCAGCAGCGATCAGGCCGCGCGTCTCCGGGGTGAGAGGTACGTGCAGGCTGACGAAATCGCTTTGCCTCAGCAGGTCCGTCAGGGAGACGAAAGTCGCTTCTAGGTGACGTTCAACTTTGGGTTTACGGGTACGGCTGTGGTAGAGGATGCGCATCCCGAAGGCGCGGGCGCGCGCGGCGACCGCCTGACCGATAGCGCCGAAGCCCACGATGCCCAGCGTGCGCCCGCGCAGGTCAGCGCCCAGCCAGCCAGTGGGTGACCAGGTCGTCCACCGGCCTTCGCGCGCGTCAAGGGCCGCTTCGGGCAGTCGGCGGGCGGCGGATAGAAGCAACAACATGGCCAGGTCGGCGGTCGCGTCGGTCAATACGCCGGGCGTGTGCCCGACCGGGATGCCGCGCCGGGTGCAGGCGTCCAGGTCAATGTTGTTCACCCCCACCGCCATGTTGCTCACCACGCGCAACTCCGGCGCGCGCGCCAGCAGCGCCTCGTCCACCGGGTCGGTGAGCAGGGTGAACAACCCTGCCGCTTCGGGCAGCCAGGCCTCCAGTTCGGCGGACAGCCCCTCGCCGCCCGCCGGGCCGATTCGCAGGCGGCAGCGTCCCTTTAGCGGGTCGAGCCACCCTTCCGGCAGGGCGTGGGTCACGATCACCAGCGGCAGCGCGGAATCGTCAGGCATGTTTGTCCTCTCCCACGTGAATCTGGAAGGTCACCGTGCCGCCGCCGGTGCGGTGCGCCGGGTCGAGGCATTGCACGCAGGCAATCCCCTGCCCGTCCGCCAGCCCCAGTTCCGCCGACGAAATCCCCCGACTGAGCGCCACGTAGTACGGCATCAGCGAGGCCAGTGCGTGCATGCACAGCGGGCGGTCGGCTTCCAGACGGTATCCGTCGCGGATGCGGAAGCAGTCACCCACCCGATACACCGGGCAGTGACCGTGGATTTCTGCGATCTGGATGACCAGGGTCTTCGGGGCAGGCATTGGTCTTCATCCCAACCACCGAGGCACGAAGGGCTCAAAGGAGGTTGTCGGTTCCTCCGTGCCCTTCGTGCCTGGCTCATTTCCGAAAAATGTGCGACGGAATCTCACCCCTCCCCCGCCGCACCTCAGCGATGGGCTTCGACAGGCTCGGTTGCTCGGTGCGGCACCCCCTCCCCTCTTTTACAAAGGGAGGGGAGGGAGGGATTCTGATCTGCGCAGAGTGGGATGCTGTTCAGTCCTGGAGCAGGCTGGGGATTTCTTCGGGGAAGCTCGCCACTTTGACGTTGGCGGCCTCCAGGGCGCGGATTTTCTCCGCCGCCGTGCCTTCGCCGCCTTCCACGATGGCGCCGGCGTGCCCCATGCGTTTGCCGGGTGGCGCGGTCTGACCGGCGATGAAGCCGACGACCGGTTTGCGCATGTGCTGGGCGATGTACTCTGCTGCGCGCTCCTCGTCCGAACCGCCGATTTCGCCGATCAGCACCACGGCTTCGGTTTGTGGGTCTTCGTTGAACATGCGGAGCACATCCAGGAAGCTGGTGCCGTTCACCGGATCGCCGCCGATGCCCACGCAGGTGCTCGCGCCCATGCCGGCCTGCTTCAGCGCGTAGAGCACCTCATAGGTCAGCGTGCCGGAGCGGGAGACGATGCCCACGTTGCCGGGGATGGCGATGTTGCCGGGGATGATGCCCACCTTGGCCTCGCCGGGGGTGAGCAGGCCAGGGCAGTTCGGCCCGACCAGCCGCGTGCCTTTCTGATCCAGGTAATTGCGCACGCGCATCATGTCGCTGACCGGGATGCCCTCGGTGATGCACACGATCAGTTCGATGCCCGCGTCGGCGGCCTCGAAGATCGCGTCTGCAGCGAAGCGCGCGGGCACGAAGATCACGCTGGTGTTTGCGCCGGTGGCCTCGACCGCCACCTTGACTGAGTCGAAGACCGGGATTTTGCCGTCCAGCACCCATTCGCCGCCTTTGCCGGGCGTCACGCCGGCGACCACGTTCGTGCCGTAGGCGACCATTTGCTCGGTGTGGAACAGGCCTTCGCGGCCTGTGATGCCCTGTACCAGCAGGCGAGTGTTCTTGTCAACCAGAATGCTCATCTCAACCCTCCCTGGCCGCCGCCACGGCTTTCTGTGCCGCTTCGGCCAGCGTGTTGGCAGTGATCATATCGGCATCCGCCAGCAACTGGCGGCCTTCTTCGGCGTTGGTGCCCACCAGGCGCACCACCATGGGCACGTCGGTCTTCACTTCTTCCAGTGCGGCCAGAATGCCTTTGGCGACCTCGTCGCAGCGGGTGATGCCGCCGAAGATGTTGAACAGAATGGCTTTCACATTGGGGTCGGACAGGATGATGCGCAGCGCAGCAGCCACCTTTTCGGCGTTCGCGCCGCCGCCAATGTCCAGGAAGTTCGCCGGTTCCCCGCCGAAGTGCTTGATGATGTCCATGGTCGCCATCGCCAGGCCGGCACCGTTCACCATGCAGCCGATCTCGCCGTCCAGTTTGATGAACGAGAGGCCGTACTTGCGCGCCTCAATCTCCGCAGGGGCTTCCACGTCCAGGTCACGCATCTCGGCCAGGTCGGGGTGACGGAAGAGCGCGTTGTCGTCAATCAGCATCTTCCCGTCCACGGCGAGTAACTGGCCTTCGTCGGTGATCACCAGGGGGTTGATTTCCGCCAGCGTGGCGTCGTTCTCCTGGTAGGCCTTCCACAGGCCATGGACGATCTTGCCGAAATCGCGCCACAGTTCGCGGGGCAGGTCAAGGAAGAGCGCCACATCACGCGCCTGATAGTCGCGCAACCCCAACAGAGGGTCGATGTGCACCTTGATGATCTTCTCCGGTGTCTGGCGGGCGATTTCCTCGATCTCCACGCCGCCGGCAGCGGACGCCATGAGCACCGGCTTGCGCGCCGCACGGTCGTTGGTGATGCCCAGGTAGATTTCCTGGGCGATGTTGGCTGCTTCGTCCACCAGCACCTTGCGCACCGGTAGCCCTTTGATTTCCATGGCGAGGATTTGGGTCGCCAGTTCCTCGGCCTCTTCAGGCGATTTGGCGAGTTTTACGCCGCCCGCTTTGCCGCGCCCACCGACCAGCACCTGGGCTTTAATGACGACGCGGCCACCGAGTTCTTCTGCGATTTGCCTCGCTTCGGTTGCGGTAGCCGCGACCCGCCCGCTGGGGATGGGGACGCCGTATCGGGCGAAGACCTGTTTGGATTGATATTCGTGCAGTTTCATAGGGATGTCTCCACGGTGGGGTTTGTTCCAAGCGCAAAGGCGATTATACCACCTGTTAGTCTGATTGGTTTGTTAGTCTGATTGGTCTAT
>CAYSXA010000111.1:0-9361 GCA_964435005.1 uncultured Anaerolineaceae bacterium | reverse complement strand
CATGACCTCCCCCGACCGATGCCGGCGGAGGTGCGGAGTGGGATACATCACAGGCCCCGCACCAGGCCGAACGGGCAGCGGCGCGTGCCGCGCACGGCCAGCCACGCGCTGACCAACGCGGCCCTGCCCTACCTGCTGGCAATTGGCGAGCAGGGGCTGGAAACCGCGCTGGAAAGACAGCCCGCGTTGCGTCGCGGCGTGGTGGTGTGGCGGGGGGAGGTGCAGACGTGAAACTGGTCGCCGAGATTTACAAGAGTCGCCTGACCACGCCCGAAGAGGCGGTGAAGGTCGTCCAGAGCGGGATGCGCATCTACCTGGGCGGTGGAGCGGGCGCGCCGCAGGTGCTCTCTCAGGCGCTGGTGGAACGCGCGGACGAGTTGCGCAACGTGGAGATTGTCCACGTGTTGGCTTTCAGTGAAGCGCCCTATCTGCGCCCGGAGTATTCTCAGAGTTTCCGCCACCGCGCGTTGTTCATGGGACCGAACGCCCGCAAGGCGGTGGCCGAAGGCCGCGCGGACTACACGCCGATCTTCCTCTCCGAAGTGCCGCGCCTGTTCCGCGAAGGCAACCTGCCGCTCGACGTGGCCTTCATCCAGGTCTCCCCGCCCGATGAGCACGGCTTCTGCTCGTTCGGTGTGGAGGTCGGGGTGACCAAACCGGCGGCGCAGGCGGCGCGGGTGGTGGTCGCTGAAGTGAACCGCCAGATGCCGCGCGTGCTCGGCGACTCGTTCATCCACGTGAGCAAACTGGACGCCATCGTCGAAGTGGATTATCCCCTGCCCGAAGCGCCGCAGGGGACGTACTCGCCGGAGCAGGCGCGCATCGGGGAGTTCATCGCTGAGATGATTCCCGACGGCGCCACGCTGCAACTGGGCATCGGTTCGATTCCTGACGCGGTGCTGGCGAACCTGGGCGATCGGCGCGACCTGGGGATTCACACCGAGTTGTTCTCCGACGGTGTGATTGACCTGGTGAACCGCGGCGTGATTACCAACGAGCGCAAGACGCTGCATCCGGGCAAGATTATCGCCGGTTTCCTGTTTGGGTCGCAGCGGCTGTACGATTTCGTGCACGACAACGCGATGATTGAGTTGCATCCGTCGGACTACGTGAACGACCCGTTCATCATCGCGCAGAACGAGAAGATGATCGCCATCAATTCGGCCATCGAGATTGACCTGACCGGCCAGGTGTGCGCCGACTCGATTGGCACGCGCTTCTACAGCGGCATCGGCGGTCAGGTGGACTTCGTGCGCGGTGCGGCGCGGTCGAAGGGTGGGAAGGCGATCATCGCGCTGCCGTCCACGGCAAAGGGTGGCACGGTGTCGCGCATCGTGCCGCAGTTGAAGCCTGGTGCGGGTGTGGTCACCTCGCGCGGGGACGTGCACTACGTGGTGACCGAGTACGGCGTGGCCTCGCTGCACGGCAAGAGCATCCGCGAGCGCGCGCTGGAACTGATTAACATCGCGCATCCCGATTTCCGGGATGAGTTGCGGCATTACGCTAAATCGCAACGTTGGATCTGACGCCGGCGCCCTGGCGCAACGTGGCTGCCAGGACAGGCGGCTCTGGCTCATCTGCGAAACGCGTGCAAGAGCAGAGATGACGCCACCGCTGGGGATTGAAATCCCCGGCTTCCCGGTGGCAAGTCCGCTCAAGCGGACTGGTTCAACCGCCTTCAGGCGGTTTCGGAGCCCTGTCCGGTGGATTCATCCACAGGCCCCTGCGGGTGTGCATGACCCTTGTGGGATGAGCCGGTGAACTTTTCAGGAGGCGCTGTATGAGTGAGCAACGGTTTGTTACGCTGGACGGCAACGAGGCGGTTGCCAACGTGGCTTATCAGGTGAGTGAGGTGGTGGCGATTTATCCGATCACCCCTTCCTCCCCGATGGGCGAATGGGCCGACCAATGGGCGGCTGAGGGGCGCCCGAACATCTGGGGGACAGTTCCGTCTGTGGTGGAGATGCAAAGCGAGGGCGGCGCTGCCGGGGCGGTACACGGCGCGTTGCAGACCGGCGCGCTGACCACCACCTTTACCGCGTCCCAGGGCTTGCTCCTGATGATTCCCAACATGTACAAGATCGCGGGCGAGCTGACCTCGACGGTGTTCCACATCGCCGCGCGTTCGGTGGCGGCGCAGGCGCTCTCGATCTTTGGCGATCATTCCGACGTGATGGCGACGCGCGCCACGGGCTTTGCCCTGCTGGCTTCGGGCTCGGTGCAGGAAGCACAGGACATGGCGCTGATTGCCCATGCGGCCACGCTGAAGGCGCGTGTGCCGTTCCTGCACTTTTTCGACGGTTTTCGCACTTCGCATGAGGTGAACAAGATTGCGCAACTGAGCGCGGAGCAAATCCGCGCCATGATCGACGATGAGGACGTGCGCGCACACCGTGCGCGTGGCCTCTCGCCTGACCGGCCTTTCATTCGCGGCACGGCACAAAACCCCGACGTGTTCTTCCAGGCGCGGGAGACGGTCAACCCCTTCTACCAGCGCATGCCGCAGATTGTGGAACAGGCGATGGATCGCTTCTACGAGGTGACCGGTCGTCGTTACCACATCTTTGAGTACGTCGGCGCGCCGGAAGCCGAGCGGGTGATCGTGCTGATGGGCTCCGGCACGGAAACCGCTCATGAGACGGTGGAGTACCTGGTCGGCCAGGGCGAGAAGGTTGGCGTGCTCAAGGTGCACCTGTACCGCCCGTTCTCCATTGAGCACTTCATCCAGGCCTTGCCGCCCACGGTGAAGGTGATTGCCGCGCTCGACCGCACCAAGGAGCCGGGGAGCGCCGGCGAACCGCTGTACCTGGACGTGGTGAACGCGGTCAGCGAGAGCATCGTGGAAGGCACCGCGTCGTTCGAAAAGCCGCCGCGCGTGATTGGTGGGCGTTACGGCCTGTCGTCCAAGGAATTCACCCCGGCCATGGTGAAGGGCGTCTTCGACGAAATGAAGAAGGACAAGCCGAAGAACCACTTCACCATCGGTATTTACGATGACGTGACCCACACCAGCCTGGAGTTCGATCCGGACTTCTTCATCGAGCCGGATGACGTGGTGCGCGCGGTGTTCTACGGCCTGGGCTCGGACGGCACGGTTGGGGCGAACAAGAACAGCATCAAGATCATCGGCGAGCAGACGGACAACTACGCACAGGGTTACTTTGTGTACGACTCGAAGAAGGCCGGCGCGGTGACCGAATCGCACCTGCGCTTTGGCCCGCGCCCGATTCGCTCCACGTACCTGATTCGACGCGCGAGCTTCGTCGCCTGCCACCAGTTCCAGTTCCTGGAGCGCATCAACGTGCTCAAGCAGGCGCAGCCCGGCGCGACCTTCCTGCTCAACAGCCCCTACGGGCCGGATGAGGTCTGGGATCACCTGCCGGTCGAGGTGCAGCAGCAGATTATCGACAAGAAACTGAAGTTCTATGTGATTGACGGCTACTCCGTGGCGCAGAAGGCCGGCATGGGACGCCGCATCAACACGGTGATGCAGGCCTGCTTCTTCGCCATCAGCGGCGTGCTGCCGCAGGAGGAAGCCATCGCGCAAATCAAGAAAGCCATCGAGAAGACCTACGGTAAGAAGGGGCCGCAGGTGGTGCAGCAGAACTTCGCGGCGGTGGATGCGGCGCTGGAGCACCTGCACGAGGTGAAGGTGCCGGAGAAAATCACCAGCCAGCAACACATGCTGCCACCCGTGCCGCCGGAGGCGCCGGAGTTCATCCAGAAGGTGACCGCGAAAATCATTGCCCGTGAAGGCGACGAACTGCCGGTCAGTGCGCTGCCCGCCGACGGCACCTATCCCAGCGGCACCACGAAGTGGGAGAAGCGCAACATCGCGCTGGAGATTCCCGTCTGGGAGCCGGACATTTGCATCCAGTGCGGCAAATGCGTGCTGGTTTGCCCGCACGCAGTAATCCGCGCCAAAGTGTACGATAAGGCGCTGCTGGCTGACGCCCCGCCGACCTTCAAGCACATGGACGCCAAATGGAAGCAGTTCGACGGCATGGCCTACACCATCCAGGTTGCGCCGGAGGACTGCACCGGTTGTACGCTGTGCGTGGAGGTCTGCCCGGCGAAGGACAAGAGCGATACCAGCCGCAAGGCGATCAACATGGCGCCGCAACTGCCCATCCGCGAGCAGGAGCGCGAGAACTGGGACTTCTTCCTGAATCTGCCGGATGTGGATCGCACGGCGGTCAAGCCCAATCTGGTGAAGGACAACCAGTTGCTGGAGCCGCTGTTCGAGTTCTCCGGCGCGTGCGCGGGCTGTGGCGAGACGCCGTACCTCTCGCTGCTCACCCGCCTGTTCGGCGACCGCGTTATCGTGGCGAACGCCACCGGCTGCTCCTCGATTTACGGCGGCAACCTGCCCACCACGCCGTGGTCGGTGAACAAGGAAGGCCGTGGCCCGGCCTGGTCGAACTCGCTGTTCGAGGATAACGCGGAGTTCGGTCTGGGCTTCCGCCTGACGCTGGATAAGCAGACGGAGTACGCGCGTGAGCTGCTCAAGCGCCTGAGCGCCCACATCGGCGAGCAGCTGGTGGACGAACTGCTGAACGCCGACCAGTCCACCGAGGCCAGCATCCGCGCTCAGCGCGAGCGCGTGGCGTTGCTCAAGGATCGCCTGCAGGGGCTGGAGACGCCCGAAGCGCGCGATCTGCTGGGGCTGGCGGACGTGCTGGTGCGCAAGAGCGTGTGGATTGTGGGCGGTGACGGCTGGGCGTACGACATTGGTTACGGCGGTCTGGATCATGTGCTGGCTTCGGGCCGCGACGTGAACGTCCTGGTGATGGACACCGAGGTGTACTCGAACACCGGCGGTCAGATGTCCAAGGCCACGCCGCGCGCGGCGGTCGCCAAGTTCGCGGCGGCGGGCAAGCCGTTGCCCAAGAAAGACCTGGCGATGATGGCGATGTCCTACGGCAACGTGTACGTGGCGCGCGTGGCGATGGGCGGCAGCGATACGCACACCATCAAAGCCTTCCTGGAAGCGGAGTCCTACCCTGGCCCGTCGCTGATTGTGGCCTATGCGCACTGCATTGCCCATGGTTACGACCTGCGCTACGGTATGGAGCAGCAGAAACGCGCGGTGGAGACCGGTTACTGGCCGCTCTTCCGCTTCGACCCGCGCCGCGCGGAGAAGGGCAAGCCGCCGTTCCAGCTCGACTCGCGCTCGCCCAAGCGCCCGCTGGTGGATTACGTGTACAACGAGACCCGTTACACCATGCTGGTGCGCAGCAAGCCGGATGTGGCGGAAGACCTGCTCGCAGAAGCCCAGCAGGACGTACGCCGCCGCTGGCAAATGTATCAGATGTGGGCGCAGATGCAGTTCACGGATGAAGAGTAAACCGAAGGGCGACGCGTGACGCGCGTCGCCCTTGTTTTCTGGGAGGAGGAAATCATGCCTGATTTGAAGACCACGTATCTGGGGCTGGAACTCGACTGCCCGATTGTGGTGTCGTCTAACCCGCTGTGCGAAGAAATGGAGAACATCCGCCGTATGGAAGAGGCCGGCGCCGGCGCGGTGGTGCTGCACTCGCTGTTCGAGGAGCAAATCACCACGGAAGGCGAGGTGCTGGATTACTTCATCAACCATGTAGGGGAGAGTTACGCCGAGGCGCTCAGCTACTTCCCGAACATGGAAGCCTACAACCACGGCCCGGAGGGGTATCTGGATCACGTCCGCCGGGCGAAAGAGGCGGTGGGGATTCCGATCATCGCCAGCCTGAACGGCGTTTCCACCGGTGGCTGGATTCGCTACGCACGGCTGATTGAAGAGGCCGGCGCGGATGCGCTGGAACTCAATCTGTATTATCTCCCCACGCACCCCAGCCAGACCGGCGCTCAGGTGGAGGATATGTACCAGACGCTGGTGCGCGACGTGGTGCGCAGCGTGGACATCCCGGTGGCGGTGAAGATCACACCGTACTTCTCCGCGCTGGCGAACATGGCGCATCGGCTGGAGGAATCCGGTGCGCGCGGGCTGGTGCTTTTCAATCGCTTCTACCAGCCGGATATTGACCTGGAGGGATTAAAGGTCACGCCCCGTTTGCACCTCAGCCGCCCGGAGGAGCTGCTGGAGCGGCTGCGCTGGACGGCGATTCTCTCGCCGCATCTGAACGTCGACCTGGCGGTCACCGGCGGCGTCCACAGCGCGGAAGACGTGCTCAAGGCGATGATGGTCGGCGCGAAGGCGGCCTACATGGCCTCGGCGATGCTGCTCCACGGGATAGACCACATCGCCCGCGTGCGCAGCGACCTGCTCACCTGGATGGAAGAGCATGAGTACGAATCCATTTGCCAGATGCAGGGCAGTATGAGCCACAAGAAGGTCGCTGAGCCGACAGCTTACGAACGCGCCAACTACATGAATGTGTTGCAGTCCTTCCGGATTTCCTGAGGCTCTCTCCCCCTGGTGCACTTTCAGGGAACAAGTTTGGCAAATATCTGTTTTGCCCCTCACCCCTCTCCCAATTGGGAGAGGGGAGGGGGGAAGCGGCCCGTCAGGGCCGTTGGGGGAGAGGAGAGGGCCGGGTAGCCGCCCAGAGCCCCTGGTCTTACCAAAAAAGCGGATTGAAGGTGCACTGGGGAGAGGCTGAGGAGGAGGGAATGGGGTGGTGAACCCCTTCGGTGGGTGAAGCCCACACCGGTTGCTTATCTTCTGGAATACAGAACGACGCACCGGAACAGGTGCGTCGTTCTGCGGTTGAGGAGGGGGCAGGAAAAGGAGGAGGAGGGATGGGGTTACTTCGCTTTCACTGTGATGGTCTTCGGTCGCACTTCCTCGGCTTTGGGCAGCGTCAGCGTGAGCACGCCGTTCTCGAACACCGCCTTCGCCTTGTCGGCTTCGACGCTGGTCGGCAGCGGGATCGAGCGGGAGAACGCACCGCTGCGGCGCTCACGCAGGTGATAGGTCGCGTTCTTCTCTTCCTTTTCTTCCTTCACCTCGCCGCGAATGGTGAGCACGTCACCGGTCACCGTGATGTGCAGGTCGTCCGGCTTCACGCCTGGCACGGTGGCCTTGACCACCACCTCATCTTCGGTCTGATACATGTCCACCAGCGGCAGCATCCAGCCGTCGAACAGGCTCATCGGGCGGGTGAAGGCTTCATCGAACAGACGGTCCATGGCTTCGCGCAGCGAAATCATCTCACGGAAGGGTTCCCACCGGATGATGCTCGACATACGCCACCTCCTGCCACTTCGAGGTCTGGTGAATTGTTGCGCCCTTAAAGTACGTCGGTGGTGTCAGAATCGCGTAAGCGAAACGTAAGCGTTTTCTAAGAAAAGCCACACAGCCCTGACAGATATTCGATCTGTCAGGGCTGTGTGTTGTGCGTTGCACGGTCGTCACCCGGCGTTGCCCTCTTTTTTCTCTTCCTCCAGCCGGAACACGCGCAGGATGCGGCGGACGATGTCCAGCGCTACGTTTTGCTGGAAGCCGGCGATCCAGGCCATCACGTAGATGGCGAAGGCGGAGGTGATTCCCTGGCTACTCGCACCGGCGGTGAGCGAGAACATGCCGGCCCGGATGACCAGGAAGATGAACACGCCCAGTGTGATCCCCATGATCGGGTTGGTGATGTACCACATGGTGTATTGCTTGCTGAAGTCTTGCAGACGCGCCACGTGCCGCCACAAGGCGTACAGCGCGCCGACCACGCCACCCAGGCCGCCCCAGAGGATGCTGGTGGCGCCGATAGTGATGTCGGAGGCCAGGGAGGTACTGCCGCTGGCCTGGGAGAGCGGGGTGATCAGCGAGGACGAGAGCAGGCCAGAGACGATGTTCCCCAGGTTGATTCCCACCAGCGCGAGCACAATCAACCAGACCAACTCGTAGGCCAGGATGCCCAGGCCGTAGGTGTACGACCAGCGTTGTACGCGTTCCGCAAAGGCCACGCGGTACTCCACTTCGCTCAGAGCGCGTTCTGCTTCCTCGTAGTGGCCGCGTCCAGCCAGGATTTCGTTGCGCGCACGCTCCACCAGGCTGAGCAACTGGCGTGCCAGGGGCACGGAGTCGATGCGTTCGTTGATCAACTGCTGGGCGCGATCGGCACGCTCCCACATGGTGCGTAACACGGGTTCGGTGATCAGCAGGGCGACCATGTCCTGGCTGGCTTCCAGACCCTCGCTGGGGCCCATCGCCTCGCCGCCGGGCAAGCCTTCGTCGGGGCCAGGCGCGCTGAGCGAAGCTTCGCTGAACACTGGCATCCCCTGTGTGGATTCCGGCGGCGGCAGGCTGGGTTCTTCAGTGGGCAGCCCAACGACCTCTTCGTCGCGCAGGATGGGTTCCACGGCGCCCATGCCGCGGCCTTCGCCTTCGCCGTCCTCTGGGGCGCCTTCGGCCAGGGCTTCGACCTCTTCCGGGGTGAGGTCGCGGGCTTCCGTGTCTTCAGCGGTCGCGCCGACCATGGCATCGGCCTCGGCCATCAGCGCCTCTTCGTCTACTGGTAGCCCGCGTTCGGGCAGCATTTCGTCGCTGGTGCCTTCCAGGGGATTTTCGTTCGTCTCACCCATGTCGTTTCACCTCCTCCGCCAGACGCAGATAGGCCTGCGCCACGGCGCTTTGTGGGCGGTATTCGACCACCGTCTTGCGGGCCGCCGGCGCGATCGCTGCGGCCTCGTCCCGTGGAATGGGGGAAAACACCCAGTGGCGGAAAGCCCGCCGGATTTCCTGCAACGCCTGCACGGCGGCCTGCGAACGCAGATCGTACAGGGTGGGCACCACGCCAAGCAGGCGCAGCGAGGGGTTGAGTCGATCGCGCACGCCCCAGATCGTGTCCAGCAACGGACGTACGCCGCGCATGGCCAGGTACTCCGTGACCACGGGGATGAGCACCTGATCGGCGGCGGTCAGCGCGTTCGCGGTCAGGATGCCCAGATTGGGCGGGGTGTCCAGCAGGATGAAGTCCCACCGCTGGCGAATTCCCCGCAGCACCTGCTTCAACCGCTCCGCGCGGTCGGGGCGTTGCCAGAGGTGTGCTTCGTCCACCAGCAGCCCGCGCCCGGCGGGAATGATCTGCAGTCCGGATCGGATGCGGAAGATCGCTCCGTCCGGCGGCTTTGCCGGATCGCGCAGCAAGGTGGAGATCGAGGCGCTCAGGCGGTACGGGTCTTGCCCGAAGGTGATGCTGAGCGCGCCCTGTGGGTCAAGGTCGATGAGCAGCACACGTTGGCTGCTTTGCGCCAGTGCCAAGCCCAGATTGGCGACGGTGGTTGTCTTTCCCACCCCGCCTTTTTGGTTGGCGACGGCGATCACCCGACTCATATCCTCAGTATAGGGGAGAATGGGAGCAAAGTCAACGTAAGAAAGCTGGTGATTACCCACAAGTACCGCCACCTCTGGGGAAGGGGTGGTGGG